>NZ_JAGRRA010000020.1:0-26460 GCF_018223875.1 Klebsiella sp. 54
ACACCAAGTTCGAATCTGAAGTGTACATCCTGTCCAAAGACGAAGGCGGCCGTCATACTCCGTTCTTCAAAGGCTACCGTCCGCAGTTCTACTTCCGTACAACTGACGTGACTGGCACCATCGAACTGCCGGAAGGCGTAGAGATGGTAATGCCGGGCGACAACATCAAAATGGTTGTTACCCTGATCCACCCGATCGCGATGGACGACGGTCTGCGTTTCGCAATCCGTGAAGGCGGCCGTACCGTTGGCGCGGGCGTTGTAGCTAAAGTTCTGGGCTAATTCGTTAGCTTTGAATAAAAAAGGGCGCTTCGGCGCCCTTTTTGCTGTCCGTCGTTCAGCGAAAAAGGCGGTTATGCTGGCGATTCATAACGTGCGCTGCGGCGGATAATGAGTAAATGGTCTATTGTAATCATAACTATTCTCATTTAATATTTGTGCATAAATTGAACGGGAGTTTATATGTACGTTTGTTTGTGCAATGGCATCAGCGATAAAAAAATTCGCCAGGTTGTCCGCCAGTTTCAACCGCAATCTTTTCAGCAATTACGTAAGTTTGTTCCCGTTGGAAATCAATGCGGTAAGTGTGTTCGCGCGGCGCGGGAAGTTATGGAAGATGAATTAACCACCATGCCGGAATTCAAAGAAATCGCCTGAAGTCCACGCTTCTCTTTTGACATCCCTATAGGCCGGACTACGCTTCAATGAGTGGAAGCGGAGGGACTATATAATGAAAGGTGATGTCAAAATCATAAGTTATCTCAATAAATTATTGGGAAATGAGCTGGTCGCAATTAATCAGTACTTTCTCCATGCGAGAATGTTCAAAAACTGGGGCCTGATGCGCCTCAACGATATCGAGTACCACGAATCCATCGACGAAATGAAGCATGCCGATAAATACATCGAGCGTATTCTTTTTCTCGAAGGTATCCCTAATCTGCAGGATCTCGGCAAACTTGGCATCGGTGAAGATGTAGAAGAGATGCTGCAGTCCGATTTAAGACTGGAGCTGGAAGGGGCGCAAAATCTGCGCGAGGCGATCGCCTATGCCGACAGCGTCCATGACTACGTCAGCCGCGATATGATGATTGAGATCCTGGCGGATGAAGAAGGCCATATTGACTGGCTGGAAACCGAACTCGATCTGATCGGCAAAATCGGCCTGCAAAATTACCTGCAGTCGCAGATCAAAGTGTCAGACTAGCCAGCGTCTGACACCCACAGCAGAAACCCGCGGCCGTCAGAAATGGCCCAAACGGCAGCGGGTTGTTCCCCCTCCATTTACTGCTCCCGCCGTACCTGGCGTGCAAACCTGATACTGCCCACACCGTGCCAGCGAGCAGCGATGCTACCAGTAGCAGCTGCGGCAACAATTGCCAGCCATGCCAGGCGCCTAGGGCGGCGAGATATTTGATATCCCCATACCCCAACCCCTCATAGCCGCGGATCCCGCGATATAGCCAGTAAAGCGCAGCCAAACACAGATAGCCGCCTATCGCTCCCCAGACGGCATCATGAAGGTGGTGCGGCGCCAGACAGAGATAAAAAAGTAAACCACTCCACAGCAGGGGACAGGTGTAACGGTCGGGCAGCAGGCCGTGACGCAGGTCCTGGTGGCATAAGGCTAAGGTCAATCCGCTATAACACAGCAAGAAGGGGAGGGCGGCGAGCATGGTTAACCCCGTAATCGTCAAAGAACATCGCCTCACTATGCTTATTGACCCCCGTTTGGTGCAAAAAGGACTTTCCAGGAATGGATGGCGCCATCCGCGTTAATTTGCCGTGTTTTCGGCACGTACAATTCTCTAGCGCGAAGGCGCGCAAATCCTGGTGATGATTTTCTAAACAGCACTTGCGTAGCGCCAGAATTTGCGTATAATGCGCGGGCCTGTCAAAGTTGACGGCCGGTTCAATATGAACCCTGGTAATCGCAGTTGGGTTATCAAACAATGTCCCCAATCGGGGGACTATGTAAGAACGGTTACACTCTCCCATCAATCGTAATGGGTATGAGGAGTAATCATTTCGTCTATAAAATAATTGGAGCTCTGGTCTCATGCAGAACCAAAGAATCCGTATCCGCCTGAAAGCGTTTGATCATCGTCTGATCGATCAATCAACCGCGGAAATCGTCGAGACTGCTAAGCGCACTGGTGCGCAAGTCCGTGGTCCGATCCCGCTGCCGACCCGCAAAGAGCGCTTTACCGTTCTGATCTCCCCGCACGTCAACAAAGACGCGCGTGACCAGTACGAAATTCGCACTCACAAGCGTCTGGTTGACATCGTTGAGCCAACTGAAAAAACCGTTGATGCTCTGATGCGTCTGGATCTGGCTGCCGGTGTAGACGTGCAGATCAGCCTGGGTTAATCAGGTCATCGAGCGATTGAGAGGTTGAAACAATGATTGGTTTAGTCGGTAAAAAAGTGGGCATGACCCGCATCTTCACTGAAGATGGCGTTTCTATCCCAGTAACCGTAATCGAAGTTGAAGCAAACCGTGTTACTCAGGTTAAAGACCTGGCTAACGATGGCTACCGCGCAATCCAGGTTACCACCGGTGCTAAAAAAGCTAACCGTGTAACCAAGCCGGAAGCGGGTCACTTCGCTAAAGCTGGCGTTGAAGCTGGCCGTGGTCTGTGGGAATTCCGTCTGGCTGACGGCGAAGAATTCACCGTAGGTCAGAACATTAGCGTTGAACTGTTTGCTGACGTTAAAAAAGTTGACGTAACCGGTACCTCTAAAGGTAAAGGTTTTGCTGGTACCGTTAAGCGCTGGAACTTCCGTACCCAGGACGCTACTCACGGTAACTCCTTGTCTCACCGCGTTCCGGGTTCTATCGGTCAGAACCAGACTCCGGGCAAAGTGTTCAAAGGCAAGAAAATGGCAGGTCAGCTGGGTAATGAGCGTGTAACCGTTCAGAGCCTGGACGTAGTACGTGTTGACGCTGAGCGCAACCTGCTGCTGGTTAAAGGTGCTGTCCCGGGTGCGACCGGTAGCGACCTGATCGTTAAACCAGCTGTGAAGGCGTGAGGAGATAGCAATGGAATTAGTATTGAAAGACGCGCAGAGCGCGCTGACTGTTTCCGAAACTACCTTCGGTCGTGATTTCAACGAAGCGCTGGTTCACCAGGTTGTTGTTGCTTATGCAGCTGGTGCGCGTCAGGGCACTCGTGCTCAGAAGACTCGTGCTGAAATCACTGGCTCCGGTAAAAAACCGTGGCGCCAGAAAGGTACCGGCCGTGCGCGTTCTGGTTCTATCAAGAGCCCGATCTGGCGTTCCGGTGGCGTGACCTTTGCTGCTCGTCCGCAGGACCACAGTCAAAAAGTTAACAAGAAGATGTACCGCGGCGCGCTGAAAAGCATCCTGTCCGAACTGGTACGTCAGGATCGTCTGATCGTTGTCGAGAAGTTCTCTGTTGAAGCGCCGAAAACTAAGCTGCTGGCACAGAAACTGAAAGACATGGCTCTGGAAGATGTGCTGATCATCACCGGTGAGCTGGACGAGAACCTGTTCCTGGCCGCACGTAACCTGCACAAGGTTGACGTACGTGATGCGAACGGTATCGACCCGGTTAGCCTGATCGCCTTCGACAAAGTCGTAATGACTGCTGATGCTGTTAAGCAAGTTGAGGAGATGCTGGCATGATTCGTGAAGAACGTCTGCTGAAGGTGCTGCGCGCACCGCACGTTTCTGAAAAAGCGTCTACTGCGATGGAAAAAACAAACACCATCGTTCTCAAAGTTGCTAAAGACGCGACCAAAGCAGAAATCAAAGCTGCTGTGCAGAAACTGTTTGAAGTCGAAGTCGAAGTCGTTAACACCCTGGTTGTTAAAGGGAAAGTTAAACGTCACGGACAGCGTATCGGTCGTCGTAGCGACTGGAAAAAAGCTTACGTCACCCTGAAAGAAGGCCAGAATCTGGACTTCGTTGGCGGCGCTGAGTAAGTCGGAGGAGTAATACAATGGCAGTTGTTAAATGTAAACCGACATCTCCGGGTCGTCGCCACGTCGTTAAAGTGGTTAACCCAGAGCTGCACAAGGGCAAACCTTTTGCTCCGTTGCTGGAAAAAAACAGCAAATCCGGTGGTCGTAACAACAATGGCCGTATCACCACCCGTCATATCGGTGGTGGCCACAAGCAGGCTTACCGTATTGTTGACTTCAAACGCAACAAAGATGGTATCCCGGCAGTTGTTGAACGTCTTGAGTACGATCCGAACCGCTCCGCGAACATCGCGCTGGTTCTGTACAAAGACGGCGAGCGCCGTTACATCCTGGCCCCGAAAGGCCTGAAAGCTGGCGACCAGATTCAGTCTGGCGTTGATGCTGCAATCAAAGCAGGCAACACCCTGCCGATGCGCAATATCCCGGTTGGTTCTACCGTTCATAACGTAGAAATGAAACCAGGTAAAGGCGGTCAGCTGGCTCGTTCCGCTGGTACTTACGTTCAGATCGTTGCTCGCGACGGTGCTTATGTCACCCTGCGTCTGCGTTCTGGTGAAATGCGTAAAGTCGAAGCAGACTGCCGCGCTACTCTGGGCGAAGTTGGCAATGCTGAGCATATGCTGCGCGTTCTGGGTAAAGCAGGTGCTGCACGCTGGCGTGGTGTTCGTCCTACCGTTCGCGGTACTGCGATGAACCCAGTAGACCACCCACATGGTGGTGGTGAAGGTCGTAACTTTGGTAAGCACCCGGTATCCCCGTGGGGCCTGCAGACCAAAGGTAAGAAGACCCGCAGCAACAAGCGTACTGATAAATTCATCGTACGTCGCCGTAGCAAATAATTTTAGAGGATAAGCCATGCCACGTTCTCTCAAGAAAGGTCCTTTTATTGACCTGCACTTGCTGAAGAAGGTAGAGAAAGCGGTGGAAAGCGGAGACAAGAAGCCCCTGCGCACTTGGTCCCGTCGTTCAACGATCTTTCCTAACATGATCGGTTTGACCATCGCTGTCCATAATGGTCGTCAGCACGTTCCAGTATTTGTTTCCGACGAAATGGTCGGTCACAAACTGGGTGAATTCGCACCGACTCGTACTTATCGCGGCCACGCTGCTGATAAAAAAGCGAAGAAGAAATAAGGTAGGAGGAAGAGATGGAAACTTTAGCTCAACATCGCCATGCTCGTTCTTCTGCTCAGAAGGTTCGCCTTGTAGCTGACCTGATTCGCGGTAAGAAAGTGTCGCAGGCCCTGGATATTCTGACCTACACCAACAAAAAAGCTGCTGTACTGGTCAAGAAGGTACTGGAATCTGCCATTGCTAACGCTGAACACAACGATGGCGCTGACATTGATGATCTGAAAGTTGCGAAAATTTTCGTAGACGAAGGCCCGAGCATGAAGCGCATTATGCCGCGTGCTAAAGGTCGTGCAGATCGCATCCTGAAGCGCACCAGCCACATCACTGTGGTTGTGTCCGATCGCTGAGACTCTGGAGACTAGCAATGGGTCAGAAAGTACATCCTAATGGTATTCGCCTGGGTATTGTCAAACCATGGAACTCTACCTGGTTCGCGAACACCAAAGAATTCGCTGACAACCTGGACAGCGATTTTAAAGTACGTCAGTTCCTGACTAAAGAACTGGCTAAAGCGTCTGTATCTCGCATCGTTATCGAGCGTCCGGCTAAGAGCATCCGTGTGACCATTCACACCGCTCGCCCGGGTATCGTTATCGGTAAGAAAGGCGAAGACGTAGAAAAACTGCGCAAGGTCGTAGCGGATATCGCTGGCGTACCTGCACAGATCAATATCGCCGAAGTTCGTAAACCTGAACTGGACGCAAAACTGGTTGCTGACAGCATCACTTCTCAGCTGGAACGTCGCGTTATGTTCCGTCGTGCGATGAAGCGTGCTGTACAGAACGCAATGCGTCTGGGCGCTAAAGGTATCAAAGTTGAAGTTAGCGGCCGTCTGGGCGGCGCGGAAATCGCACGTACCGAATGGTACCGTGAAGGTCGCGTACCGCTGCACACTCTGCGTGCTGACATCGACTACAACACCTCTGAAGCGCACACCACTTACGGTGTAATCGGCGTTAAGGTATGGATCTTCAAAGGTGAGATCCTGGGTGGTATGGCTGCTGTTGAACAACCGGAACCGGCTGCTCAACCTAAAAAGCAGCAGCGTAAAGGCCGTAAATAAGGAGCGTCGCTGATGTTACAACCAAAGCGTACAAAATTCCGTAAAGTGCACAAAGGCCGCAACCGTGGTCTGGCGCAGGGTACGGATGTTAGCTTCGGCACTTTCGGTCTGAAAGCTGTTGGCCGTGGTCGTCTGACTGCACGTCAGATCGAAGCAGCACGTCGTGCTATGACCCGTGCAGTTAAGCGTCAAGGTAAGATCTGGATCCGTGTATTCCCGGACAAACCGATCACCGAGAAGCCGCTGGAAGTTCGTATGGGTAAAGGTAAAGGTAACGTGGAGTACTGGGTTGCCTTGATTCAGCCGGGTAAAGTCCTGTATGAAATGGACGGTGTACCGGAAGAGCTGGCCCGTGAAGCATTCGGCCTGGCAGCAGCGAAACTGCCGATCAAAACCACCTTTGTAACTAAGACGGTGATGTAATGAAAGCAAAAGAGCTGCGTGAAAAAAGCGTTGAAGAGCTGAACGCTGAGCTGCTGAACCTGCTGCGTGAGCAGTTCAACCTGCGCATGCAGGCTGCAAGTGGCCAGCTGCAACAGACTCATCTGCTGAAGCAAGTGCGTCGTGATGTTGCACGCGTTAAGACTTTACTGACTCAGAAGGCGGGTGCGTAATGACCGATAAAATCCGTACTCTGCAAGGTCGCGTAGTTAGCGACAAAATGGAGAAATCCATTGTTGTTGCTATCGAACGTATGGTGAAACACCCGGTTTACGGCAAATTCATCAAACGTACGACCAAACTGCACGTACATGACGAGAACAACGAATGCGGTATCGGCGACAAGGTTGAAATCCGCGAATGCCGTCCGCTGTCCAAGACTAAGTCCTGGACGCTGGTTCGCGTTGTAGAGAAAGCGGTTCTGTAATAGAGTACGCATTCTCGATACGGATAAACGGCTCAGCGATGAGCCGTTTATTTTTTCTACCCATATCTGGTTTGTGGTGTTATAATGCCGCGCCCTCGATATGGGGCTTTTTAACGACCCTAATTTTCGGGTCTCAGTAGTAGTTGACATTAGCGGAGCACTAAAATGATCCAAGAACAGACTATGCTGAACGTCGCCGACAACTCCGGTGCACGTCGCGTAATGTGTATCAAGGTTCTGGGTGGCTCGCACCGTCGCTACGCAGGCGTAGGCGACATCATCAAGATCACCATCAAAGAAGCAATTCCGCGTGGTAAGGTCAAAAAAGGTGATGTGCTGAAGGCGGTAGTGGTGCGCACCAAGAAGGGTGTTCGTCGCCCGGACGGTTCTGTCATTCGCTTCGATGGTAATGCATGCGTTATTCTGAACAATAACAGCGAGCAGCCTATCGGTACGCGTATTTTTGGGCCGGTAACTCGTGAACTTCGTACCGAGAAGTTCATGAAAATTATCTCTCTGGCACCAGAAGTACTCTAAGGAGCGAATCATGGCAGCGAAAATCCGTCGTGATGACGAAGTTATCGTGTTAACCGGTAAAGATAAAGGTAAGCGCGGTAAAGTTAAGAATGTCCTGTCTTCCGGCAAGGTCATTGTTGAAGGTATCAACCTGGTTAAGAAACACCAGAAGCCGGTTCCGGCTCTGAACCAACCAGGCGGCATCGTTGAAAAAGAAGCTGCAATTCAGGTTTCTAACGTTGCAATCTTCAATGCGGCAACCGGCAAGGCTGACCGTGTAGGCTTTAGATTCGAAGACGGCAAAAAAGTCCGTTTCTTCAAGTCTAACAGCGAAACTATCAAGTAATTTGGAGTAGTACGATGGCGAAACTGCATGATTACTACAAAGACGAAGTAGTTAAGAAACTCATGACTGAGTTTAACTACAATTCTGTCATGCAAGTCCCTCGGGTCGAGAAGATCACCCTGAACATGGGTGTTGGTGAAGCGATCGCTGACAAGAAACTGCTGGATAACGCAGCAGCTGACCTGGCAGCAATCTCCGGTCAAAAACCGCTGATCACCAAAGCACGCAAATCAGTTGCAGGCTTCAAAATCCGTCAGGGCTATCCGATCGGCTGTAAAGTAACTCTGCGTGGCGAACGCATGTGGGAGTTCTTTGAGCGCCTGATCACTATTGCTGTACCGCGTATTCGTGACTTCCGCGGCCTGTCCGCTAAGTCTTTCGACGGTCGTGGCAACTACAGCATGGGTGTCCGTGAGCAGATCATCTTCCCAGAAATCGACTACGATAAAGTCGACCGCGTTCGTGGTTTGGATATTACCATTACCACTACTGCGAAATCTGACGAAGAAGGCCGTGCTCTGCTGGCTGCCTTTGACTTCCCGTTCCGCAAGTAAGGTAGGGTTACTTAATGGCTAAGCAATCAATGAAAGCACGCGAAGTAAAGCGCGTGGCTTTAGCTGATAAATTCTTCGCTAAACGCGCTGAACTGAAAGCTATCATCTCTGATGTGAACGCAACCGACGAAGATCGTTGGAATGCCGTTCTCAAGCTGCAGACTCTGCCGCGTGATTCCAGCCCGTCTCGTCAGCGTAACCGCTGCCGTCAAACAGGTCGTCCGCATGGTTTCCTGCGGAAGTTCGGGTTGAGCCGTATTAAGGTCCGTGAAGCCGCTATGCGCGGTGAAATCCCGGGTCTGAAAAAGGCTAGCTGGTAATTGTCACCAATTGAATCACGGGAGTAAAGACAGATGAGCATGCAAGATCCGATCGCGGATATGCTGACCCGTATCCGTAACGGTCAGGCCGCGAACAAAGCTGCGGTCACCATGCCTTCCTCCAAGCTGAAAGTGGCAATCGCCAACGTGCTGAAGGAAGAAGGTTTTATCGAAGATTTTAAAGTTGAAGGCGACACCAAGCCGGAACTGGAACTGACTCTTAAGTATTTCCAGGGTAAAGCTGTTGTAGAAAGCATTCAGCGTGTCAGCCGCCCAGGTCTGCGCATCTATAAGAAAAAAGATGAGCTGCCGAAAGTTATGGCCGGTCTGGGTATCGCAGTTGTTTCTACCTCTAAAGGTGTTATGACTGATCGTGCAGCGCGCCAGGCTGGTCTTGGTGGCGAAATTATCTGCTACGTAGCCTAATCGGAGGAAAAAATGTCTCGTGTTGCTAAAGCACCGGTCGTTGTTCCTGCCGGCGTTGATGTAAAAATCAACGGTCAGGTTATTACGATCAAAGGTAAAAACGGCGAGCTGACTCGTACTCTCAACGATGCTGTTGAAGTTAAACATGCAGATAATGCACTGACCTTCGGTCCGCGTGATGGTTACGCAGACGGTTGGGCTCAGGCTGGTACCGCGCGTGCCCTGCTGAACTCAATGGTTATCGGTGTTACCGAAGGCTTCACTAAGAAGCTGCAGCTGGTTGGTGTAGGTTATCGTGCAGCGGTCAAAGGGAATGTAGTAAACCTGGCTTTAGGTTTCTCTCACCCGGTTGATCATCAGCTGCCTGCGGGTATCACTGCAGAATGTCCGACTCAGACTGAAATCGTGCTGAAAGGCGCTGATAAGCAGGTGATCGGCCAGGTTGCAGCAGATCTGCGCGCCTACCGTCGTCCTGAGCCTTACAAAGGCAAGGGTGTTCGTTACGCCGACGAAGTCGTGCGTACCAAAGAGGCTAAGAAGAAGTAAGGTAACACTATGGATAAGAAATCTGCTCGTATCCGTCGTGCGACCCGCGCACGCCGCAAGCTCCAGGAGCTGGGCGCAACTCGCCTGGTGGTACATCGTACCCCGCGTCACATTTACGCACAGGTAATTGCACCGAATGGTTCTGAAGTTCTGGTAGCTGCTTCTACTGTAGAAAAAGCTATCGCTGAACAACTGAAGTACACCGGTAACAAAGACGCTGCTGCAGCTGTGGGTAAAGCTGTCGCTGAACGCGCTCTGGAAAAAGGCATCAAAGATGTTTCCTTTGACCGTTCCGGGTTCCAATATCATGGTCGTGTCCAGGCACTGGCAGATGCTGCCCGTGAAGCTGGCCTTCAGTTCTAAGGTAGAGGTGTAAGATGGCTCACATCGAAAAACAAGCTGGCGAACTGCAGGAAAAGCTGATCGCGGTAAACCGCGTATCTAAAACCGTTAAAGGTGGTCGTATTTTCTCCTTCACAGCTCTGACTGTAGTAGGCGATGGTAACGGTCGCGTTGGTTTTGGTTACGGTAAAGCGCGTGAAGTTCCAGCAGCGATCCAGAAAGCGATGGAAAAAGCCCGTCGCAATATGATTAACGTCGCGCTGAACCACGGCACCCTGCAGCACCCGGTTAAGGGTACTCACACGGGTTCTCGTGTATTCATGCAGCCGGCTTCCGAAGGTACCGGTATCATCGCCGGTGGTGCAATGCGCGCCGTTCTGGAAGTCGCTGGGGTTCGTAACGTTCTGGCTAAAGCGTATGGTTCCACCAACCCGATTAACGTGGTTCGTGCAACTATCGACGGTCTGGAAAACATGAAGTCCCCGGATATGGTCGCTGCCAAGCGTGGTAAATCCGTTGAAGAAATTCTGGGGAAATAAACCATGGCAAAGACTATTAAAATTACTCAAACCCGCAGTGCAATCGGTCGTCTGCCGAAACACAAGGCAACGCTGCTTGGCCTGGGTCTGCGTCGTATTGGTCACACCGTAGAGCGCGAGGATACTCCTGCTGTTCGTGGTATGGTCAACGCGGTTTCCTTCATGGTTAAAGTTGAGGAGTAAGAGATGCGTTTAAATACTCTGTCTCCGGCCGAAGGCTCCAAAAAGGCGGGTAAACGCCTGGGTCGTGGTATCGGTTCTGGCCTCGGTAAAACCGGTGGTCGTGGTCACAAAGGTCAGAAATCTCGTTCTGGCGGTGGCGTACGTCGCGGTTTCGAGGGTGGTCAGATGCCTCTGTACCGTCGTCTGCCGAAATTCGGCTTCACTTCTCGTAAAGCGATGATCACCGCAGAGATCCGTCTCTCCGATCTGGCTCACGTAGAAGGCGATGTAGTAGACCTGAACGCGCTGAAAGCGGCTAACATTATCGGTGTCCAGATCGAGTTCGCGAAAGTGATCCTGTCTGGTGAGGTAACTCGTCCGGTAACTGTTCGTGGCCTGCGTGTGACTAAAGGTGCTCGTGCTGCTATCGAAGCTGCTGGCGGTAAAATTGAGGAATAAGTAGCAGATGGCTAAACAACCGGGATTAGATTTTCAAAGTGCCAAAGGTGGCCTTGGCGAACTGAAACGCAGACTTCTGTTTGTGGTCGGTGCGCTGATAGTGTTCCGTATTGGCTCTTTTATTCCGATCCCTGGTATTGATGCCGCTGTACTTGCCAAACTGCTTGAGCAACAGCGAGGCACCATCATTGAAATGTTCAACATGTTCTCTGGTGGTGCTCTCAGCCGTGCTTCTATCTTTGCACTGGGGATTATGCCGTACATTTCGGCATCTATCATCGTGCAGCTGCTGACGGTGGTTTATCAACCGCTGGCAGAACTGAAGAAAGAAGGGGAGTCTGGTCGTCGTAAGATCAGCCAGTACACCCGCTACGGTACTCTGGTGCTGGCGATATTCCAGTCGATCGGTATTGCTACCGGTCTGCCGAATATGCCTGGTATGCAGGGCCTGGTGATTAATCCAGGCTTTGCATTCTATTTCACCGCTGTTGTCAGTCTGGTCACAGGGACTATGTTCCTGATGTGGCTCGGCGAGCAGATAACTGAACGCGGTATCGGTAACGGTATCTCGATCATTATCTTCGCCGGTATCGTTGCGGGACTCCCGCCGGCCATCGCCCATACTATCGAGCAAGCGCGTCAAGGCGACCTGCACTTCCTCCTGTTGCTGTTGGTTGCAGTATTAGTATTTGCAGTGACCTTCTTTGTTGTATTCGTTGAACGTGGTCAACGCCGCATTGTGGTAAACTACGCGAAACGTCAACAGGGTCGTCGTGTCTATGCTGCACAGAGCACACATTTACCGCTGAAAGTGAATATGGCGGGGGTAATCCCGGCAATCTTCGCTTCCAGTATTATACTGTTCCCGGCAACCATCACGTCATGGTTCGGGGGTGGTACTGGTTGGAACTGGCTGACAACAATTTCGCTGTATTTGCAGCCTGGGCAACCGCTTTATGTGTTACTCTATGCGTCTGCAATCATCTTCTTCTGTTTCTTCTACACGGCGTTGGTTTTCAACCCGCGTGAAACAGCAGATAACCTGAAGAAGTCCGGTGCATTTGTACCAGGAATTCGTCCGGGAGAGCAAACGGCGAAGTATATCGATAAAGTGATGACTCGCCTGACTCTGGTTGGTGCGTTGTACATTACTTTTATCTGCCTGATCCCGGAGTTCATGCGTGACGCGATGAAAGTGCCGTTCTACTTCGGTGGGACCTCGCTGCTTATCGTTGTTGTCGTGATTATGGACTTTATGGCTCAAGTGCAAACTCTGATGATGTCCAGTCAGTATGAGTCTGCATTGAAGAAGGCGAACCTGAAAGGCTACGGCCGCTAAAACTGGTCGCCCGAGAAGTTACGGAGAGTAAAAATGAAAGTTCGTGCTTCCGTCAAGAAATTATGCCGTAACTGCAAAATCGTTAAGCGTGATGGCGTCATCCGTGTGATTTGCAGTGCCGAGCCGAAGCATAAACAGCGCCAAGGCTGATTTTTTCGCATATTTTTCTTGCAAAGTTGGATTGAGCTGGCTAGATTAGCCAGCCAATCTTTTGTATGTCTGTACGTTTCCATTTGAGTATCCTGAAAACGGGCTTTTCAGCATGGTGCGTACATATTAAATAGTAGGAGTGCATAGTGGCCCGTATAGCAGGCATTAACATTCCTGATCACAAACATACCGTAATCGCTTTAACCGCTATTTTCGGTATCGGCAAAACCCGTTCTAAAGCCATCTGCGCTGAAACGGGCATCGCTGAAAATGTTAAGATCAGTGAGCTGTCTGAAGAACAAATTGATATTCTGCGTGAAGCAGTAGGTAAATTTGTCGTTGAAGGTGATCTGCGCCGTGAAATCACCCTGAGCATCAAGCGTCTGATGGACCTTGGTTGCTACCGTGGTTTGCGTCATCGTCGTGGTCTCCCGGTTCGCGGTCAGCGTACCAAGACCAACGCACGTACCCGTAAGGGTCCGCGTAAACCGATCAAGAAATAATCGGGGTGATTGAATAATGGCAAAGGCACCAATTCGTGCACGTAAGCGTGTAAGAAAACAAGTCTCTGACGGCGTGGCTCATATCCATGCTTCTTTTAACAACACCATCGTTACCATTACTGATCGTCAGGGTAACGCACTGGGTTGGGCAACAGCCGGTGGTTCCGGTTTCCGTGGTTCTCGCAAATCCACTCCGTTCGCAGCTCAGGTTGCAGCAGAGCGTTGCGCAGAAGCCGTAAAAGAATACGGCATCAAGAATCTGGAAGTTATGGTCAAAGGTCCGGGTCCGGGTCGCGAATCTACCATTCGTGCACTGAACGCCGCTGGTTTCCGCATCACTAATATTACTGATGTGACTCCGATCCCTCATAACGGTTGTCGTCCGCCGAAAAAACGTCGCGTATAACGCTGCGTTTTCCAGGTTAGTTGGAGAAAGAAAATGGCAAGATATTTGGGTCCTAAGCTCAAGCTGAGCCGTCGTGAGGGCACCGACTTATTCCTTAAGTCTGGCGTTCGCGCGATCGATACCAAGTGTAAAATTGAACAAGCTCCTGGCCAGCACGGTGCGCGTAAGCCGCGTCTGTCTGACTATGGTGTGCAGTTGCGTGAAAAGCAAAAAGTTCGCCGTATGTACGGTGTGCTGGAGCGTCAGTTCCGTAACTACTATAAAGAAGCAGCACGTCTGAAAGGCAACACCGGTGAAAACCTGTTGGCTCTGCTGGAAGGTCGTCTGGACAACGTTGTATACCGTATGGGCTTCGGCGCCACTCGTGCTGAAGCACGCCAGCTGGTTAGCCACAAAGCGATTATGGTAAACGGTCGTGTTGTTAACATCGCTTCTTATCAGGTTAAAGCGAATGACGTTGTCAGCATTCGTGAGAAAGCGAAAAAGCAATCTCGCGTGAAAGCCGCTCTGGAGCTGGCTGAGCAGCGTGAAAAGCCAACCTGGCTGGAAGTTGATGCTGGCAAGATGGAAGGTACGTTCAAGCGTCAGCCGGAGCGTTCTGATCTGTCTGCGGACATTAACGAACACCTGATCGTCGAGCTTTACTCCAAGTAAAGCTTAGTACCAAAGAGAGGACACAATGCAGGGTTCTGTGACAGAGTTTCTAAAACCGCGCCTGGTCGATATCGAGCAAGTGAGTTCGACGCACGCCAAGGTGACCCTTGAGCCTTTAGAGCGTGGCTTCGGCCATACTCTGGGTAACGCACTGCGCCGTATTCTGCTCTCATCGATGCCGGGTTGCGCGGTGACCGAGGTTGAGATTGATGGTGTACTGCACGAGTACAGCACCAAAGAAGGCGTTCAGGAAGACATCCTTGAAATCCTGCTCAACCTGAAAGGGCTGGCGGTGAGAGTTCAGGGTAAAGATGAAGTCATCCTTACTTTGAATAAATCTGGCATTGGCCCTGTGACCGCAGCCGACATTACCCACGACGGTGATGTCGAAATCGTCAAGCCGCAGCACGTGATTTGCCACCTGACTGATGAGAACGCTGCTATCAGCATGCGTATCAAAGTTCAGCGCGGTCGCGGTTATGTGCCGGCTTCTGCCCGAATTCATTCGGAAGAAGATGAGCGCCCAATCGGCCGTCTGCTGGTCGACGCCTGCTACAGCCCTGTAGAGCGTATTGCCTACAATGTTGAAGCTGCGCGTGTAGAACAGCGTACCGACCTGGACAAGCTGGTCATCGAAATGGAAACCAACGGCACAATCGATCCTGAAGAGGCGATTCGTCGTGCGGCAACCATCCTGGCTGAACAACTGGAAGCTTTTGTTGACTTACGTGATGTACGTCAGCCAGAAGTGAAAGAAGAGAAACCAGAATTCGATCCGATCCTGCTGCGCCCTGTTGACGATCTGGAATTGACTGTCCGCTCTGCTAACTGCCTCAAGGCAGAAGCTATCCACTATATCGGTGATCTGGTACAGCGTACCGAGGTTGAGTTGCTGAAAACGCCGAACCTGGGTAAAAAATCTCTTACTGAGATTAAAGACGTGCTGGCTTCCCGTGGACTGTCTCTGGGCATGCGCCTGGAAAACTGGCCACCAGCAAGCATTGCTGACGAGTAACCGGATCACAGGTTAAGGTTTTACTGAGAAGGATAAGGTCATGCGCCATCGTAAGAGTGGTCGTCAACTGAACCGCAACAGCAGCCATCGCCAGGCTATGTTCCGTAACATGGCAGGTTCGCTGGTTCGTCATGAAATCATCAAGACGACCCTGCCGAAAGCGAAAGAACTGCGTCGCGTAGTTGAGCCGCTGATTACTCTTGCCAAGACTGATAGCGTTGCTAATCGTCGTCTGGCATTCGCCCGCACTCGTGACAACGAGATCGTGGCAAAACTGTTTAACGAGCTGGGCCCGCGTTTCGCGAGCCGCGCCGGTGGTTACACTCGCATTCTGAAGTGTGGCTTCCGTGCAGGCGACAACGCGCCGATGGCATACATCGAGCTGGTTGATCGTGCTGAGCCGAAAGCAGAAGCTGCTGCAGAGTAATCTGTAGTAACGTAAAAAAACCCGCCCCGGCGGGTTTTTTTATATCTACCTCATCCCCACTTCACTACAATATCTGTACTCTTTTTGTTCATCCCTCGGAGCCGTAGAATGTGGTTACTGGATCAGTGGGCAGAACGCCATATCCTTGATGCCCAAACCAAAGGCGAGTTCGATAATTTACCCGGTAGCGGCGAGCCGCTAACTCTCGATGACGATTCGCATGTACCGGCCGAGCTGCGGGCAGGCTATCGCCTTCTGAAGAATGCAGGGTGTCTTCCCCCGGAGCTGGAGCAGCGCAGAGAGGCGGTGGCTCTGGCAGACTTGCTTAAGGGTGTGCGTCAGGACGACCCGCGGCATGGCGAACTCAGCAAGCGCCTTGCTCTGCTCGAGCTTAAGCTGCGTCAGGCAGGACTGAACACCGACTTTTTACGCGGTGAGTACGCCGATGCGTTGCTGCATAAAATCAATCAGGAGTGAATATGTATCGTATTGGTGAGCTGGCAAAACTGGCTGATGTGACGCCAGATACCATCCGTTATTATGAAAAACAGCAAATGATGGATCATGACGTGCGCACTGAGGGGGGATTTCGTCTTTACTCGGATAACGATCTTCAGCGTCTGCGCTTTATTCGCTATGCCCGTCAGCTGGGCTTTACTCTGGAAGCGATCCGCGAATTATTGTCGATCCGTATCGATCCGGAACATCACACCTGTCAGGAGTCGAAAGGGATCGTTCAGGCGCGATTAAGCGAAGTTGAGGCGAGGATCAACGAGCTACAAACGATGCGTCGCTCTCTGCAACGGCTCAACGACGCCTGCTGCGGCACAGCTCACAGCAGCGTTTACTGTTCGATCCTCGAGGCCCTTGAGCAAGGCGCCAGTAACGGCAATGCCAGCCGTTGATTTTTTGTGCGCGCGGATCTACACTCGCGCGGAATTCACACATGTACTGGAGTTACTATGAGTCGCTATCAGCATACCAAAGGGCAAATTAAAGATAACGCCATTGAGGCACTTCTCCACGATCCATTATTCAGGCAGCGTGTAGAGAAGAACAAGAAAGGGAAGGGAAGCTATCAACGTAAAGATAAACATGCAGCAAGGATGGACCGGGAGGCCAGTGGCAAGCAAGCGAATCGCTTTTTTACCACTGGCCTTCTGCTTTCGCTGCTGATTAAGAACGCTTGTTTTGTTCTTTCAGCAGATCGCGAATTTCGCTCAGCAGTACTTCTTCTTTAGAGGGCGCTGGCGGTGCCGCCGGAGCCTCTTCTTTCTTGCGATTTAACTTATTCATCAGTTTAATCGCCATGAAAATGGCAAATGCGACAATGATGAAATCGAAAACGTTCTGAATAAACACCCCATAGTGCATCACCACTGCCGGTACATCACCCTGGGCATCGCGCAGCGTGACGGCAAACTGTTTAAAATCGATCCCGCCAATCAACAGGCCGAGCGGCGGCATAATAATATCCGCGACCAGCGACGAAACAATTTTACCGAATGCTGCGCCGATGATCACACCCACTGCCAAATCGACAACGTTCCCGCGCATCGCGAATTCGCGAAACTCTTTTAAAAAACTCATTTTATTCTCCTTGAGCCAGCTGACGTTGTAAGTTTAACAAATGTATTTTCATTTGCCATTCCCCGTAGAGCGTTACAGGAAAATATTAACCTTTGAATAATAAGGGATAATAAAAGGCGCCTGTTCGACGCCCTGGGAATTAGAGGAAGAAAGGACTTGGCTGGAACAGCCTTTCTACATCGGAAATAAACTTTTTATCAGTCAAAAACATGATCACATGATCGCCCTGCTCGATCCGCAGATTATTATTGGCGATCATCACGTCATTCCCGCGCACGACGGCGCCAATGATCGTGCCTGGCGGAAGCTTGATCTCATCGATCGATCGCCCGACCACCCGCGAGGTGCTCTCATCGCCGTGTGCCACTGCTTCGATCGCTTCCGCAACGCCGCGGCGCAGGGAGGAGACGCCGACAATATCGGCTTTACGAACATGGCTGAGTAGGGCGGAAATCGTGGCCTGCTGAGGCGATATCGCGATATCGATGACGCTACCCTGAACCAGATCCACATAGGCTCTACGCTGGATCAGCACCATCACTTTTTTAGCCCCCATTCGCTTGGCCAGCATCGCAGACATGATGTTTGCTTCGTCATCGTTAGTGACGGCAATAAACAGGTCCACCTGGTCAATATGCTCTTCGGCCAGCAGCTCCTGATCCGATGCATCACCGTAGAAGACGATAGTATGCTGCAGTTTTTCTGCCAGCTCAGCGGCTCGCTGCTGATTGCGCTCAATAAGCTTAACGCTGTAGTCTTTTTCCAGCTTATGGGCCAGGCCCGCGCCAATATTCCCGCCGCCGACCAACATGATGCGTTTATAAGGCTTCTCCAGACGCTGGAGTTCGCTCATGACCGCCCTAATATGCTGCGAGGCGGCAATAAAGAAGACTTCATCGCCGGCCTCGACAATCGTCGAACCCTGTGGGCGAATGGGGCGATCGTGGCGGAAAATAGCGGCCACGCGCGTATCGATATGCGGCATATGCTCACGCATGGTGGACAATGCATTACCCACCAGCGGACCACCGTAATAGGCTTTCACCACGGCGAGGCTGACTTTCCCTTCCGCGAAGTTCACGACCTGCAGCGCGCCGGGATATTCTATCAGACGGTGAATATTGTCGATGACCAGCTGTTCCGGAGCGATTAAGTGATCGATGGGCACTGCTTCAGAATTGAAGAGCTTTTCCGCATCGCGGACGTAATCAGGCGCACGAATACGAGCAATACGGTTTGGCGTATTGAATAACGAATAGGCGACCTGGCAGGCCACCATGTTGGTTTCATCCGAACTGGTGACCGCCACCAGCATATCGGCATCATCGGCTCCTGCCTCGCGCAGTACGCGGGGGTGAGAACCGTGCCCCTGGACGACACGCAGGTCGAACTTATCCTGCAGGCTGCGCAGACGGTCGCCATTGGTATCAACCAGCGTAATATCATTGTTCTCGCCGACGAGGTTCTCCGCCAGCGTGCCGCCGACCTGGCCGGCGCCCAGAATAATAATCTTCATCTGCAGTGATCCATTAGTTGCGACGTTTGATTAGCTTAGCGTAAAAGAAGCCATCGCCTTCTTCCGCACCCGGCAGATTTTGCTGTCCCGGGCTTGCCGGCGTACCGGTTGCGTCAAGCTCCGCATCCGGGGTCCGCGCGAGGAAGGCGGCAATTTGCTGGCTATTCTCTTCCGGCAGAATAGAACAGGTAGCGTAAACCAACGTGCCGCCTGGTTTCAGATGCCCCCAGATGGCATTGAGGATCTCGGCCTGTAGCTGGGCTAAATCGGCGATATCCCGATCCCGGCGCAGCCATTTGATATCCGGATGGCGGCGAATAACACCGGTGGCGGAACAGGGGGCATCCAGCAGAATACGATCGAACTGCTCGCTGCCACACCACTGCTCAGGGAAGCGACCATCGCCCTGTTTGACTTCGGCTTTCATGCCCAGCCGTTTCAGGTTGTCATAGACGCGGGAAAGACGCTGTTCATCAATGTCCACCGCCATGACCTCAGCCTGGGGAGCGACCTCCAGAATATGCGTCGTCTTGCCGCCCGGCGCAGCGCAGAGATCAAGAATGCGCTCGCCGTTTTCCGGCTGCAGATAGCGCATGCAGCCCTGGGCCGAGGCATCCTGAACGGTTACCCATCCTTCGGCAAAACCCGGCAACGTATGGACCGGGGCAGGGGTGGCCAGACGCACGGCGTCGGGATAGTCAGGGTGGGTGAAACCTTCTAAACCGGCCTCTTTAAGCAGAGCAAGCCATTCATCTCGGGAATGATGGTTGCGGTTAACGCGCAGCCACATCGGCGGGCGCTGGTTGTTAGCGTCGACAATCTCCTGCCAGTGTTGCGGCCAGGCCTGCTGCAGACGCTTCAGCAGCCATTTGGGATGAAGGTAGCGGTTTTCCTGCCCGGCGAATTCTACCAGTAGCTCTTCCTGTTGGCGCTGAAACTGGCGTAACACCCCATTGATCAGCCCTTTAAGCTGCGGGCGCTTAATCGCCACCGCGCCTTCTACCGTTTCAGCCAGCGCGGCGTGTGGAGGGATGCGGGTGTAGAGTAACTGATAGAGCCCAACCATAATCAGAAAGTGCACGGTGCGCTGTTTGCCGGTCATCGGACGCGCCATCAGCTTGCTGATAAGCCACTCCAGCTGGCTGAGCGTACGCAGTACGCCAAAACACAGCTCCTGCAGCAGCGCTTTGTCTTTATCGCTGACTTTTTGCTGTAGAGGGGGCAGGACGTTGCTTAAAGACTGACCTTTTTCAACGACTTGCTCGATAGCCTGGGCGGCCAGGCTGCGTAAATTTATATTCTTTTTCATAAGCGCAAAAATAAAAATGCCCGGCGAACCCGGGCTTCAGAAGAGACGACCGTCAGGCGAGACGGGTGCCAGGCGTAAACCACTCCCGGCGGGAATTGAGTAAATCCTGGGCGCTCATCGCTTTTTTACCCGCAGGCTGTAGCGATTCCAGGCTGAGGATCCCATCGCCTGTGGCGACCTGGATACCCTGTTTGGTTGCTGCCACGATAGTACCTGGTTCGGCATGTGCGGCTTCGGCAATGACCGATGCCCGCCACACTTTTAGCGGCTGCCCGTCAATTTCCAGCCAGCTCATTGGCCACGGATTAAAGGCGCGGATGCAGCGCTCCAGCTGTGCGGCGGAAAGCGACCAGTCGATGCGAGCTTCTTCTTTACTCAGCTTCTCGGCGTGGCACACCAACGATTCATCCTGTACTTCAGGCTGCGCGGTGCCGTTGGCCAGCTGGGCTAAAGTTGCCAGCAGACCTTGAGGGCCGAGCTCGGCCAGCTTATCGTACAGGCTGCCGCTGGTATCCTCTGCGGTAATGGGGCAGGAAAGCTTATACAGCATATCACCCGTATCAAGGCCGACGTCCATCTGCATGATGGTTACGCCTGTTTCGCTATCCCCCGCCCACAGCGAACGCTGGATCGGCGCTGCGCCACGCCAGCGCGGCAGCAGGGAGCCGTGAACGTTGATGCAGCCCAGACGGGGCATCTCCAGCACCGCTTTCGGCAGAATCAAACCGTACGCCACCACCACCATAATATCGGCGCCGAGATCGGCGACTAATTGTTGGTTGTCCTGCGGACGCAGGGAGGATGGCTGGAATACAGGTAAGTTATGGGCTTCAGCCAGCACCTTTACCGGGCTCGGCATCAATTTTTTGCCGCGGCCAGCAGGGCGGTCTGGCTGAGTGAATACGCCAACAACCTGATGTTCAGACGACAACAGCGCGTCAAGATGACGCGCTGCAAAATCGGGGGTGCCGGCGAAAATGATACGTAGTGATTGTGACACGGTATTCCTTGTTATCAGGCACGGGAACGTAAACGATCCAGTTTCTCAACCTTCTGACGAATGCGCTGTTGTTTGAGCGGTGACAGATAATCAATAAACAGTTTGCCGACCAGATGATCCATCTCATGCTGAATACAGATAGCCAGCAGGCCATCGGCCTCCAGTTCAAATGGCTTACCGTCGCGATCCAGCGCGCGGATCTTCACTTTTTCCGCACGCGGCACCAGGGCGCGCTGTTCCGGAATAGACAGGCAGCCTTCTTCAATGCCGGTTTCGCCATCTTTTTCCAGCAGCTCCGGGTTGATTAACACCAGCTGCTCTTCACGATTTTCCGACACATCAATAACGATAATGCGCTGATGGATATCGACCTGGGTCGCGGCCAGACCAATGCCCTCCTCAGCGTACATGGTGTCGAACATATCATCGACGATACGCTGAATTTCCGCATTCACTTCTTTGACCGGCTCGGCGACTTTGCGAAGGCGCTCGTCCGGAATATGTAACACTTGCAAAACTGCCATAAAGTTCCAGAGTCGTATTCAGGAGTTGATAAGATTATTAGCTCTATTCTAGACAAAACACCCTGCAATTGACAGTCTCACTGTCCAATCGCAAAGATTGTCAATACCGCTTATGGCAGGGGGTAAGGATGACGCCCGACGAGATTTGGCTGCGGCTGATGAAGGTCAGTAGCTTGTATGGCGACAGGATGGTAGAGATCGCTCAGCGCTTATGCGCAGCCGCCAGCGTTGATCATGAAGCGCTGCATGCCGTCGGGATGACCGCGGCGCAGGCAACGTTATTTTTCCGGCTTGACGAGCATGAGCTTGACGAGACGCGGCGCTGGCTGGAACAACCGGATCATCATCTGTTACGGGGTGACGATCCGCGCTATCCATTGCGGTTAAAGGCTATCGCTGATTACCCCGGCGCGTTGCTGGTCAGCGGCGATCCCGCTCTGCTTCACAGCGCGCAGCTTGCCGTTATTGGCAGTCGCTTGCATTCCTGGTATGGCGCTCGCTGGGGGAAGCTGTTCAGCGAAACGTTGGCGCGTAAAGGGATGACTATCACCAGTGGGTTGGCGTTAGGCATTGATGGCGTCGCGCATCGCGGCGCGCTCGCGGCCGAGGGCAAAACCATCGCGGTACTGGGCAACGGACTGGGCCAGGTTTATCCGCGGCGCCATGCGAGCCTCGCCCAGCAGATCGTCGATAATGGCGGTGCGCTGGTGTCTGAATTTCCACTTATAACGCCGCCGCTTCCCGCGCATTTCCCCAGGCGCAACCGGATTATCAGCGGCCTGAGCCTGGGCGTGCTGGTGGTTGAGGCGGCATTGAGAAGCGGATCGCTGGTTACCGTCCGCTGCGCTCTGGAACAGGGAAGGGATGTGTTTGCCCTGCCAGGGCCGATAGGCAATCCGGGATCGGAAGGCCCACACTGGTTAATTAAGCAAGGCGCGGTGCCGGTGACCTCGCCAGAGGATATTGTGGAATACTGGCACAACGAACTGGCCTGGCTAACTGATACGTCTGATTCGATAAATAATTGCGCCGATCAGCCGTCTGTAGCATTGCCATTTCCGGAGCTCCTGGCTAACGTAGGAGATGAGGTAACACCTGTTGACGTTGTCGCTGAACGTGCCGGCCAATCTGTGCCAGTAACCGTAGCTCAGCTACTTGAACTGGAGTTAGCAGGCTGGATCGCAGCTGTACCCGGCGGCTATGTCCGATTAAGGAGGGCAAGCCATGTTCGACGTACTCATGTATTTGTTTGAAACTTACATCCATAGCGAAGCAGAAATGCGTGTGGATCAGGACAAACTGACGCGGGATCTTACCGACGCAGGTTTTGAGCGGGAAGATATCTATAACGCGTTAATGTGGCTCGAGAAACTGGCTGATTATCAGGAAGGTCTCGTTGAACCCATGCAGCTCGCTTCCGACCCGCTGTCGCTTCGGGTATATACCGAAGAGGAGTGCCAGCGTCTGGACGCCAGTTGCCGGGGGTTTTTACTCTTCCTCGAGCAGATTCAGGTGTTGAACCTCGAAACGCGAGAAATGGTGATAGAGCGCGTACTGGCGCTGGATACGGCAGAATTTGAGCTGGAGGACCTGAAATGGGTCATCCTGATGGTACTGTTCAATATTCCGGGCTGTGAAAACGCCTATCAGCAAATGGAAGAATTACTCTTCGAAGTAAATGAAGGTATGCTGCATTAATCTTTTTGCAGCAACATCGAGTTGTTATGACCAAATCAGCACTGTTTTCGGTGCGTAAAAATGAGCCCTGCCCACAGTGCGGGGCTGAACTGGTGATCCGTTCCGGGAAACATGGCCCGTTTCTCGGCTGTTCGCATTATCCGGACTGTGACTATATCCGTCCCCTGAAAAGTCAGGCTGACGGGCATGTCGTTAAGGTGCTGGAGGGGCAAGCATGCCCATCGTGCGGCGCGGTTATGGTGCTACGTCAGGGGCGTTTTGGGATGTTCATTGGCTGTAGCCACTATCCGGAATGCGAACATACTGAGCTAATTGATAAACCAGATGAGACGGCTATTGCTTGCCCGCAGTGCGGACAAGGCCATCTGGTCCAGCGTCGTTCCCGTTTCGGTAAAACCTTTCACTCCTGCGATCGCTATCCTGATTGCCAGTTCGTTATCAATTTTAAACCGGTGGCGGGCGAATGCCCTGAATGCCATTACCCGCTGTTAATAGAAAAGAAGACGGCGCAGGGGCTCAGACGCTTCTGTGCCAGTAAACAATGTGGAAAGCCGATCCCGGCGGAATAAATCAGTGAACAATAACCTGCCCTCAGAAGCCGTCGCCCATGCCGTGGCGGTCCTGAATAATGAACATGTCATCGCCTATCCCACGGAAGCCGTTTTTGGCGTCGGCTGCGACCCTGACAGCGAAACGGCCGTTATGCGTCTGCTGGAGCTGAAGCAGCGTCCTGTTGAGAAGGGATTGATCCTTATCGCCGCTAGCTTTGAGCAACTCAAGCCATATATTGATGATTCACGGTTAAGTGATTCGCAGCGGGCAGCGATCTTTTCCTGCTGGCCAGGACCGGTGACGTTTGTATTCCCGGCGCGTCCTGAAACACCACGCTGGCTGACTGGTCGTTTTGATTCGCTGGCTGTACGCGTGACCAACCATCCGCTGGTGATTGAATTGTGCGAAGCCTACGGAAAACCGCTGGTCTCGACGAGCGCCAATCTCACCGGGCAACCGCCTTGCCGCACCACCGCAGAAGTCCGTGCTCAGTTTGGTGACAGCTTCCCGGTCGTGGATGGCGCTACGGGCGGACGGCAAAATCCATCTGAAATACGTGATGCCCTGACGGGTGAACTGTTCCGCCAGGGGTGAACCATGGAAACCTATGCTGTTTTTGGTAATCCGATCGCGCACAGCAAGTCGCCTTCTATTCACCAGCTGTTTGCCTGCCAGTTAGGGATTATCCATCCTTATGGACGTGTGCTAGCGCCGCTGGACGATTTTGTCTCTTCTCTCAATCAGTTTTTTGCGCAGGGAGGAAAGGGCGCCAATGTTACTGTTCCTTTTAAAGAAGAAGCTTTTGCGCGCGCGGATGAACTGACAGAACGCGCTGCGCTGGCGGGAGCGGTGAATACCCTGAAACGTCTCGAAGACGGGCGTTTGCTGGGCGACAACACGGACGGTATTGGTCTGCTGAGCGATCTGGAGCGTCTGGGATTCATTAAGCCACGCCAGCGGATCCTGCTTATCGGTGCCGGTGGCGCATCGCGTGGGGTGCTGCTGCCGCTGCTGTCGCTGGGATGTGCCGTCACGATCGTCAATCGCACCTACGCTCGTGCCCATGAGTTAGCCACGCTCTTCGCTCATACCGGCAGCGTCAGCGCAAGGGAGATGGATACCTTATCCGGGGAAACATTCGATCTGATCATCAATGCGACGTCCAGTGGAATAGACGGTGATGTACCGGCTATCCCGGCATCTGTTGTCAACGCTGACGTGTATTGCTATGACATGTTCTACCAGAAAGGGCCGACACCGTTTCTTCACTGGTGCCAGCAGCATGGCGCAACCCACTGTGCTGACGGGCTGGGAATGCTGGTGGCGCAAGCCGCCCATGCCGTTCTGCTATGGCACGGCGTCCTGCCGGCTATCACCCCGGTTATAGAAAGGCTGCAACAGGAACTGAATGCATGAATCAGGCGATTCAGTTTCCCGATCGGGAATCATGGGATGCCGAACGGCAGGGCGTGGTGTTTCCCGCGCTGGTTAATGGGATGCAATTAACCTGCGCAATTTCAGGGCAGATCCTGCAGCAGCGTTTTGGCGCAGAGGGGCCAGCGCAGTGGCTGGCCGCATTCCAGAAACATCGTTGGGATCTTGAGGAAGAGGCAGAGGCATTGATCCGCGATAATCAGGAGGATGCTCAGGGTTGGGTCTGGCTCTCCTGATCCAGATATTCATCTTTCCATTTCACATAGTTATTTGCTGAATACTTAAGGCCTTCCCGCTCCGCCTCTGTCAGGGGGCGGATCTGTTTGACCGGATTGCCAAAGTAAAGGAAGCCGCTTTCCAGCTGTTTGTTCTGTGGTACCAGACTTCCCGCGCCAATCATGACGTCATCGCCAACGACGACACCATCTAATAAGATCGAACCCATACCAACCAGTACGCGGTTGCCGATAGTGCAGCCGTGCAGCATCACTTTGTGGCCAACCGTCACATCCTCTCCAATGATCAGTGGATTTCCCTCAGGCTTGTAAGAGGATTTATGGGTCACGTGTAGAACGCTGCCGTCCTGAATATTGCTGCGTTGACCTATCGATACATAGTTGACGTCGCCGCGAATGGCTACCAGAGGCCAGACGCTGACGTCATCGGCAATTCTGACATCACCGATGACGACGCTGGATGCGTCAATCATGACGCGAAGACCGATTTGCGGGAAAAATGCTTTATAGGGGCGCAGTTGAGCAGACATGTTGACCTCAAAAATACGGGAGCGTAAGAAGACTTTGGTGGCTTTTATCTCGCTCTGCAACCCCTGAAAACGGTGAAAATTGAGCAAATCGTGCAATTACACGGCGAAAAGGGTGAAAAATCACCATTCAGAAAAAAAGATCGAAAAAAGGCTTGTGCAAAAAAATGGGATCCCTATAATGCGCACCCACTGACACGGCAGATGTGAATCACTTCACACAAACAGCCGGTTCGGTTGAAGAGAAAAATCCTGAAAAACGGGTTGACTCTGAAAGAGGAAAGCGTAATATACGCCACCTCGCGACAGAGCGCTAAAGCGCGTCGCAATTGCTCTTTAACAATTTATCAGACAATCT
>NZ_JAGRRA010000021.1:0-4326 GCF_018223875.1 Klebsiella sp. 54
TTTTAGCCAGAACGGTAGTGATGGCAGCGGTCAGCGTTGTTTTACCATGGTCAACGTGGCCGATAGTACCGACGTTAACGTGCGGTTTTGTACGTTCAAACTTTTCTTTAGACATCGATTGTCCCTCTAAGACACGGATAAATCGGTGATATCACCACATCAACCAGGCAACATGCCCGACTTGTTGAATGAACATAACAGAAGAGAAACAGGGAAGGAGAGAAAAGAAGTGGTGCTGATACCCAGAGTCGAACTGGGGACCTCACCCTTACCAAGGGTGCGCTCTACCAACTGAGCCATATCAGCACGTCTGGAGCGGGCAGCGGGAATCGAACCCGCATCATCAGCTTGGAAGGCTGAGGTAATAGCCATTATACGATGCCCGCATCCTGAAACTCGGCTACCCAGTTCTTTCTGTAATACTAAAAAGACTGCTCTCTTTAGTATTGAGCTGATTAGTTTACCCAACCAACTCCGGCTACGCAAAGCGTCGCCAGAAAGTGGTGGTGGGGGAAGGATTCGAACCTTCGAAGTCGATGACGGCAGATTTACAGTCTGCTCCCTTTGGCCGCTCGGGAACCCCACCCAAATTGTTATGGTGCCGACTACCGGAATCGAACTGGTGACCTACTGATTACAAGTCAGTTGCTCTACCTACTGAGCTAAGTCGGCATCAAGTAGCGCGCATTCTAGGGAGAGGAGCGAGTTCATGCAACTAAAAATTTGCATAAAACGTTCTCTTGCTCACATTTTGTGCTCTTACGCGAAAAAACGGTGTAATTTCAAACAAAGGAGTGCAAATAATCGCCAACAAACGGGCCCATCAGGCGCGGTTTCGGTCAGCCACGTTTACCAGGAACGTCTGCTGACCGTAAACTGAAAGGCAGCAGGCCGTTAGTACCATCCTGTTAGCAAAGGCCATGCTTTGCAAAGCATAAGAAACTTATTCCTCTCTTGTGACGCTGGCGCGAGAAAGCGGCATTCAATGAGTTTTTTTCTTATTATTCCCGGCAATCTGGTGTTACCCTCCTGCCCATTGTCCTGATTAACTCGTGTGAAGCATCGCCGTTTCAACGTATTCGGTGATGGTAAGAACATGCTTATGAGCCAAAAAGAGCAGACGTTAATGACACCGTACCTACAATTTAACCGCCACCAATGGGCTGCACTTCGTGATTCTGTCCCGATGACGTTAACCGAGGAAGAAATCACGCGGTTAAAAGGCATCAACGAAGATCTCTCTCTGGAAGAGGTTGCTGAGATCTATTTGCCGCTGTCGCGTTTGCTCAACTTCTATATCAGTTCTAACCTGCGTCGTCAGGCTGTTCTCGAACAATTTCTTGGCACCAACGGTCAGCGAATTCCCTATATTATCAGTATCGCTGGCAGCGTGGCGGTAGGAAAAAGCACCACCGCCCGTGTACTGCAGGCCTTGCTGAGCCGTTGGCCGGAGCATCGCCATGTCGAACTCATTACCACTGACGGATTTTTGCACCCTAACTCAGTTTTGAAAGAACGTGGGTTAATGAAGAAAAAAGGCTTTCCGCAGTCCTATGATATGCATCGGCTGGTAAAGTTTGTCTCCGATCTCAAATCAGGGGTACCACAGGCAACTGCACCGGTTTATTCCCATCTAATTTATGATGTTATTCCCGATGGCGATAAAACCGTCGCTCAACCGGATATTCTCATTCTTGAAGGACTGAATGTTCTGCAAAGTGGGATGGATTATCCACACGATCCGCATCATGTATTCGTATCGGATTTTGTCGACTTTTCTATTTATGTCGATGCCCCGGAAGAATTATTGAAAAGCTGGTATATCAACCGCTTTCTTAAATTCCGGGAAGGGGCATTTACCGACCCGGATTCTTATTTTCATAATTACGCCAAGCTGTCGAAGGAAGAAGCGGTCGAAATTGCCACCTCGCTTTGGAATGAGATTAACCTAATGAATCTCAAGGAAAACATCCTTCCAACTCGCGAGCGCGCCAGCCTGATTATGACCAAGAGCGCCAATCATTCTGTTAATCAGGTACGCTTGCGTAAATAAAGCAAAGGGAGCCGGAGCTCCCTTTTTTATTCTGCGCTGCGCAATGATATTTCACCACCAACCCAGGCTTTTATCACACCATCCTGCTCCAGCAATAGCGCACCCTGGGCGTCAATGCCGCGGGAAATGCCATAAATTTCTTTATCACCGATAATCAGTTTTACCGGACGATGAATAAAGTTATCCAGTTTTTCCCAGCGCGGCAGATAAGGAGCCAACCCTTCCTGCTCGAACAGCTCCAGTCCCAGGCGCAGCTCTTTAATCAGGCGCGCGGCGAGGAGATTACGGTCGATGACCACCCCCGCTTCCTGAAGACTGATCCAACCCTGATTGACGACATCAGACTCCACACGACGCATCACAAGGTTGATACCCGCGCCGCTGACGATTTGTGCGGCATCGCCCGTTTTCCCCGTCAGCTCCACGAGGATCCCTGACAGCTTACGATCCTGCAGGTAAATATCGTTTGGCCATTTCACGCGAACCTGTTCGGCCCCGAGCTGCTGCAGCACTTCAGCGATCACAATACCAATCACCAGGCTTAGGCCAATCGCCGCTGCCGGGCCCTGCTCCAGACGCCAGTACATCGAGAGATAGAGATTCGCACCAAAGGGGGAAAACCATTTTCTGCCGCGCCGGCCTCGCCCTGCCTGCTGATATTCAGCTACGCAGGCATCGCCGGACGTCAGCTCATCCAGTCTGTCCAGCAAATACTGGTTAGTGGAGTCGATTACCGGAAGGACAGTCACTCGACCGTGCTCTATCTGTTGGGAGATCTTTTTCTCATCCAACAGATGTATGGGCTCTGGCAGGCTGTACCCCTTGCCCGGCACGGTAAACACATCGACGCCCCAGTCGCGTAACGTCTGGATATGCTTATTAATCGCCGCCCGGCTCATGCCTAACTGCTCACCAAGCTGTTCACCTGAGTGAAACTCACCATCAGCAAGGATAGAAATTAGCGTTAAAGGGATAGTATGGTCTTTCACGCAATGCTCTCCTCTGCGTTGACTTCACCATGCGTTCCAATGAAGCGCACCTCGGGCTGAAGCCATACATTGAATTTCGCCCCCACCTGCTGGCGAACGTAATGGGCTAGCTTTATCACATCCTCGCTGGTCGCTTGATCTTCATTAATCAGTACCAGCGCCTGCTGTCGATGCACGGCCGCGCCGCCGATGCGTTTTCCTTTGAGCTGACATTGATCGATTAGCCAGCCAGCGGCCAGCTTGACGCTGCCATTTGCCTGCGGATAGTGCGGTGCATGAGGGAACTGCGCCAGCAGCGCTTCAGCAACCTGAGCGCTGACGATCGGGTTCTTAAAAAAGCTGCCAGCATTACCGTTAATCTTTGGATCCGGCAATTTAGTCATTCGCATATGGCAGACCGCATCGAATACCTGCTGCGGGGTGACTCTCTGCGGATCGAGACGTGTTAAATCACCGTAGCTCAGCACAGGTCGCCACGCTTTCGCTAACGATAAGCCAATCGCGACGATGGCGTAGCGGTCCTGATATTCATGTTTAAAGATACTGTCGCGATAGCCGAAACGGCATTCCGCCGCGGAAAAGCGTTGTTTACGTCCCGTTTCCAGCTCGATGCAGTCAACATATTCGCAGACCCGCTGTAATTCGACGCCGTAGGCACCAATATTCTGGATCGGCGACGATCCTGCGCAGCCTGGGATTAATGCCAGATTTTCCAGACCAGGCATCGCATGCTGTAGCGTGAACTGCACCAGTTGATGCCAGTTTTCGCCGGCGCCGACGTGCAAGCGCCAGGCATCCGGGGTTTCGCTCACCTCGATCCCCATAATCCGGTTGAGGATCACCGTACCGGCATAGTCGTTCAGAAACAGGACGTTACTGCCTTCCCCAAGGATTAGCGTGGGTTCGCCAGCCGCGGCAGCGGTTTGCCAGGCGCTTAGCAACTGTTGCTCAGTTTCGGCGCGTACTATCGTATTGGCGGATCGCTCAATGCCAAAGGTATTCCAGGGTTTGAGGGAGTGGTTCATAGTGGCTTCCTGATGCAAAATCGGCGTTAGTTTACCGTATCTGGCGGGGGAAGGCTTGCCTGATTACAGAGGCAATAATATTGCGGAGCGTTACCAGTGGTGAGAGGTGTACCGCGCCGGGCTACAGAACCCGCAAGGCCCCTGGCCCAGGTAAGCGCAGCGCCACCGGGGGGGCATGCCGGCACCCTTCCCGGATGGCACAAACGCAAAAAAGCCCAGTCTTTCGACTGGGCTTTCTGCTTTATTTGATGCCTGGCAG
>NZ_JAGRRA010000022.1:0-8617 GCF_018223875.1 Klebsiella sp. 54
AATCGCTGGTGGCGGACCGCCAGGCGGCGTTCCCGGCGTCGGGGGAGATCAACCGCAAGCTGGGTAATGCGGCGGAGGCGATCGCGCGCATCCGGGCGCAGTATGAGCCGGCGGCCGCCCACATCGACACAACGGACGGTATCAGTATTGAATACCCTGAGTGGCGCTTTAACCTGCGCACGTCCAACACGGAGCCGGTGGTGCGTCTGAACGTGGAGTCCAGAGCGGATTTTAGTCTGATGGAGACTAAAACAAAAGAAATACTCAATCTCCTATCATAAATTGTTCAAAAATTAGCGAGAAATATACGAGCATTATTTAAATACACTGGTTATTTTTTAATATCTAAATGCTCATTAATTCTCATCTCTATAATTGAAAGGGCATAGAAAACTGTTATGCCCTTTTTATCTACGAAACTATTTCGGATAAGATTATTATGAAGATTCTTGTTACTGGTGGTGCAGGCTTTATCGGTTCTGCTGTGGTTCGTCATATCATTGAAAATACCCGGGATGAAGTCCGCGTGGTGGACTGCCTGACCTACGCCGGCAACCTCGAATCCCTGGCGCCGGTGGCCGGGAGTGAACGCTATTCGTTTTCCCAGACTGATATCACGGACGCCGCTGCCGTGGCGGCCCAGTTCAGCGAGTTCCGCCCGGATATCGTGATGCACCTGGCGGCAGAAAGCCATGTGGATCGTTCCATTGATGGCCCGGCTGCTTTTATCCAGACCAACGTGATCGGCACCTTCACTCTGCTGGAGGCGGCCCGTCACTACTGGTCCGGGCTTGGAGAAGCGCAGAAAAAAGCTTTCCGCTTCCATCATATCTCCACCGATGAAGTGTACGGAGACCTGCACGGCACCGATGACCTGTTCACCGAAGAAACCCCGTACGCGCCGAGCAGCCCGTACTCCGCCTCCAAAGCGGGCAGCGACCATTTGGTTCGCGCCTGGAACCGCACGTACGGCCTGCCGGTGGTGGTGACCAACTGTTCCAACAACTATGGTCCGTATCACTTCCCGGAGAAACTAATCCCGCTGACTATCCTTAATGCCCTGGCGGGTAAACCGCTGCCGGTATATGGCAACGGGGAGCAGATCCGTGACTGGCTGTATGTTGAAGACCATGCCCGTGCGCTGTACAAAGTGGCGACCGAAGGTAAAAGCGGCGAGACCTACAATATCGGCGGTCATAACGAGCGTAAAAATATCGATGTGGTGCGCACCATCTGCGCCATTCTCGACAAGGTGGTGGCGCAGAAGCCGGGCAACATCACCCACTTTGCTGACCTGATCACTTTTGTCACCGACCGTCCGGGACACGACCTGCGCTACGCCATTGATGCCGCAAAAATTCAGCGCGATCTGGGCTGGGTACCACAGGAGACGTTCGAGAGCGGGATTGAGAAAACCGTGCACTGGTACCTGAACAACCAGACCTGGTGGCAACGCGTGCTGGACGGCTCCTATGCCGGCGAGCGTCTGGGCCTCAATAACTGATATCTGACTGATTAAGGAATAGATTTATGAAAGGTATTGTTCTGGCCGGCGGCTCCGGCACGCGTTTATATCCCATCACTCAGGGCGTCTCCAAGCAGCTGCTGCCTATCTACGACAAGCCGATGATTTTCTACCCGGTGTCCGTCCTGATGCTGGCGGGGATTCGAGACATCCTGATCATCTCTACACCAGACGACATGCCTTCCTTCCAGCGCCTGCTGGGTGACGGGTCGCAGTTCGGGGTGAACTTCAGCTACGCCGTCCAGCCGTCGCCGGACGGCCTGGCACAGGCCTTTATCATTGGCGAGAAGTTTATCGGTAACGATGCCTGCGCCCTGGTGCTGGGGGATAATATCTACTTTGGCCAGAGCTTTGGTAAAAAACTGGAGGCGGCAGCGGCGAAGACTTCCGGTGCCACGGTGTTTGGTTATCAGGTGCTGGATCCGGAGCGCTTCGGGGTGGTGGAGTTCGACGAGAACTTTAAGGCACTGTCCATCGAGGAGAAACCGCTGAAGCCGAAATCGGACTGGGCGGTGACCGGGCTCTACTTCTACGACAACAACGTGGTGGAGATGGCGAAGGACGTGAAGCCTTCTGAGCGCGGCGAGCTGGAGATCACCACCCTGAACCAGATGTATCTGGAGCAAGGTGACCTGCATGTTGAACTGCTGGGGCGCGGTTTTGCCTGGCTGGACACGGGCACCCACGATAGCCTGATGGACGCATCACAGTTTATTCACACCATTGAGAAGCGCCAGGGGATGAAGGTCGCCTGCCTGGAAGAGATTGGTTACCGCAATCAGTGGCTGTCGGCGGAAGGGGTGGCGGCTCAGGCCGAACGCCTGAAGAAAACCGAGTACGGTGCTTATCTGAAGCGCCTGCTGAACGAGCGTTAATGCTTTCTCCGTCAACGACAGGATACAGAGAATGAAGATTTTACTGATTGGCAAGAATGGCCAGGTGGGCTGGGAGCTCCAGCGTTCACTGTCCACCCTCGGCGACGTGGTCGCGGTGGACTACTTTGATAAAGAGCTGTGCGGCGATCTGACGAATCTGGAAGGCATCGCGCAGACCGTGCGTACCGTCCGCCCTGACGTGGTGGTGAATGCCGCCGCGCACACGGCGGTGGACAAGGCCGAAAGCGAGCGGGAGCTCTCCGACCTGCTGAACGACAAAGGGGTGGCGGTGCTGGCGGCAGAGTCGGCGAAGCTGGGTGCCCTGATGGTGCACTATTCCACGGACTATGTGTTCGACGGCGCCGGCAGCCATTATCGCCGGGAAGATGAAGCGACCGGCCCGCTGAACGTTTATGGCGAAACCAAGCGTGCCGGTGAACTGGCGCTGGAGCAGGGCAACCCGCGTCATCTGATTTTCCGTACCAGCTGGGTATATGCCACCCGCGGCGCCAACTTTGCCAAAACCATGCTCCGCCTGGCGGGTGAGAAAGAGACGCTCTCCATCATTGACGACCAGCACGGGGCGCCCACCGGCGCTGAGCTGCTGGCAGACTGCACGGCGACGGCAATCCGTGAAACGCTGCGTAATCCGGCGCTGGCCGGCACCTATCATCTGGTGGCCAGCGGCGAGACCAGCTGGTGCGACTACGCCCGCTATGTGTTTGAGGTGGCGAGGGCGCACGGTGCAGAGCTGGCGATCCAGGAAGTGAAGGGCATTCCGACGACGGCCTATCCGACGCCGGCGAAGCGTCCGCTCAACTCACGCCTGTCGAATGAAAAATTCCAGCAGGCATTTGGGGTGACTCTCCCGGACTGGCGTCAGGGGGTGGCTCGCGTGGTAACGGAAGTCCTGGGCAAATAAACGGGTAGCAAAAGATGAACATTATTAAAACAGATATTCCTGACGTGCTGATTTTTGAACCGCGCGTGTTTGGTGATGCGCGGGGCTTCTTCTTTGAGAGCTTCAGCAGCAAGGTATTTAATGAGGCGGTGGGCCGCCAGGTGGATTTTGTTCAGGACAACCACTCCCAGTCCCAGAAAGGCGTATTGCGTGGGCTGCACTATCAGCTGGATCCACATGCCCAGGGCAAACTGGTCCGCTGTGTGGAAGGTGAGGTGTTTGACGTGGCGGTGGATATCCGTCGTTCATCGCCCACCTTTGGCAAATGGGTGGGCGCGGTGCTCAGCGCAGAGAATAAACGTCAGCTGTGGATCCCGGAAGGGTTCGCCCACGGGTTTATGGCGCTGAGCGACACGGTGCAGTTTGTCTACAAGGCGACGAACTACTACGCGCCGCAGTCAGAACGGAGCATCATCTGGAACGATCCGGAGATAGGGATTGACTGGCCGGCGCTGAACGATTGCGCGCTCTCGCTGTCGGAGAAAGATCTGCAGGCACATACTCTGGCCACTGCAGAAGTATATAAATAATTAGGTTGTTTTTTCTTAAAATGGCGGGTTCCAGATGGAACTCGTCATGTTTATTCGTTAACAAGCCGGGTCAACCGACCGACTTGACTTAACTTCCTTCTCAGCGTAAAACCGCCAACAGCATTATTTAAATTCGTGGCTATCCGCCATTACCCAGTTAACTGATTAAAGTGTAATCGAATGAAAATTACTATTTCCGGTACAGGTTATGTTGGTTTATCGAACGGTGTCCTGATTGCGCAAAACCACGAAGTGGTGGCCTTGGATATCGTACAGGCCAAAGTGGATATGCTTAACCAGAAGATCTCTCCGATTGTCGATAAAGAGATTCAGGAATATCTGGCAGAAAAACCGTTAAATTTCCGTGCCACCACGGATAAGCACGACGCGTACCGCAATGCCGACTACGTGATCATTGCCACGCCGACCGATTACGATCCCAAAACCAACTACTTCAACACCTCTACAGTGGAAGCGGTTATTCGCGATGTCACAGAGATCAACCCGAATGCGGTGATGATCATTAAATCGACCATCCCGGTGGGGTTCACCCGCGACATCAAAGAACGTTTAGGGATTGATAATGTTATTTTCTCTCCTGAGTTCCTGCGTGAAGGCCGCGCGCTGTACGACAACCTGCACCCGTCGCGCATTGTCATTGGTGAGCGCTCTGCACGTGCCGAACGTTTCGCAGACCTGTTGAAAGAAGGCGCGATTAAGCAGGATATCCCGACCCTGTTTACCGACTCCACTGAAGCGGAAGCGATCAAACTGTTCGCGAACACCTATCTGGCGCTGCGCGTTGCCTATTTCAACGAGCTTGACAGCTATGCTGAAAGCCAGGGGCTGAACAGCAAGCAGATTATCGAAGGGGTATGCCTGGATCCGCGTATCGGCAACCACTATAACAACCCGTCCTTTGGCTACGGCGGCTACTGCCTGCCGAAAGATACCAAGCAGCTGCTGGCGAACTACGAATCGGTCCCGAACAATATCATCGCGGCTATCGTAGATGCTAACCGTACCCGTAAAGACTTTATTGCGGATTCTATTCTCGCCCGTAAGCCGAAAGTGGTGGGTGTGTATCGCCTGATCATGAAGAGCGGGTCGGACAACTTCCGTGCCTCTTCTATTCAGGGGATTATGAAGCGCATCAAGGCGAAAGGTATTCCTGTTATTATCTATGAACCAGTGATGCAGGAAGATGAGTTCTTCAACTCCCGCGTCGTGCGCGACCTGGATGCCTTCAAACAAGAGGCGGATGTCATCATTTCCAACCGTATGGCGGAAGAGCTGGCGGATGTAGCAAACAAAGTTTACACCCGCGATCTGTTTGGCAACGATTAATTCTGCCTGTCTGACACTGGCGGTTCCCTGCCGCCAGTGTGCTTCTTTATCTCCCCGCTCTATCCCTCACTGCGCGTATTTCTCGCACATTCAGATTAACCTCAATAAATTGTGATGGACATTACGATCCTACTCAAAAGCCGTTGCGGGTCGAAAACAGGTCCGATAAGTTAAACTTACCTTGTGAAGAGCTACCGTCACTGTGATGTAGATGCCGGAGATAAGCGCCGGGAGGTAAAACAAAGCCTGCAACGCAGGCTTTTGTTATTTATGCCCTGGGGAAATACGAGGGACAGGGCGCGAGTAGCGTTATTTTTTTCTTGCCTTAAGGCCATGCCAAAACGCAGAATGAACGGTCATTCTGTCATATCATTTTTTTATCTCTTAATATTATCTTAATATAAATGCAATATGGAGCGAGTCTTACCACTTCCGTTTATTAAACGTCAGTTTTGTTTTCTTTCTGTCTTTCAGATATGAAATTAAAAAGAAAACAGACACAGCAAGTAGTATGGCAGCCACCACTAAGAAAAACAGGTTTTCCATAATATCTACCACAGCTTTAGTTGGTTGAATCATTAGCAAGTTAAGCAATATATCAGCGTGGAAGGTGCTGTATTGCGATCTATAACATATCCTGTTCTTAAGAAAATTCCTACAGAAAGTAATGTCTTTTATTTATCAGGAGAAAATGCTGAAGGAGCCATTAAAAATGGTATTGAAAAGAGTGACAGCAGGGGACCAGGCTTATAGTTGTTGTCTTTTTCGCTGGCGGCCAGATGAAACTGGTTTCAGCACCGTCTTTAAAACCAGTAAAAATTATTCTTTAGCACAAAAAAGTATAGCCTGTGCCAGGCTCGGGTAAAGAAATGAATGATAAGTGAAGGCAATACGGGATGTTTATCCATTGCCGCAATCTGACGATTGCGGCAGGGCAGAGACAGGTTAGATCTGATAGTAATCCTTATACCACTCGACGAAGTTCTTCACGCCTTCCTTCACTGACGTCTGTGGCTTGAAGCCCACCAGGTCATACAGCGGTTGGGTATCTGCGCTGGTGTCCAGCACATCGCCCGGCTGAATCGGCATCATATTCTTCTTCGCTTCCATCCCCAGCGCCTCTTCCAGAGCGGTGATGTAGTCCATCAGTTCCACCGGCGAGCTGTTGCCAATGTTGTAGACCCGATACGGCGCGGAGCTGGTAGCTGGGGAACCGCTCTCAACGGTCCAGTCAGCATTAGCCTGCGGGATCACATCCTGAACGCGCACCACTGCCTCGACGATGTCGTCGATGTAGGTGAAGTCGCGCTTCATTTTGCCGTAGTTGTATACGTCAATACTTTTCCCTTCCAGCATCGCTTTCGTGAACTTGAACAGCGCCATATCAGGGCGTCCCCACGGACCATAGACCGTAAAGAAGCGCAGGCCGGTAGTCGGGATGCCGTACAAATGGGAATAGGTATGCGCCATCAGCTCATTGGCTTTCTTGGTGGCGGCGTACAGGGAGACCGGATGATCGACGGAATCCTCCGTGGAGAACGGCATTTTGCGGTTAAGGCCGTAAACCGAACTGGAGGAGGCGTACACCAGGTGTTTCACTTTGGTATGACGACAGCCTTCCAGAATGTTCAGATACCCCATCAGGTTAGCGTCAGCGTAGGCATAGGGGTTTTCCAGCGAATAGCGCACGCCCGCCTGGGCCGCAAGGTGGATCACGCGGTCAAACTGTTCTGCGGCGAACAGCGTCGCCATCCCCTCACGGTCAGCAAGATCCAGCTGCTGGAAATGAAATGCCGGAGATGCCAGACGATCCAGGCGAGCCTGCTTCAGGCTGACGTCATAATAGTCATTCATGTTGTCGATCCCGACAACATTATGCCCTTCATCCAGCAGGCGCTGCGCGATATGAAAGCCGATAAAACCTGCGGCACCAGTGACCAAAAACTTCATATTTTTCCTCCGGGGTGTGGATATCCCGTTCTACATAAGTGCCGATTTTACACTGGCTTGCGGTTGGGATCACTTGCTTTGCCGCGTCTATTCCGCCAGGCGTGAACTGAAAGGCGTTTTTTCTGACAAAACCGTGGTGGCAAAGGCTGATAAATAACAACTTTTCTCATTTGACCGTTAGCTGTCGAATAATAACCTTGTGACTGGTCAGCGGCTTAGCGATTCGTGGCGATACCATGAAGGCAGTCAATACCCTCAGGCACGGCGTAATTTTGTTTAAAGTTATATTTTTGGTCGGCGGATCATTTAGCAAATGGGCAAAATTCTCGTCGAGTTTGCATTTTTTAGCTTAAATATCAATTGCTTAATGTTGATCTTTTTGTTTAGCAAATGTTTAAGATGTGTATTATTTGAGTAATCCATTAATCAGTAGGCTTTTTTATTTTTATTCCCCGCGACCAGCGCTATAATCTGCGGACGATTTTCTTAGTGGAATGTGCATTGTAGAGCATGAGTCGTTTATCCCACCTGTCGGAACGTAGCGCCGTCGCCATGTGCAAAGGGCAACCAGGCCCGCAAGCGCGTTGTCTCCTCAGCGGCGAAGACGATGTCTCTTCTCATCTTTCCCTTTATCGTGAACGCCCCTCTATGACGGTTACTGGCATCGGTAAACCGCCGGTTTCGTTTTCTTCGGTGGCGGCAAGCGCGTGCGTTTTGCCCTGCGTAAATGAGAAAGTCCTGATGGTTAACCCGGCGGCAAATGCGGAAAGTGTGGGGCATTTCGCGGCCAGGTGAGGGAAGATGCATGTTAAAAGCAGAGATATGCCTGAAGGTATATCTCTGCTTTTAGGTTTTCAGGACACCCGTTCCGTCAGGCTGGCTTTTCAGGCCGCTGAGTGAACGTTCTGCCGACAGCCTGAAGCGAAAGAGGGTGGCGTTTAGCCTAAAGCACGGGAGCAGTACGCATTTTGGTTGCGACAGCCAATGGCGGTAGCGTGCCTGAAAAAGGCCATTCCCCCGACGGTCGATTGACTGATAGTAAAATAAAGCAATTATTTATTTAAGGATTTCATTATGTTACTTCCTGTAATTATGGCTGGTGGTACCGGCAGTCGTCTCTGGCCGATGTCTCGCGAGCTTTATCCGAAACAGTTCCTCCGCCTGTTCGGGCAGAACTCCATGCTGCAGGAAACCATCACCCGACTCTCGGGCCTTGAAATCCATGAACCGATGGTCATCTGTAACGAAGAGCACCGCTTCCTGGTGGCCGAACAGCTGCGCCAGCTCAACAAGCTGTCGAACAACATTATTCTTGAGCCGGTCGGGCGCAACACCGCCCCGGCCATCGCCCTGGCGGCCCTTCAGGCCACCCGCCACGGCGATGACCCGCTGATGCTGGTTCTCGCCGCCGACCATATCATCAATAACC
>NZ_JAGRRA010000003.1:0-370357 GCF_018223875.1 Klebsiella sp. 54
CTCTGTCGCGAGGTGGCGTATATTACGCCTTCCTCTTTCAGAGTCAACCCGTTTTTCAGGATTTTTCTCTTCAACCGAACCGGCTGTTTGTGTGAAGTGATTCACATCCGCCGTGTCGATGGAGGCGCATTATAGGGAGCCCGCCGGGAATGACAAGCGGAAAAATACAATTTTATTTCAACCGCTCATCTTTTATACGTAACGCTTATTTTTGCTGCTTTTTAATCGCCGCCGGCAGCTCTGTCAGGCTATTTAGCACCCAGTCCGCGGCTTTTTCCGCTTCTTCAGTAACAGGCTTACCGGTACGCACCAGCACTTTAGTACCGACATCAGCAGCCGCTGCAGCCTGCATATCTTCCAGTTTGTCCCCAACCATATAGGAAGCGGCCATATCGATATGCAGATAATCGCGGGCGGAGATCAGCATCCCCGGATGCGGTTTACGGCAATCACAGGTCTGACGGTACTCCTCAACCGCACCCTGCGGGTGATGCGGGCAATAATAGATACCGTCCAGATCAACGCCACGGTCTGCCAGGGACCAGTCCATCCATTCGGTCAGCGTTTCAAACTGGGCTTCGGTAAATTTACCGCGAGCAATACCGGACTGGTTAGTGACCAGCACCAGCGCGTAGCCCATCTCTTTTAGTTCGCGCATTGCGTCAATGACGCCATCGATAAATTCAAAATTGTCGATTTCGTGGACGTAGCCATGATCGACATTAATAGTGCCGTCACGGTCGAGAAAAATTGCGGGTACTGACTTTGCCACCGGTTTGCTCCTGAAAAAGGCTAGTGCCGTTAGTATCGCATGTTTCCGCATGCAAGAAAGTGCTCATTATAAAGAGTCAGATTGATTTAGACGTCTGGATGCCTTAACATCCATTTCATTGCCAGGCATCGCCTGGATACGGCAGAAGAAAATGCCACGGCAAACGGCTAAACGATAATAAATAACTGATGATTAAACTTTCCAATATCACCAAAGTGTTCCAGCAGGGGAATCGCAGCATTCAGGCGCTGAATAACGTCAGCCTGCATGTCCCTGCCGGACAGATTTACGGCGTCATCGGTGCCTCCGGCGCCGGTAAAAGTACGCTGATTCGCTGCGTTAACCTGCTGGAGCGCCCGACCGAGGGCAGCGTACAGGTTGACGGTCAGGAGCTGACTGCGCTGTCGGAAAAAGAGCTAACCCGCGCTCGCCGTCAGATTGGCATGATTTTCCAGCATTTTAACCTGCTGGCATCCCGCACCGTTTTCGGCAACGTGGCGTTACCTCTGGAGCTGGATAACACGCCACAGGCAGAAATCAAACGCCGCGTGACGGAGCTGCTGGATCTTGTCGGCCTGGGTGATAAGCACGACAGCTATCCGGCTAATCTCTCCGGCGGTCAGAAACAGCGTGTCGCCATTGCCCGCGCGCTGGCCAGTAACCCCAAGGTACTGCTGTGCGATGAAGCCACCAGCGCCCTGGATCCGGCCACCACCCGTTCCATTCTCGAACTGCTGAAAGATATTAACCGTCGTCTGGGGCTGACCATCCTGCTGATCACCCACGAAATGGATGTGGTGAAACGCATTTGCGACTGCGTGGCAGTGATTAGCAACGGCCAGTTGATTGAACAGGACACGGTGAGCGAAGTCTTCTCCCATCCGAAGACGCCGCTGGCCCAGCAGTTTATTCAGTCGACCCTGCACCTGGATATTCCGGATGACTACCAGGCGCGCCTGAAACCTACCGCTACAGCGGATAGCGTACCGATGCTGCGCATGGAATTTACCGGCCACTCCGTCGATGCGCCGCTGCTTTCTGAAACCGCGCGTCGCTTCAACGTGAATAACAACATTATTAGCGCGCAGATGGATTATGCCGGCGGGGTGAAGTTCGGCATCATGCTGACTGAAATGCACGGTACACAGGAAGACACTCAGGCGGCTATCGCCTGGCTGCAGGAACATCATGTAAAAGTAGAGGTATTGGGTTATGTCTGAGGCAATGATGTGGCTGCTGTTGCGCGGCGTATGGGAAACGCTGGCAATGACCTTTGTCTCCGGCTTCTTCGGTTTTGTCCTTGGTCTGCCGGTGGGCGTGCTGCTGTACGTGACCCGTCCGGGGCAAATCGTCGCCAATGCTAAACTGTACCGGACGCTGTCGGCGCTGGTGAACATTTTCCGCTCCATCCCGTTCATTATCCTGTTGGTCTGGATGATCCCGTTTACCCGCGTGATCGTCGGCACCTCAATCGGCCTGCAGGCGGCGATCGTGCCGTTGACAGTGGGCGCCGCGCCGTTTATCGCTCGCATGGTGGAGAACGCGCTGCTGGAGATCCCGACAGGCCTTATTGAAGCCTCCCGGGCAATGGGCGCTACGCCGCTGCAGATCGTGCGTAAGGTTCTGCTGCCTGAAGCGCTGCCGGGTCTGGTCAACGCCGCCACTATCACTCTTATCACCCTGGTGGGCTATTCCGCCATGGGCGGCGCGGTGGGCGCCGGCGGTTTGGGGCAGATTGGTTATCAGTATGGCTATATCGGCTACAACGCCACCGTGATGAATACCGTACTGGTATTGCTGGTTATTCTGGTTTATTTAATTCAATTCTCTGGCGATCGCATCGTCCGGGCTGTGACTCATAAATAACGTTATTGGCAGACAACACTCATTCTTACAGGAAGGAAATAACATGGCCTTTAATTTCAAAACCTTTGCGGCAGTTGGTGCGTTAATCGGTTCTCTGGCGCTGGTGGGTTGCGGTCAGGATGAAAAAGATCCGAATCATATTAAAGTCGGCGTTATCGTCGGGGCGGAGCAGCAGGTCGCTGAAGTCGCGCAGAAAGTGGCAAAAGAGAAGTATGGCCTTGACGTTGAGCTGGTGACCTTCAACGATTACGTTCTGCCGAACGAAGCGCTGAGCAAAGGTGATATCGACGTCAACGCCTTCCAGCATAAACCGTACCTCGACCAGCAGATTAAAGACCGCGGCTACAAGCTGGTGGCTGTCGGCAATACCTTCGTCTACCCGATCGCGGGTTACTCGAAGAAAATCAAATCGCTGGACGAACTGCAGCCGGGCTCGCAGATCGCCGTCCCTAACGATCCGACCAACCTCGGTCGTTCTCTGCTGCTGCTGCAGCAGGTGGGCCTGATCAAACTGAAAGACGGCGTTGGCCTGCTGCCGACCTCACTGGATATCGTCGAGAACCCGAAAAACCTGAAGATTGTTGAACTGGAAGCGCCGCAGCTGCCGCGTTCTCTCGACGACGCGCAGATTGCGCTGGCCGTTATCAACACCACTTACGCCAGCCAGATTGGCCTGACCCCGGCGAAAGACGGCATCTTTGTTGAAGGGAAAGAGTCGCCGTACGTGAACCTGATCGTGGCGCGTGAAGACAATAAAGATGCTGAGAATGTGAAAAAATTCGTTCAGGCTTACCAGAGCGATGAAGTTTACGAAGCAGCAAACAAGATCTTTAACGGCGGCGCAGTGAAAGGCTGGTAATCTTTTCTCACCGTAATATCATTCAGGACGGGCTTCACGCCCGTCTTGTCATTTATGCAAGCACCTGATTCAATAACGCCCTGTTTTTTATTCATTGAGGAAATATTATGCGTGCTTTACCGGTCTGTTTGATAGCACTCATGTTAAGCGGTTGTTCCATGCTAAGCAGATCTCCCGTCGAGCCTGTTCAAAGCACTGCAACTCCTCCGGTTAAATCGGAGCCGACCAAACCACGCGCAACCCGTCCGGCGCCGGTACGTATTTATACCGATGCGTCAGAGCTGGTAGGTAAACCGTTCCGCGATCTGGGTGAAGTGTCTGGCGAGTCCTGCCAGGCTTCGAATCAGGATTCTCCGCCGAATATCCCTACCGCCCGCAAGCGCCTGCAGATTAATGCCGCACGAATGAAAGCCAATGCTGTCCTGCTGCACCGCTGCGAAGTGACCAGCGGTACCCCAGGCTGCTACCGTCAGGCGGTTTGTCTGGGCTCGGCGCTTAACGTATCGGCGCAATGAGTGCATTTCAGTTCGCGCAGATAGGCGTTATCCGCTCGCCGTATAAAGAGAAGTTTGCCGTGCCTCGCCAGCCGGGTCTGGTCAAGCACGGCGGCGGAGAACTCCATCTGATCGCGCCCTACAACCAGGCCGACGCCGTGCGTGGTCTGGAAAGCTTCAGCCATCTGTGGATCTTGTTTGTGTTTCATCAGACCATGGAAGGCGGCTGGCGTCCGACGGTGCGCCCTCCCCGTCTCGGGGGCAACGCGCGTATGGGCGTCTTCGCCACCCGCTCCACGTTTCGCCCCAATCCCATTGGCATGTCGCTGGTTGAGCTGAAGGGCGTTCGCTGTCAAAAAGAGCAGGTGATACTGGAGCTCGGCAGCCTCGATCTCGTCGACGGTACGCCGGTGGTCGACATCAAACCCTATCTGCCGTTTGCCGAAGCGCTGCCCAACGCGCACGCCAGCTACGCGCAACAGGCACCGCAGGCGGATCAGGTCGTCAGTTTTACCGCCGAGGTCGAAACGCAGCTTTTGCATCTGGAGAAGCGTTATCCGCATCTGAAGGCGTTTATCCGAGAGGTGCTGGCGCAGGATCCGCGTCCGGCCTATCGTAAGGAAGAAGAGGCAGGTAAAAATTACGCCGTCTGGCTGCTGGATTTCAACGTCCGCTGGCGGGTGACTGCCGCCGGTTTTGAAGTCTTTGCCCTCGAAGCGCGCTAATTTTATTTTCCTCTCTTTTGGCATCTTTGCCACACTGGTAAACTAAACCACTTTTTTTGTTTCAGGCTGGGCAACCAGCCTGTTCCGCTCGTTTAACTGGAACCGTTACAACATGCGTACTAGCCAATATCTGCTCTCCACTCTGAAGGAGACACCTGCCGACGCCGAGGTAATCAGCCACCAGCTGATGCTGCGCGCCGGGATGATCCGCAAGCTGGCCTCCGGGTTATACACCTGGCTGCCGACCGGCGTGCGCGTCCTGAAAAAAGTCGAAAACATCGTGCGTGAAGAGATGAACAACGCCGGTGCGATCGAGGTGTTAATGCCGGTCGTTCAGCCATCTGAACTATGGCAGGAGAGCGGTCGCTGGGAGCAGTACGGCCCGGAACTGCTGCGCATTGCCGATCGTGGCGATCGTCCGTTCGTCCTCGGTCCAACCCACGAAGAGGTCATCACCGACCTGATCCGCAACGAGCTGAACTCCTATAAGCAGCTGCCGCTGAACTTCTATCAGATCCAGACCAAATTCCGCGACGAAGTGCGTCCGCGTTTCGGCGTGATGCGCTCCCGCGAATTCCTGATGAAAGATGCGTACTCTTTCCATACTTCGCAGGAATCGCTGCAGGAAACCTACGATGCGATGTACGCCGCTTACAGTAAAATCTTCAGCCGCATGGGGCTGGACTTCCGCGCGGTACAGGCTGATACCGGCTCTATCGGCGGCAGCGCCTCTCATGAATTCCAGGTGCTGGCGCAGAGCGGCGAAGACGATGTGATCTTCTCCGACAGCTCCGACTACGCGGCAAACATCGAGTTTGCGGAAGCCGTTGCGCCGAAAACGCCGCGCGCGGCCGCCACCCAGGAGATGACCCTGGTCGACACGCCGAACGCCAAAACCATCGCCGAGCTGGTTGAGCAGTTCAACCTGCCGATCGAAAAAACCGTGAAAACCCTGCTGGTGAAAGCGGTTGAAGATAGCGCTTCCCCGCTGGTTGCCCTGCTGGTGCGCGGCGATCACGAGCTGAACGAAGTGAAAGCGGAAAAACTGCCGCAGGTCGCCAGCCCGCTGACCTTCGCCACCGAAGAAGAGATCCGCGCCCTGGTGAAAGCCGGTCCGGGCTCTCTGGGTCCGGTGAACCTGCCGGTGCCGGTGATTATCGACCGTACTGTGGCGGTGATGAGCGATTTCGCCGCCGGCGCCAACATCGATGGCAAACACTACTTCGGCATCAACTGGGACCGCGATGTCGCCACGCCGGAAGTCGCGGACATCCGTAACGTCGTCGCCGGCGATCCGAGCCCGGACGGCAAAGGTACCCTGCTTATCAAGCGCGGTATCGAAGTGGGTCATATCTTCCAGCTGGGGACGAAGTACTCCGAGGCGATGAAAGCCGCGGTCCAGGGCGAAGATGGCCGCAACCAGATCCTGACGATGGGTTGCTATGGTATCGGGGTCACTCGCGTAGTGGCGGCGGCGATTGAGCAGAACTTTGACGATCGCGGTATCGTCTGGCCGGATGCGATTGCGCCGTTCCAGGTGGCGATCCTGCCGATGAACATGCACAAATCTTACCGTGTGCAGGAGCTGGCGGAGAAACTGTACGCCGAGCTGAGCGCCCAGGGTATTGAAGTGCTGATGGACGATCGTAAAGAGCGTCCGGGCGTGATGTTCGCCGATATGGAGCTGATCGGTATCCCGCACACCATCGTGCTGGGCGATCGTAACCTCGACAATGACGATATCGAATACAAGTATCGTCGCAACGGTGAGAAGCAGCTGATTAAGACCGGGGATATTGTGGAATATCTGGTTAAAGCGATAAAAGGCTAATCACCCAACCAGGGCCCTGAACGGATGTCAGGGCCTTTTTTTTACAAGGACTGTACCCATGACTGCACCTCTTCTCAGCAGCGGGCTGCTGACCTCCGCCCTGCTCCTGCCTACCGCCTGCACTGTAGACGTCGGCCGCAGCACCCCTTCCGCATCCGCGACCGATGGCCGCTCACCGCCATGGGCTGTCCCCTCCGGCGCCAAAGCTCGATTGCCGGCAGCGGACTGCGCGAAATCGCCGAAAGCGACCTTCGTTCCGGCGACCTGCTCTTCTTCTCCAGCCTCGGCGTCACTTGGTTTGGGATCCGCGCCTTCAGCCCCTCTTCCGTGAGCCACGTCGCGCTGTATCTGGTGAACAAACCGAAGGCCGGTGCGGAGTAAAAGAACGATTTGCCCTTTCCCACCCGTCATGAGGCTCATGATTCGTGCGCTATGGTTGGTGGAAAAGGGGGGACGGTAAAACCACCATAACCGAAGTCCGCTGGCCGGCTACCGCTGAGGCGTATCTCCTGCCCGTTTCCCGGGCAGGAGCCGGACAATCAGTGTCCGCAGTCTTTCCCTGGAATAAATTTGCCGGCCTGATCCGTCATCAGCGTTTTCATCATTTCGCCGGTATCCGGGTTCGCCTCGAGGGTAAAGTGCCCTTCCACCACCAGCAGAACCGGACGTGAATCATTGCCACGGGCAGCGGCATAATCCCGCTCAAGCTGGGCATTGTTCGCCACCGCGACGCGTTTACCGGTCGCGCAATCAGTAAAGGTTGCCGCATCGGCCATATAGAAGTACATGCCACGCATCGCCATCGGGGTGGTCGGCAGGCTGGCCTTCACCGGCTCCAGGGTATAGTTGAGAGGAGACTGAATGGGACTCCCGTTGCGGTCGAGCATCTCCAGCTTGTCGCCCTTCGCGCGAAAGTACGATTTTTCGCCCTTGCTGTTGGTCAGTACCAGCTTATCCGCCGTACGCGCCCAGGTGCCGTAAGAGGCAAAGGAAGATGGTTCACGACCAGCGCCCTGGTAGTGCTCATTCATCACCCAGGTACCGTCTTTTTCCAGGAACAGCGAGGTGTCGATGCCTTCGCAATCCGCGCAGGGCAGCACTCCACGCCAGCTTTGCTGCATCGGTTTGAGCTCTTCCATCGCTGCCGGCTGAACCGTGTCATTTTCGGCGCGATGGTTACAACCAAACAGCGCGAACAGCGAACAGGCCGCTATCACGGAGAATATGATTTTCTTCACTCTACTTTCCTTATGATCCATTCCACCCGTTCGCCGACGCCTTCACTGGCGAACTTTTCCACGCAGCGCCTTGACTGAGGACTTTTGCGCCTTAGAAGCAAGGCGTCGCTCTTTGGATGCCCGAGTCGGTCGCGTCTCCCGGCGACTTTTTTGCACTGCGGTTAATTCTTTGATAAGGGCCACCAGCCGGGCGATCGCCGCTTCGCGGTTCATCTCCTGACTGCGATATTCCTGAGCCTTAATGATAACCACACCGTCAGCAGAAATTAAGTGATGGCTGGCGGCGAGCAGGCGCTCTTTGTAAAACGCCGGCAGGCTCGAGGCTTTAATATCGAAGCGCAGATGGATCGCGGTCGACGCTTTGTTCACGTGCTGGCCCCCGGCCCCCTGGGCGCGAATACCTTCCAGCGTGATCTCGTTATCAGCAATGGCCACACTGCGGCTGATAGTAATCATGCCGGCGCTTGCCAGGCGGTAAGCTGAATTTCCAGATTATTCTGAGCATCGGATAACCAGATGCTCCCCTCCTGCAACGTGGCCTGCAGCGTCATCGTGCGGTCGGCAAAAGCGCTAAGCTGCGCCAGCTGGGCATCATCAAGATACCAGATGGTCAGCTTCGGGTACGCCGCAAGCTTGTTCTGATTTTGCTGCCACCAGATTTCAGCCGCCCGGCTGTTATAGGCGAACAACGCCACCGCCTGCGCCCGCGAGCAGGCTTTCTTGATACGTTTCTCGTCCGGCAGCCCCAGCTCGATCCACAGATCAACCCCGAGATGATCGTTAAGCAGCCACAGCTCCGGCTCGTCGTCTGACGAGAGGCCGCGTGTAAACTGCAGCCGTTCATCGGCATATTTGATCCACGCCAGCAAGCGCAGCATCATGCGCTCCTGGGTTTCCGACGGGTGCTGCGCCAGCGTCAGGTTAGCATCCAGAAACTGGTTGCGATCCAGATCGGCTACATTCACCGCGGCTTTATATATCGTCGCTTTCAGCGCCATGAATAAACTCCTGAAAAAAATGGCGTACATTGTAGCGAAACTGGCGGCAAAAGGCTGTCAGCAATCGCAGCAACCTGTTTCATCCTGCTGAAATTGCTTAAATGACTATGATATAGTTCCCTTGCTAAACAGAGTTTATCTTCGTAGGCTTAAACTTGCATCCCACGGTTGAGTCAGAACGCTGACAGGAGGGCATGTGGACCACTATTGTGAGTTAATACGCAAGCGGTATGCGGAAATAGCCAGCGGAGACTTAGGGTATATCCCGGATGCGCTGGGTTGCGTGTTGAAAGTATTAAATGAGATTGCGGCGGATGAGGCCCTTTCGGAGTCAGTCAGGGAAAAGGCCGCTTATGCGGCAGCAAACTTACTGGTGAGCGATTATGTCAATGAATGATACTTATCAACCCATTAACTGCGATGATTACGACAACCTGGAGCTGGCCTGCCAGCATCACCTGGTGCTGACGCTGGCGCTGAAGGATGGCGAACAGCTGCAGGCGAAGGCCAGCGATCTAATCTCGCGTAAAAATATCGAGTATCTGGTGGTCGAACTCGCCGGCAACGTCCGCGAGCTGCGCCTGGATAAAATCGCCAGCTTCAGTCACCCGGAAATCGGCACCGTGGTGGTGAGCGAATCCTGAATCAAAACGGGCTTAACCGCCCGTTTTCCTCCATGTCAGACTGACCCCTTCCCCGTCTTTGACTTCACCTTCGTGGGTCACAAACAGATTGTCCGCTGCGGCAATCGGCGTTTCACCGTAAAACAGCAGCGGCGTGGTGTCTCGTCGCCACGGAGCAACGCCCAGCTCCTGCCAGATCTTCTTTAGCTTACGGCCGCCATGACGCCCGACGATATGCAAATTGCCGCTGGCGCGAAAGCGGACGGTGATCGGCTCATCCGCCGAGGGCGGGCGCAGCCTGCCGCCCGGCTGCAGCATCAGCTCGCCGAGACCGTCCGCCAGCCGCAGCGGCTGGCGCCAGTCGGGCCAGTGCTGGACGCTATCCGCCTGCCCGGGTACATATCTCACCCAGTACAAGCGCTGCTGAAAACGACGGACGGTAAATTCCCCCAACCGCAGGCAGGGGCTGGCATCTTCCCGCGCCAGCGCCACCTCGTGCCAGAGGCGCTCCGGCACCTCGCGGGCAGGCATCGGCGCCCGCTGCCCGGCGAGCCAGCGACGCAGCAGCGCCGCGCGGCGGGGAGAACTCATCGACGTCAGTGGTGCGATAGCCAGCGACCCGTCTTCGGCCGCCAGCGACGCGAGCTCCGCCGCCAGTATCTCGTCCAGCAGTTGCTCCTGCTCGGCGCACAGGCTGGCGCTGCGGGCGACGGCCTCGCTAAAGTGCGGCCAGCGCTCGCGCAGCAGCGGGATCACCCGCAGGCGCAGAAAGTTGCGGTCATAGGTATCGTCCTGATTACTCTCATCTTCAATCCACGACAACTGATGGGCGAGCGCCCACTGGCGTAGCGATTCGCGGGTTTCATTGAGGAGAGGACGCAGTAATCGGCTGTCGGCAAAGGCAGAGGATGGCGCCATCGCCGACAGACCAGTAGGACCGCTGCCGCGTTTTAACGCCAGCAACAGCGTTTCGCACTGGTCATCCTGGTGCTGGGCGGTCACTAACACCTCGCCGGCATTGAGCGTATCCTGAAAGGCCTGATAGCGCGCCGCACGGGCATGGGCCTCGACGCCCAGGCCGCCCCGGGCTAACGTCACGCGATGCACCACCAACGGCACCTGCCACTGCTGGCAAATCTGCCGACAGTGCGCCACCCAGTCGTCTGCGTGGGCGCTAAGGCCGTGGTGAACATGCACCGCCCGCAGCGTCAGCGAGGGATCCTGTTCCCGCAGCAGCACCAGCTGATGCAGAAGAACCGTCGAGTCCAGACCGCCGCTGAAGGCCACCAGCAGCTGGCGATGGGGATGAAGCGTATGCGCAATGTCAGCCGTCATAACCACAAACATACCAAGAAGTGATGGCCCGGCACGTTACCGGGCCAGGGTCGCGCTGGCAAGGTTTACTGCTGATATATTTCCAGCGGCAGGTCGTCCGGATCGCTAAAGAAGGTAAAGCGTTTACCGGTAAAGGGATCGACGCGAATCGCTTCGCACTCCACGCCATGCGCAGTCAAATGCGCTACCGCAGCGTCGATATCATCCACGCTAAAGGCCAGATGACGCAGCCCGCAGGCTTCCGGACGACTGGGGCGGGCCGGCGGAAACGGGAACGAGAACAGCTCAATCACATACTCGCCGTTGAGCGCCAGATCGCCTTTCCAGGAGTCACGCTCGGCGCGATAAAACTCGCTTTGCAGCGTAAACCCCAGAGTATCGCAATAGAACGCTTTACTGCGGGCGTAGTCGGTCGCAATGATGGCAATATGGTGAACCCGTTTCAAACCCAGCATGGTCAAACTCCTTCTGTTAAGCCAGCCACGTTACTCGTGCGCGCCGTTAACGCGCAAGCCTTTCGTCATTTTTTAAGACTCGTACCCGATAAACGCCGTCCTCATCGCGCTTCGCGCCGTGAATATCGGTCTCAAACCCCGGGTAATGACGTCCTATGGAGCAGAGCATCAGCAGGAAGTCGAGCACCGCCCGGCTCTCCTCCGTGATCATCTCTCCTGGCATCAGCAGCGGTACCCCCGGCGGATAAGGGAGGATCATGTTGGCCGAAATCCGGCCCACCAGGTTCTCCAGTTCAATAGTTTCCACCTCACCTTTAATCTGGCGCTGCCAGGCATGATGCGGCGTCATTTTCATTTCCGGCAGGACGTCAAAGGCGCTGAGCATCAGCTGCGGCAGCTGGTGCTGGCGGATCAAGCGGTGGATCCCCTGCGCCAGATCCTGGATCCGCATATTGCGGTAGAAGTCGGGATCTTCGGCGTACAGATCCGGCAGCATATTCTTCACCCGCAGATTGAGATCGTAGGCACGCTTAAACTCGGTCAGGCCGCGCAGCAGCCCCATCGCCCGGGTTTTATCGATACCGATGCTAAAGAGGAACAGCAGGTTGTAGGGGCCCGTTTTCTCCACCACCACGCCCCGCTCGTCGAGGAACTTCGCCACCAGCGCCGCCGGGATCCCCTCTTCATCCATATTCCCCTGCTCGTCCATGCCCGGCGTCAGAATGGTGACCTTCACCGGATCGAGATACATATGATCCGCATCGGCATCTTTGAAACCGTGCCAGTCTTCGCCCGGTGCCACCGGCCAGCACTCGGCTTTATCCACCGCTTCCGGCTGCCAGATATCAAAGAACCAGCCGTCCGACTCTTCGCGCAGTCGCTGCACCTCTTTGCGGAAGTCCAGCGCCCGCTCAATGGAGCGCTGGATCAGGCGCTTACCGGAGTTACCGCGCAGCATCGCCGCCGCGGTCTCAATCGACGCGACGATGGGGTAGCTCGGCGATGTAGAGGTATGCATCATAAAGGCTTCATTAAAGGTCTCTTCATCATAGTTGCCCTTAATGTGGATCAACGAGGCCTGCGACAGCGCGGCCAGCATCTTATGCGTCGACTGCGTCTCGAAGATGACTTTACCGGGGATCCGCTCACCGCTCATGCCGCTTTTCCCCTGATATATCGGATGGAAATGGGTATACGGCACCCAGGCGGAATCGAAATGGATCGACGGGACGTCGAGCGTCTCTTTAAGCCAGGTGGTGTTGTAGAGCAGGCCATCGTAGGTGGAGTTGGTGATCACCGCATGCACGGGCCACTGCGCCCCGCCCGTGTCGCGCACTTTCTGCTGAATACTGTCGCGGGTAAACTCGCGCCGGGGGATACCGCCGAGGATCCCCAGCGCGTTGCGGGTCGGCTTCAGCCACAGGGGAACCACATCGCTCATCATCAGCAGGTGGGCCAGCGATTTGTGACAGTTACGGTCAATCAGCAGCGTGCTGCCGGCGGGCGCCGAGTACATGCCGACAATTTTATTGGACGTTGAGGTACCGTTGGTCACCATATAGCTTTGCTCGGCGCCAAAGGCGCGAGCGATATACTCCTCCGCCTCCAGATGCGGGCCGGTATGATCCAGCAGGGAGCCCAGCTCGGTGACCGAAATCGAGACATCCGCCTTCAGCGTATTCCCGCCAAAAAAGTCATAGAACAGGCAGCCCACTGGGCTTTTCTGATAGGCGCTGCCGCCCATATGACCCGGCGTACAAAAGGTATATTTACCCTCCTGCACATAGTTAAACAGCGCGCGGGTAAACGGCGGGGTGATATTGTCCAGGTACTCGCGGGTATACTGCCCGATGCGGGTGGCGATCTCTTCGGAGAGTCCCAGCGCATATTCGAAGAACCACAGCGTCATGCGCAGATCCTGACTGCTGACATCCATCGTCGAGTGGGCGTTAATAAAGGCGTACAGAGGCAGATATTCATTGAGCTGATTGATATCGCTGCACAGATCGACGCTGTACTCATCCCAGTCGAAGATCACGCCGCAGATGCGCGGGTTGTGCTCGATAAACTGCAGCAGGTCGGCGCTGTTTTGCGGCCAGATGGTCTGAAAGCCCTGGCGCTGCAGCGCCGCTTCCAGTTCTTTGATCGGCTCGTCTTTGTGATAGACGCCGTGAGGCCCCATGATGGCGATGATATTCACGCTTTCCTCCTGGTATTCACCTAAGTCCAGCATCATAGCAATCCCCTGGGCGCATCGCACATAAAAAAAGGGCCGGAAAATCCGGCCCTTAGTCTTTTGCGCTAGCGGAATACTTAGGCGTAACCGTAGCTCATCAGACGTTGATAGCGGCGGTTAAGCAGCTCTTCTTCGCTGAGAAGATCGAGATCGGCCAGGTCCGCCAGCAGCTGCGCTTTCAGGTTTGCCGCCATCGCTTCCGGGTTGCGGTGGGCGCCGCCCAGCGGTTCCGGAACGATAGAATCGATCAGCTTCAGCTCTTTCAGACGCGGGGCAATAATGCCCATCGCTTCCGCAGCCAGCGGCGCTTTATCCGCGCTCTTCCACAGAATGGAGGCACAGCCTTCCGGCGAAATCACCGAATAGGTGCTGTACTGCAGCATGTTGACCTTGTCGCCCACGCCGATAGCCAGCGCGCCGCCGGAGCCGCCTTCGCCGATCACGGTGCAGATCACCGGCACGCTCAGACGCGACATTTCACGTAGATTGCGAGCGATCGCTTCCGACTGGCCGCGCTCTTCCGCGCCAACGCCCGGGTAGGCGCCCGGGGTGTCGATGAAGGTGATGATCGGCATTTTAAACCGCTCAGCCATCTCCATCAGGCGCAGCGCTTTGCGGTAGCCTTCCGGGGCCGGCATACCAAAGTTGCGACGAATTTTTTCTTTGGTTTCGCGACCTTTCTGGTGGCCAATGATCATCACCGGACGACCATCAAGACGCGCGATACCGCCGACAATCGCTTTATCGTCAGCGTAGGCACGGTCACCGGCCAGTTCGTCAAACTCGTCGAACGCCAGGCGGACATAATCCAGGGTGTAAGGACGGCGCGGGTGGCGCGCCAGTTGCGCAACCTGCCATGCACCGAGATCGGAGAAGATTTTGCGCGTCAGCTCTACGCTTTTCTCGCGCAGACGATGCACTTCTTCGTCGATGTTAATATCCAGTTTCTCATCCTGACGGCTTACCGCAGTCAGGGAATCGATTTTCGCTTCCAGCTCTGCAATCGGCTGTTCAAAATCTAGGAAATTCAGACTCATAGTATTCCTGTATTAGTCAAACTCCAGTTCCACCTGCTCCGAGCCGATAAGGCCACGCAGATCGTTGAGTAAACGATCGCTCGGAGAGACGCGCCATGTTGCGCCGAAACGCAACCGCGCGCGTGCATCCGCCCTCTGATAGTAGAGGTGCACTGGAATGGTTCCCGAACGGTGGGGTTCCAGAGACTGACGGAGTCGGTTTAAAAGCTGGTCATCAATTTGCCTGTCCGTCAGCGAGATAGCAAGCCCGCGAGCATATTTTTCCCGGGCTTCGTCAATGTCCATGACTTCACGGGCGGTCATTTTAAGCCCCCCGCTAAAGTCATCAAAGCTGACCTGTCCGCTGACGATAAGTATGCGGTCTTTTTCCAGCAACTGCTGATATTTATCCAGCGCGTCGGTGAATAACATCACTTCCAGCCGCCCGGAACGGTCATCCAGGGTACAGATGCCGATACGATTGCCGCGCTTGGTGACCATTACCCGCGCCGCAATCACCAGCCCCGCCGCCGTGGTCACTTTTCCACGATCGGTCGGATGCATGTCTTTGAGCCTCACGCCGCCGACGTAGCGCTCAATCTCTTTCAGATACTGGTTAATCGGGTGCCCGGTCAGGTACAGCCCCAGGGTCTCCCTTTCACCATCCAGCACCACCTGCTCAGGCCACGGCTGGCAGCTGGCGTAGGACTGTTCAATCTGCTCAGGCTCTTCCGCCAGTACGCCGAACATATCAGCCTGGCCGATGGCCTCGGCTTTGGCGTGCTGGTCGGCGGCTTTCAGCGCATCGCCCAGCGAATTCATCAGCGCCGCACGGTGCGGACCGAGACGATCGAACGCCCCGGACATAATCAGCTTTTCCAGCACGCGACGGTTGAGCTTTTTAATATCGGTCCGCGCGCAGAGGTCGAACAGCTCGCGGAAATAACCGCCGTTGTTGCGCGCCTCAATGATCGCTTCGATCGGCCCTTCGCCGACGCCCTTGATGGCGCCGATACCGTAGACGATCTCGCCGTCGTCGTTGACGTGGAAATGGTACAGGCCGGAGTTAATATCCGGCGGCAAAATTTTCAGCCCCATCCGCCAGCACTCGTCCACCAGGCCAACGACCTTCTCGGTGTTATCCATATCGGCGGTCATTACCGCCGCCATAAACTCAGCCGGATAGTGCGCCTTAAGCCATAGCGTCTGGTAAGAAACCAGCGCGTACGCGGCGGAGTGCGATTTGTTAAACCCGTAACCGGCGAATTTCTCCACCAGGTCAAAGATTTTCATCGCCAGTTCGCCGTCAATGCCGTTTTTCTTCGCCCCATCCTCAAAGATAGAACGCTGCTTGGCCATCTCCTCCGGCTTTTTCTTACCCATCGCGCGACGCAGCATATCCGCGCCGCCGAGGGTATACCCGGACAGCACCTGGGCAATCTGCATGACCTGTTCCTGATACAGGATGATGCCGTAGGTCGGCTCCAGCACCGGTTTCAGGCTTTCATGCTGCCACTGCACGTCCGGATACGAGATCTCTTCTCGGCCGTGCTTACGGTCGATAAAGTTATCTACCATCCCCGACTGCAGCGGGCCCGGGCGGAACAGGGCCACCAGAGCGATCATATCTTCGAAGCAGTCCGGCTGCAGGCGTTTAATCAGATCTTTCATGCCGCGCGATTCAAGCTGGAAGACCGCAGTGGTTTCCGAGCGCTGCAGCATGTCGAAGCTTTTCTTGTCATCCAGCGGGATGGCGGCGATATCCAGCGGCCCTTCACCGTTCTTCTCACGGCGCTTATTAATCATCTCCAGCGCCCAGTTAATGATAGTGAGCGTACGCAGACCGAGGAAGTCGAATTTCACCAGCCCGGCGTATTCCACGTCGTTCTTGTCAAACTGGGTAACCGGATGCAGCCCCTGCTCATCGCAATACAGCGGGGCGAAGTCGGTGATCTTGGTCGGTGCGATAACCACGCCGCCCGCATGCTTACCGGCGTTTCGCGTCACCCCTTCCAGCTTACGCGCCATGTCGATCAGCGCTTTCACTTCTTCGTCCGCCTCGTAGATCTCCGGCAGCTGCGGCTCGGCCTCAAAGGCTTTCGCCAGCGTCATGCCCGGATCGGGCGGCACCAGCTTGGAGATGCGGTCGACAAAGCCGTACGGGTGACCCAGCACGCGGCCCACGTCGCGGATGACCGCCTTCGCCGCCATGGTACCGAAGGTGATGATCTGCGATACCGCGTCGCGACCATACATATCCGCCACGTGCTCGATAACCTGGTCGCGTTTCTCCATGCAGAAGTCGACGTCAAAGTCGGGCATTGAGACACGCTCCGGGTTAAGGAAACGTTCGAACAGCAGGTCGAACTCCAGCGGGTCGAGATCGGTGATCTTCAGCGCGTAGGCCACCAGCGAACCGGCGCCGGAACCGCGGCCCGGGCCGACCGGCACACCGTTATCCTTCGACCACTGGATAAACTCCATCACGATCAGGAAGTAGCCGGGGAAGCCCATCTGGTTGATCACCTGCAGCTCGATATCCAGACGCTCGTCGTATTCCGGCCGGCGCTTCGCGCGCACTTCCGGATCCGGGAAGAGGAATTCCAGCCGCTCCTCCAGACCTTCTTTCGATTTCATCACCAGGAAATCTTCCGTGGTCATATCGCCGGTCGGGAACTGCGGCAGGAAATATTCGCCAAGCCGCACGGTGACGTTGCAGCGCTTGGCAATTTCAACGCTGTTTGCCAGCGCTTCCGGAATATCGGCGAACAGCTCGCACATCTCTTCCTCGCTGCGCATATATTGCTGCGGCGAGTAGTTGCGCGGCCGTTTCGGGTCGTCGAGGGTGAAGCCGTCGTGAATAGCGACGCGGATTTCATGGGCGTCAAAGTCGCCAGTGTCGAGGAAGCGGACATCGTTGGTCGCCACCACCGGCAGACCACGCGCTTCCGCCAGCGCCACGGCGGCATGAAGATAACTCTCTTCATCCTGACGACCGGTGCGGATCAGCTCCAGAAAATAGCGATCCGGGAAATGCTCTTCATAGAAGGCGACGCACTGCTCAACCAGCGGCATGTTGCCGCGGATCAGGCTGACGCCGACGTCGCCTTTACGGCCGCCGGAGAGCAGAATCAGCCCTTCCTGATGTTCCACCAGCCAGTCGCGATCGATCCACGGCCCCAGGGCGCCGTAGCCGCGCTGATAGGCGCGGGAAATCAGCAGAGTCAGGTTCTGGTAGCCGGTGTTATTCGCCGCCAGCACGGTCAGCTCGGTAAATTCGTCGCCGAGCAGGTCGCACTGCACGTGGAAATCGGCGCCGACGATCGGCTTAATCCCCGCGCCGTGTCCCGTCCCGTAGAACTTCACCAGCCCACAGAGATTGGTGAAATCGGTGATCGCCAGCGCTGGCATGCCAAGCGAGGCCGCCTTCTTGACCAGCGGCCCGGTCTTTGCCAGCCCATCGATCATGGAATAGTCGCTGTGCACCCGCAGGTGTACGAAACGTGGTTCAGCCATCTTTAGATCCCGGTGACTTAGTTGGACGCCAGGCCCAGGGCACGCTTCACCGGGCCAAAACTGCGCCGGTGATGCTCTGTTGCGCCGTGTTCCTGCAGCTTCTGCAGGTGAACAGCGGTGGGATAGCCTTTATGCTGGGCAAATCCGTAGTGGGGAAATGCGAGGTCCAGCGTGGCCATTTCGGCGTCACGAGTGACTTTTGCCAGAATAGACGCTGCGCTGATTTCTGCCACCCGGCTGTCGCCTTTGACTACTGCCAGGGAGGGCATCGGTAGCGATGGGCAGCGATTGCCATCAATCAGAACAAACTCGGGTACAATGCTCAGGCCGGCGACGGCGCGCTGCATCGCCAGCATAGTGGCATGCAGGATATTCAGCTCATCGATTTCGTGCGGCTCGGCGCGCCCCAGGCTCCAGCACAGCGCTTTCTCTTTAATCTCATCGAACAGCGCCAGACGACGCTTCTCGCTGAGTTTTTTGGAATCATTCAGACCCACAATCGGCTTCGCCGGATCGAGGATCACCGCCGCGGTCACCACCGCGCCAACCAGGGGGCCACGCCCGACCTCATCGACGCCGGCAACCAGATGGGTATGCGGATAGACGAACTCCATCATTGTTTTGCTAACTCCAGTACGGCATCCGCCGCCTGCTCATCGGCGTTGCAGCGGATCTGCTGATGCAGCGCGCGGAATGTCTCATGCATCTCATGACTGGTTTTGCCATCGGCCAGCAGCGGCTGCAGAGCGGCAGCCAGCGCCTGCGGCTCGCACTCATCCTGCAGCAGCTCTTTAACCAGCTCGCGCCCGGCCAGCAGGTTCGGCAACGAGACGTAGTCGGTTTTAACCAACCGCTTCGCCAGCCAGAAGGTGAACGGCTTCATGCGATAGCCAACCACCATCGGGCATTTCGCCAGCATACACTCCAGCGCCGCCGTCCCGGAGGCCAGCAGCGCGGCGTCGCTGGCGATCATCGCATCGCGCGCCTGACCGTCCAGCATATGGACGATCATATCCGGCGCCGTTTCAGCTTTAATTCGCTCAAACTGCTCCCGCCGTTTGGCATTAACCAGCGGCACCACCACCTGCAGATCGGGATAGCTAGCCCGCAGAAGCTGAGCGGTTTTCAGAAAGTCCGCGCTGAGCATTTCGACTTCTGCGCCGCGGCTGCCGGGCAACAGCGCCAGGCAACGCACGTCGTGCGGGATCCCTAACCGATCGCGCGCTGCGCCTTTGTCAGGATCCAGCGGCATCGCATCCGCCATGGTATGGCCGATAAAACGGCAGGGAACGTTAAATTTGTCATAAAACGCTTTTTCGAAAGGCAGAAAGGCCAGCACCAGATCGGTGGATCTGCCGATTTTGAAAACGCGTTTTTGTCGCCAGGCCCAGACCGACGGGCTGACGTAGTGAATGGTTTTGATGCCCTGCTTTTTCAGATTCCCTTCGAGGGTAATATTGAAATCAGGGGCGTCGATGCCGACGAAGACGTCGGGACGCAGCTCGCCGAAGCGGCGGGTCAAATCGGCGCGAATATGGAGTAAGCGACGCAGGCGACCGAGCACTTCAACAATACCCATCACCGCCAGCTCTTCCATTTCGTACCAGGCTTCACACCCTTCCGCCTGCATCAGCGGTCCCGCCACGCCGACAAAGCGCGCATTCGGGATGCGTGCTTTGAGGGCGCGGATGAGGCCGGCGCCAAGAATATCGCCGGAGGTTTCTCCGGCGACCAGGGCAATCGTCAGGGGACGCTGTTCAGTCATTAACGAATCAAGCCGCGGGTAGAGCGGGCGAAGAAATCGACAAACGGCTGGACTTCAGGATGCTGAGTCGCCAGTTCGGCGATCTCCGGCTTGGCTTCTTCCAGGGTCTTGCCGCTGCGGTACAGCAGTTTATACGCGTTGCGGATCGCGGTAATCGCTTCCCGGCTGAAGCCGCGGCGTTTCAGGCCTTCGATATTGACGCCGAATGGCGTAGCATGGTTGCCCTGGGCAATCACGAACGGCGGAACGTCCTGCGCCACGCCGGAGCAGCCGCCAACCATAACATGTGAGCCAATGACGCAGAACTGGTGCACCGCGGTCATGCCGCCGATAATGACATAATCATCCAGCGAAACATGGCCTGCGAGCGTCGCGTTATTGGCCAGGATGCAGCGATCGCCAAGCGTACAATCGTGCGCCACGTGGGCGTTGATCATCAGCAGGTTATCGTTGCCCACCTTTGTTAATCCACCGCCCTGTACTGTGCCGCGATGAATGGTGACGCTTTCGCGAATGCGGTTGCGATCGCCAATTTCCACCCGGGTCGGTTCGCCAGCATATTTCAGATCCTGGTTAACTTCGCCGATGGAAGCGAACTGATAGATCTCATTGTCACGGCCGATTTTGGTGTGGCCATTAACGACAACGTGAGACTTCAGTACGGTGCCTTCGCCGATTTCGACGTTGGCGCCAACAATACAAAACGGACCAATGTGGACGTTAGCGCCAATCACGGCGCCTTCTTCTACAATGGCGGTAGGATGAACAAAAGCGGTTTTATCAATCACGTATCAGGCCTCCCGGCTACGCGCACACATCATCGTCGCTTCGCAAACCACTTTACCGTCAACCAGCGCAACGCCTTTGAAACGGGTCAGGCCGCGGCGGGTTTTCTCGAAAGTGACTTCCATAATCATCTGATCGCCTGGTACTACCGGGCGTTTGAAACGTGCTTCATCGATGCCCGCGAAGTAATACAGCTCGCCTGGTTCCAGTTTTCCAACGCTTTTGAATGCCAGAATCCCGGTGGCCTGCGCCATTGCTTCCAGAATCAGGACGCCCGGCAAAATCGGCTTACCAGGGAAATGCCCCTGGAAAAACGGCTCGTTTACAGAAACATTTTTTACTGCGCGCAGAAAACGACCTTCTTCAAAATCCAGCACGCGATCTACCAGCAGGAACGGGTAACGGTGAGGCAGAAGTTCCAGAATCTCTTCAATGTGCAGAGTATGAGTGTCAGTAGTCAAAATACTCTTCCTGTCTAAATGTACTAAAAGGCAATAATAACACGGCCTGCGGCAATCTTTTAGCGAATGCAACAGGCCGGAAATGTCATGTGACCAAATGATGAATTAGTCTTGTTGATTAACCTTGCGCTCAATCGCTTTCAGGCGCTTGCTCATCTCGTCAATATTCATCACCAGCGCAGCGGTTTTACGCCACGCCTTGTTCGGCTGCAGCGGAATACCGGAGGAGTATACGCCAGGTTCGCTGATAGGACGCATCACCATCCCCATCCCCGTGACGGTGACCTTATCGCAGATTTCCATATGGCCGTTAATCACGCTGGCGCCGCCAATCATGCAGTAGCGGCCGATTTTCAGGCTGCCTGCCATGATAACGCCGCCGGCAACCGCGGTATTGTCGCCAATCACCACGTTATGCGCAATCTGGCACTGATTATCAATGATAACCCCGTTGCCAATCACGGTATCGTCCAGCGCGCCGCGGTCAATTGTGGTGCAGGCGCCGATCTCCACGCGATCGCCAATAATGACGCGACCCAGCTGCGGGATCTTCACCCAGTTGCCGCGATCGTTGGCGTAGCCGAAGCCATCCGCGCCGATCACCGTGCTGGACTGGATCAGGCAATTCTCGCCGATCTCAATCTCATGGTAAACGGTCACATTGGCCCACAGACGCGAGCCGGCGCCTATTTTCGTATTTTTCCCAACGAAGCAGCCTGCGCCGATGACCACGTTATCACCCAGCACTACCCCGGATTCGATAACGGCGTTGGCGCCGATGGCAACGTTGCTACCCAGCTTCGCCGTCGGATCGATAACCGCGCTCGGCGCGATATCCTGTGCCGGCTGCGGCGTGGTATCCAGAATTTGAGCCATGCGCGCGTAGGTCAGGTAGGGATTACGCACTACCAGCGCGGCGCTATGGGCAAAAGGCAAATCATCCTGCGTCATCACAACGGCAGAAGCCTGGCAAGCGGCCAGGTGCTCACGGTACTTAGGGTTGACCATGAAAGTGATTTGGCCCGTTTTCGCGCTCTGCATGGACGCAACGCCGGTGATGACGATATCGCCATCACCGTGTAATTCTGCATCCAACTGCTGCGCGAGATCAGCCAGTCGAATTGAAGGCATTACTTATTTAACCTGTTTCAGCACATCAGCGGTGATGTCTTTTACATCGCTGCTGTTGTATGCAACGGCATTCGCGTCAACCACCAGATCGATGCTCTGATCTTTCGCTACGCTCTGTACGGCAGTCTGGATACGGGTCACCAGTTTGCCACGCTCTTCGTTGGAACGACGAGCGCGATCCTGTTCAAACGCCTGCGCTTTCTGGGAGAAGGTCTGGCGCTGAGCCATCACGTCTTTTTCCAGTTTGGTACGATCGGCGCCCGGCTTCATGGACTGCAGACGCTGCATTTTAGACTGCAGGTCGCCTTCCATACGCTGCAGTTCGCTAGCGCGGCCTTTGAACTCGTTTTCCAGCGTGTTGGAAACGCCAGTTTTCTGGGCAACCTGTTGGAACAGGCTGTTCATGTTCACCAGGGCAATTTTATCTGCCGCCTGAGCGGAAGTTACCATTGCCAAACCCAGACCTGCAGCTAATAACCACTTTTTCACAATAAACTCCTTACCATCCCATGAGTACCCAGGGGTACCGTTATTTGCGTGGCGAGGCGATAAACGCGTTATCGCCTACGGTCAGCGCTATACTGCACTTGCATTCCGTTGCCGCCAACAATTACCAGGTTTTACCAATGTTAAACTGGAACTGTTCGGCTTTGTCTCCATCGTACTTTTTGAACGGTTGGGCGTAGGAGAAGACCAACGGCCCCAACGGCGACATCCACTGCACGGCAATACCCGCAGACATACGGATGTTGCTCGGATCGCTGTAATCCGGATATCCAGCGTACGCGTTCGAATCCCAGTGAGTATCCCATACGGTACCCATATCCCAGAAGAAGGAAGTCCGGACCGAGTTCGCATATTTGTCACTAATAAACGGCGTCGGGGTAATCAGCTCCAGGCTGGCCACCGCCATGGCGTTACCGCCCACCGCATCATCGGATTTACACGGTGCGGATTCGGTGCTCTTACAGTCGTTGGTATAGCCGCTGTCGCCATCATGACGGCTGCTCGACGGGAAGTACACCGCCTTCGGACCAATGGTGTTCGACTGGAAGCCACGCACGGTGCTGGAGCCACCTGCATAGAAGTTCTCATAGAACGGCATCTCTTTGCCGCCGATACCATCGCCATAGCCAAAGCGGGTACGACCCAGCACCACCCATTCATGATCGTTGTCGATCGGCACATAGGTGGCGGTATCCAACGTCGCTTTGTAGTATTCGTTGTCCGAACCCGGAATGGTCACTTTACCGTTCAGGTTGACGCGCGAACCTTCGGTTGGGAAGAAGCCGCGGTCAAGCTTGTTATAGGTCCAACCGTAGTTGAAGGTGAAGTCATTCGCACTGAACGAGTTCCGGTCGTTGGTGTTGTCCGGATACTGGCCCATCGAGTTCAGGTAACGCCACATCGCCACCTGCGGCTGCATATTGGACAGGGAGTTATGCACATACCCGACGCCCGCGCGCAGCGTGTTGTATTCGTTGACCGGGAAGCCCAGCGTGACGTCTGTACCATAGCTTTTGTTGGTATAGTCAGACAGATCCGCATCGTTCGCGTCAAAGTCATTATAGAAGATACGACCGCCGAGGCTCACACCGTCTACGGTGAAGTACGGGTTGGTCACCGACAGCTCGGTATAGGTCTGGTAGTCGTTTTTGGTGCCGTTGATCCCGACAGCATAGCCAGTACCTAACCAGTTATCCTGCTGAACGCCCGCCTGGAAGCTGACGCCGCTCTCGGTACCGTAACCGATACCGAAGTTGAAGCTACCGGTGTTACGCTCTTTCACCTTGTAGACTACGTCGACCTGGTCCGGGCTGCCTGGTACGCGCTGGGTATCGGTATCGACCGTTTCGAAGAAGCCTAAACGGTTGAGACGGTCTTTACCCTGATCGACGAGGTCGCTGCCCAGCCACGCGCCTTCCATCTGGCGCATTTCGCGGCGCAGAACGGCGTCTTTGGAGGTGTCATTGCCTTCGAAGCGAATTTTACGCACGTAATAGCGGTTGCCCGCGTCGACGTTGACGTGCAGCTTAACGGTTTTATCGCTGTCGTTGATCTCCGGCTGCGACTGTACGCGCGGGTAGGCGTAACCATAACGACCCAACAGTTTCTTGATGTCGTTTTCCATCTTGGTCACTTTCGCGCCGTTATACAGTTCACCCGGCTCGACTTTGGTCAGCGCTTCGATTTCCGCGGAATGGCCGGCGAGGTTGCCCGTCACCTGCACCCCGGAAAACTTGTACTGATCGCCTTCGGTGATGTTGACGGTGATGTAGATCCCTTTCTTATCCGGCGTCAGGCTGACCTGGGTAGAATCGATGTTGAAACGGGCATAGCCGCGATCCAGGTAGTAGCTGCGCAGGGTTTCAAGGTCGCCCGCCAGTTTCTGCTTCTGGTATTTACGGTCGCCGACCACGTTCCACCACGGCACTTCATCGCGCAGCTGGAAGTGGGAGATCAGCTCATCAGTCGAAAACGCATGGTTGCCGACGATGTTGATCTGCTGAATTTTAGCGGAGACGCCTTCCTGGAAGACCAGTTTCAGGTCGACACGGTTACGCGGCAGCGGGGTAACGACCGCTTTGACGCTGGCGCTGTATTTACCGACGCTGTAGTAGAAATCCTCGAGGCCCTTCTCGATATCCGCGATGGTCGTGCGGTCAAGCGACTCGCCCACCCGAACGCCAGAGGCCTCAAGGTTCTGCTTGAGCATGTCATCTTTCACCGACTTGTTGCCGGAGAAGGTGATGCTGGCGATCGTCGGACGCTCTTTCACCTGCACCAGCAGGGTATCACCATCGCGCAGGACGCGGACGTCCTCGAAGTTGCCAGTGGCAAACAGCGCGCGAATAGTGTTACTGATATCATCGTCGGTCACCGTATCGCCAGGACGCACTGGCATACTGAGGAGGGCCGCACCAACAGCGACACGCTGCAAGCCTTCGAAATGAATGTCCTTCACCACGAACCCTTCAGCACCGTATACAGTCGCGCTGCTAAACAGCAGCGACGCTATGAGCAACTTTTTCATCGCCATCGTTATTATGCGTTCTTCCTAACAAACTCTCTTATAACCGAGAGAAATCATTGAAAAGTGCAAGCCCCATTAACAGCACCAGCAGTATTGAGCCAATGCGATAACTAAAGTCTTGAACTCGCTCGGATACCGGCCCGCCCTTCAGCTTTTCAATCGCCAAAAACAGCAGATGTCCCCCATCCAGTACGGGTAGTGGGAACAGGTTGATGATTCCGAGGTTCACGCTAATCAGCGCAAGGAACATCAGATAATAAATCAACCCAAACTCCGCTGACATTCCAGCCCCCTGAGCGATAGAGATCGGCCCACTGAGGTTGTTCAGTTTGACATCACCGGTTATCAATTTACCCAGCATCCTGACCGTCAGTGACATCAGCTGCCAGGTTTTATCCGTGGCTTCAGCGATGGCGGCAAACGGTCCGTACTGACGTACTGTCTTGTATTCTTCAGGCAGCGGGATGACCTTTGGCACCACCCCTGCGAACCCTTCTGCCTTACCTTTCACCGTTTTTGCATCCGGCGTCAGGGTTAACGGCAGCGCACTCCCCTGCCGTTCAATCTCCAGCGCCAGCGCTTTGCCCGGATTATCGCGCACCAGATTAACAAACGTCATCCACTGCGTTAACGGTTGACCATCGACTTTAACGATCCGGTCGCCCGCTTGCAAACCTGCTTTCTGCGCTGCCGAGCCCGCCTGGACCTCCGCCAGCACTGTATCAATCTGCGCGCTGCGCGGCTGGATCCCCAGCGACGTGACGGGATCTTGCTTGTCTGGCTCAAACGCCCAGTGCCGCAGATCGACGATTTTATCCTGGCGCTGATTAGTCCCGAAAGGGGCGACGGTAAGTATTGTTTGCGGGTTGCCGATTTTGGCCACCAGCTGCAGACGCACCGCATCCCAATCAGGCGTTTCGATACCATCTATCGCTTTAAGTTCCGTTCCTTTTGCAATTTGTGCTTGCGCGGCAACCGAATTGGGCGTTATTTCACCCACTACCGGACGGACCCCAGGAACGCCGATGATGAAGACCAGCCAGTAGGCAAAGATAGCGAAAAGGAAGTTAGCGATGGGACCGGCGGCAATCACCGCCGCGCGCTGGCCGATGGTTTTATTATTGAACGCGTAGTGGCGCATCTCCGGCGCCACCGCTTCAACACGCTCATCCAGCATCTTGACGTAGCCGCCCAGCGGGATCAGGGCAATGACGAACTCTGTACCCTGCTTATCCATCCGCCGCCACAACGCTTTGCCGAAGCCGATAGAAAAACGCTCAACCCGGATACCGCAGCGACGCGCTACCCAAAAATGGCCAAACTCATGCACCGTAATCAGTACGCCAAGCGCAATGATAAAAGCTGCCAGATTCCAGAGCACGCTCAGCATATCACCTTCCGTCAAATCGTCCTGAAGACCAACAGTAGCAGACAGGCGAAGACCGGCACCGCCGCCGTCAGGCTGTCGATACGATCGAGAATACCGCCGTGTCCGGGAATCAAGTGCCCGCTGTCCTTAATGCCGGCCTCGCGCTTAAACATACTTTCCGTCAAATCGCCCAGCACCGAAGCCAGGGCGGCTACCACCGAACAGACCAGCAGCACCGTTGGCGTAACGTCAAGATGGGCCCACACCCCGTAGGCCCAGGAGATCACCGCCGCGGTCAGCAAACCGCCAAAAAAGCCCTGCCAGGTTTTTCCCGGCGAAACCTTCGGCGCCAGCTTGTGCTTGCCAAACATTTTGCCAAACATATAGGCGCCGGAATCCGCTCCCCAGACCAGAATCATCACGTACAGGAGCCACAGCGCACCGCTGTAATGGTTATCGGTATAGTGCCAGGCGCGCAGCGCCAGCATGCCCCAGAAAAACGGGACAATGGTCAGGATACCGAAGATGAGGCGCAGCACTTTAGAGTGACGCCAGAATGCCGCCGACGCCGGATAAGAGAGCACCAGCAGCAGCGCGACGATCCACCAGGCGAAAGAGGCCCACAGCGAGCCTTCAACCATCGGTTGATGAACGTCATAATGGTATTCCGGCAGCAGAAACAGCATCGCCGCCAGCAGAAGGCCGCACAACACCGCCAGCCAGACCCGCTGCGACGTCGAGGTGAAACCACTCAGTTGCCCCCACTCCCATGCGGCGAGCATACAGACCACCAGGGTCACGATAGCAAACCCCATAGGCGGCAATAAAAACAGCGCCGCAATGACGACGGGGATTAAGACGAAAGCAGATATCAGGCGATACTTCAGCAAAAGTGACCCCCATCAGGCATGACTGCCACCCGGCTCAGTGCCGCCGAAACGACGCTCTCGATTAACAAAGGCATGGAGTGCACCTTCAAAGTCCTGTTCAGCAAAATCGGGCCAAAGAACATCCGTAAAGTAAAGTTCGGCATAGGCAATTTGCCAAATCAGAAAATTACTTATTCGGTGCTCTCCCCCGGTCCTAATAACTAAATCTACGGGAGCCAGTTCATGCATGCAGACCTGCTGACTCAGCATGTCTTCCGTGATCTGCTCAGGCAGCAGCGTCCCGTCCTGTACCTGTTTCGCCAGCAAACGAACGCCCTGGGTAATATCCCAGCGACCGCCGTAATTGGCCGCAATATTCAGCGTTAAGCCGGTATTGTTCGCGGTCAGCGCTTCCGCTTTGCGGATACGCTCCTGCAGGCGCGCATTGAAGCGCGTGGTGTCGCCAATAATCCGCAAACGCACATTGTGTCGGTGCAGGCTTTTGACTTCGCTATCCAGCGCCCAGACGAACAGCTCCATCAGCGCACTGACTTCCTGAGCCGGACGGTTCCAGTTTTCGCTGCTGAACGCGTATAACGTTAACGCCTCAATCCCATTATTCGCCGCGAAAGAGACCGCGCGACGCACGGATTTCGCACCGGCCTTGTGCCCGAAAGCGCGAATTTTACCTTGCCGTTTCGCCCAACGGCCGTTGCCATCCATAATAATGGCGACATGACGGCAGCCATGTGTGGGCGATATTTCGCTGACAGTTTGATTAGCAGACAACATCACGCGTTTTAAGTCCATAATAAGGATTAACTAGCCACCAAACAGAGGCCACCGGGCCGCGCTGGATACGCATTTTTATCCGGTGCCGGGGCTGCAGCCAATCGCAGAGAACAACCAAAAGCTTTACGCAAAAAAGCCGTGTTTTGCCACGGCCACCGTAATCTTTAACAACAAAATGCAACGATCGGGTGGCGCAGACTATATCACTGAAGCTTTGCGCCCACAAATATCACCGCGTTACGCCTGGGTGACCAACCGTTTCAGCTGTTGATGAGCAACCGCGCGGGCCTCAGCGTCGATAACCAGAACGTCATCAATGCTTTGCGGCTCCTGCAGGTTCATCTTATCCAGCACAATCTGGTTAACCGCCGCAATATCGGTAAAGCGGATATCGCCATGCAGAAACGCGGCAACCGACTCTTCATTGGCCGCATTCAGCGTGGTGGTCGCCGCCTGGCCGACGTCAAACGCCTCCATCGCCAGCTTCAGGCACGGATACCGCGTATAGTCTGGCGCGGAGAAGCTCAGATTGCTCAGCTGGCAGAAGTCCAGCGGCTTAGCGCCGGAGTTAAGCCGTTGCGGCCAGCCCATGGTATGGGCGATCGGCGTGCGCATATCCGGCTCTCCAAGCTGCGCCAGCACGCTGCCGTCCTGATAGCGAACCATCGAGTGGATCACCGACTGCGGATGGATAAGGACCTCCATCTGCCGGGCCGAGGCGTTAAACAGCCAGCGCGCTTCAATATATTCCAGGCCTTTGTTCATCATCGTAGCGGAGTCAACGGAGATCTTGCGTCCCATCGACCAGTTAGGATGACGGCAGGCCTGATCCGGCGTCATCGCCGCCAGTTCAGCTACCGCTGTATCACGGAAAGGCCCGCCCGAGCCGGTCAGCAGGATGGATGAAACGCCATTCTGCGCCAGGTCAGCGTATCCCAGATGCTGCTGAATTGTCTCCGGCATACTCTGAAAAATCGCGTTATGTTCGCTATCGACCGGCAGCAATCGCGCCCCCGACCGTTGAACCGCCTCCATGAACAAGCGACCGCAGGTCACCAGCGACTCTTTATTCGCTAACAACACCGTTTTCCCGGCGCGGATCGCCGCCAGCGTCGGCACCAGCCCCGCCGCGCCGACGATAGCCGCCATCACCTGATCGACCTCCTCCAGCGCTGCGACCTCTGCCGCCGCCTGCTGGCCGCTCAGCACCTCGGTACGGCAGCCATGTTCCTGCAGACGGGTGCGCAATCGCTCAGCGCTTTGCGCATCGTCCATCACGGCGTAACGGGGGGTAAATTCAAGGCATTGTTCAACCATACGGTCAACGTTTTTCCCCGCGACCAGCGCGGCGACGGAAAAGCGACCGGGATTATGGCGCACCACGTCCAGCGTGCTACAGCCAATGGAGCCGGTCGAACCGAGAACGGTTAATTGCTTCATGAGACGTCCAGAAGAGTGGAAACAGAATAAAAAGCAAAACGCCGCCAGCAAGCCCCTACGCAGCAATTATCAGGGATAAGACGGCGGCATTAGGCCTTCAACTTAGCGCTAAAGGCTACAAGGCCAGCGGTCGCAACGCAATCCCGAGAATTGAGCGTACAGTCTTCTGTACGGCGTTTCGGATTTTACTCAGACCAGACGCTGTCAGGCCCGAGTAAGGGCAGAGCATCAGAACTGCATCAGTTCTGCTTCTTTGTCTGCCAGCGCCGCGTCAACTTTCTTGATGGCGGCGTCAGTCATTTTCTGCACGTCGTCCTGAGAACGGCGATCGTCATCTTCGCTGATCTCTTTCTCTTTCAGCAGCGCTTTGACTTTGTCGTTGGCGTCGCGGCGAACGTTACGTACGGCAACACGCGCCTGCTCAGCTTCACCACGCACGATCTTGGTCAGATCTTTACGACGCTCTTCGGTCAGCGGCGGCAACGGAACACGAATATCGCTGCCGGCAGAGCTTGGGTTCAGACCGAGGTCGGACGCCATGATCGCTTTTTCAACGGCCGCGGACATAGAACGGTCAAAGACGTTGATTTTCAGGGTACGGGAGTCTTCGACGGTGACGCTGGCCAGCTGGCGCAGCGGGGTCGGCGTACCGTAGTATTCAACAACAATCCCGTCCAGCAGGCTCGGAGAAGCACGACCCGTGCGAATTTTGCTGATTTGGTTTTTGAATGCTTCGACGCATTTTTCCATGCGGATTTCAGCATCTTTTCTGATATCGCTAATCACGTTACGAATCCTTGAAAGCTTGTCTCAGTCAGACCAGACGGGGCACCCGTCGGAAAATGAGCTAAGTATAGTCAGATTTAATGAAAATCACAGGGTAATATCCCCGCGAAAGTAAAGCGGAATATTACCCGGATTTGGCGCTGACGGGAATTATTCCGTGATCAATGTGCCTTCTTTTTCGCCCATCACCACGCGACGCAGGGCGCCAGGTTTGTTCATGTTGAAGACGCGAATCGGCAATTTATGGTCACGCGCCAGGGTGAAGGCCGCGAGATCCATCACTTTCAGCTCTTTTTCCAGCACTTCGCTGTAGGTCAGCTGATCGTACATCGTGGCGGAAGGATCTTTGGCCGGATCAGCGGTGAATACGCCGTCAACCTTGGTGGCTTTCAGCACCACATCGGCTTCAATTTCAATACCGCGCAGGCAGGCTGCGGAATCGGTGGTAAAGAACGGGTTGCCGGTACCCGCGGAAAGGATCACCACGCGGTTGTTGCGCAGCAGGCTGATCGCCTCTGCCCAGCTGTAGTTGTCACACACGCCGTTCAGCGGAATGGCGGACATCAGACGAGCGTTCACATAGGCGCGGTGGAGCGCATCGCGCATCGCGAGGCCATTCATAACCGTTGCCAGCATGCCCATGTGGTCGCCCACAACGCGGTTCATACCCGCTTTCGCCAGACCAGCACCACGGAACAGGTTACCGCCACCAATTACTACGCCAACCTGAATACCCAGCTCAACCAGCTCTTTGATCTCCTGAGCCATGCGGTCAAGTATGCTTGCATCAATACCGAAGCCTTCTGAGCCCTGCAGCGCTTCGCCACTTAATTTCAGCAGAATACGTTTGTAGACGGGTTTTGCATTGGTAGCCATGTTTCTTTCCTGAGACTGTCAACGAATGAGATGTGAGAATTCCGGCGACATTGTATGTCGCATTTCAGCGCGGTCACTATAAGCAGTTGGCTGAATTTACAAAATGGGCGCAAAAAGAAGCCGCCCTCAGGCGGCTCCTTGTAAAAATTAAGACTGCTTGGACATCGCAGCAACTTCTGCTGCAAAGTCAGTCTCAACTTTCTCGATGCCTTCGCCCACTTCAAAGCGGATGAAGCCAGTCACGTCAGCGTTGTGCTCTTTCAGCAGCTGACCAACAGATTTGCTCGGCTCCATGACGAAAGGCTGACCAGTCAGAGAAACTTCGCCGGTGAATTTCTTCATGCGGCCTTCAACCATTTTCTCTGCGATTTCTTTCGGCTTACCGGACTGCATCGCGATGTCCAGCTGAACCTGGTACTCTTTCTCTACCACTTCAGCAGACACGTCTTCCGGCTTAACGAATTCCGGCTTGCTTGCAGCAACGTGCATTGCCAGCTGCTTAACCAGCTCTTCGTCAGCGCCTTTAGCGGCAACCAGAACGCCGATGCGCGCACCGTGCTGGTAGCTGCCCAGAACGTCGCCTTCCAGAACAGCGATACGACGGATGTTGATGTTCTCACCGATTTTAGCAACCAGGGCAACACGTTCTTCTTCGAACTGCGCTTTCAGAACTTCAACGTCGGAGATTTTACCCGCAACAGCGGCGTCCAGTACTTTGTCAGCAAATGCCTGGAAACCACCATCTTTAGCAACGAAGTCAGTCTGGCAGTTAACTTCCAGAATGTAACCGTAGTTGCCTTCGATTTTGGTTTTGATCACGCCGTCAGCAGCCACGTTGCCTGCTTTCTTCGCCGCTTTGATCGCGCCGGATTTACGCATGTTTTCGATTGCCAGCTCGATGTCGCCATTCGCTTCAGTCAGCGCTTTTTTGCAATCCATCATGCCTGCGCCAGTACGTTCGCGCAGCTCTTTTACCAGGGAAGCGGTAATTTCAGCCATTCTAAAATCCTCGGGAGATGTGGATACTGCCCGGCCAACGGCCAAACAGCGTAAATTGAAAAAAGGGGCCGATAATGGGCCCCTATTCATACACGGTACTAATAAGGGCTTAAACCTTATTATTCAGCTTCTACGAAGCTTTCTTCCGCCTGAGAAGCCAGGTCCTGAGAGCGACCTTCACGAACGGTAGCAGCAACAGCGCCCAGGTACAGGCTTACTGCGCGGATTGCATCGTCGTTACCCGGGATAACGAAGTCTACGCCGTCCGGATCAGAGTTGGTATCAACGATAGCAAATACCGGGATGCCCAGGTTGTTTGCTTCTTTGATAGCGATGTGCTCGTGGTCAGCGTCGATTACGAACAGTGCGTCCGGCAGGCCGCCCATGTCTTTGATACCGCCCAGGCTGTTTTCCAGCTTGTCCAGCTCACGAGTACGCATCAGCGCTTCTTTCTTGGTCAGCTTGTCGAAAGTACCGTCCTGGGACTGAGTTTCCAGGTCTTTCAGACGTTTGATGGACTGACGAACGGTTTTCCAGTTAGTCAGCATACCGCCCAGCCAGCGATGGTTCACGAAGAACTGGTCGCAGCTCAGAGCAGCGTCTTTTACCGCTTCGCTTGCAGCGCGCTTAGTACCAACGAAAAGGATTTTACCTTTACGAGCAGCGATCTTGTTCAGTTCAGCCAGAGCGTCGTTGAACATCGGTACGGTTTTCTCAAGGTTGATGATGTGAACTTTGTTACGCGCACCGAAGATGAACGGCTTCATTTTCGGGTTCCAGTAACGGGTCTGGTGACCGAAGTGAACACCAGCCTTGAGCATGTCGCGCATGGAAACAGTTGCCATGTTTAAAACCTCTATAGATTAAATTGGGGTTATGCCTCCACGTATCCCATATTACCGACCCCAAAGGGCACCCCGGAATATGTGCCGATACGTGTGTGTTGTTACACAAAGTGAGATTTGTCGCTCCCGTCCATCCTGTGTATCTGAGATGGATCGGAAGTCCGGCGCGCTTTATACCACAAAATCCACCCAGACACCAACTCTTGTTGACGTCGCGTGCTGTTAATGATTCTCAGTTTGGCACCAGCCTGCCCGGACTGTTACCATTGACAGGACTTACTCTATTATTGTCGAAAATATCGACACTGCTGGACATACTCCATGGCTATCTCTATTAAGACATCTGAAGATATTGAAAAAATGCGCGTTGCCGGTCGCCTGGCCGCTGAAGTGCTGGAAATGATCGAACCCAGGGTTAAGCCGGGCGTCAGCACTGGCGAACTGGACCGTATCTGTAACGACTATATCGTTAACGAGCAGAAGGCCATTTCCGCCTGTCTCGGCTATCACGGCTATCCGAAATCCGTCTGCATTTCGGTCAACGAAGTGGTCTGTCACGGTATCCCTGACGACGGCAAACTGCTGAAAGATGGCGATATCGTGAATATCGACGTGACCGTCATTAAAGATGATTTCCATGGCGATACCTCCAAAATGTTTATCGTCGGCAAACCGACGATTCTCGGCGAGCGCCTGTGCCGCATCACTCAGGAAAGCCTGTACCTGGCGCTGAAGATGGTGAAGCCGGGCATCAATCTGCGCACCATCGGCGCGGCGATCCAGAAATATGTGGAAGCGGAAGGATTCTCCGTGGTTCGCGAATACTGCGGTCATGGCATCGGCCGCGGCTTCCATGAAGAGCCGCAGGTGCTGCACTACGACTCGCCGGAAACCAACGTCGTGCTCAAACCAGGCATGACCTTTACCATCGAGCCGATGGTCAACGCCGGTAAAAAAGAGATCCGCAGCATGAAAGACGGCTGGACGGTGAAAACTAAAGACCGGAGCTTGTCTGCACAGTATGAGCATACTATTGTGGTGACAGACAACGGCTGCGAAATTCTGACGCTACGTAAGGATGACACCATCCCGGCGATAATCTCGCACGATGAATGATGAAAAGCCGGCGCCCGCCGGCTTTTTTATTAGATAGTTTTTTCTTATGGTGACGCGATGAGCAACTCATTACCTGACACAGCCTCCCCTCTTCTGCCCATCCCGCCGGAACATCCGGTGAGCTGGCCGCAGGGCGATCTGAACTGTGCTGCAATAAAGGCGCACATCGATACCTTTCAGCACTGGCTGGGCGAGGCGTTTGACGCCGGTATCGCCGCGGAGCTGCTCATTGCGGCGCGCACCGAATTTATCGACCAGCTGCTGCAGCGGTTGTGGATCGCCAGTGGATTCGAATCCGTCTGCGACCTGGCGCTGGTGGCCGTCGGCGGCTATGGCCGCGGCGAGCTGCATCCGCTTTCTGACGTCGATCTGCTGATCCTCAGCCGCAAAAAGCTGCCGGACGACCAGGCGCAAAAGGTCGGCGAACTGCTGACGCTGCTGTGGGACGTCAAACTGGAGGTAGGCCATAGCGTACGCACTCTCGAAGAGTGTTTACTGGAAGGGCTTTCAGATCTCACCGTCGCCACGAACTTAATCGAATCGCGCCTGCTGATCGGCGACGTCGCGCTGTTCCTTGAGCTGCAAAAACATATTTTTAGCGACGGCTTCTGGCCATCAGAAAAGTTCTTCGCCGCCAAGGTCGAAGAGCAGAACGTCCGTCATCAGCGTTATCACGGCACCAGCTATAACCTCGAGCCGGACGTGAAAAGCAGCCCCGGCGGCCTGCGCGATATCCATACGCTACAGTGGGTGGCTCGCCGCCATTTCGGCGCCACCTCAATGGATGAGATGGTCGGCTTCGGTTTTCTGACCGAAGCCGAGCGCAATGAGCTCAACGAGTGTCTGCATCAACTGTGGCGTATCCGCTTCGCGCTGCATCTCGAACTCACTCGCTATGACAACCGCCTGCTTTTCGACCGCCAGCTCAGCGTCGCCCGCCGGCTCGGCTATGAAGGCGACGGCAACCAGCCGATTGAGCATATGATGAAGGACTTCTTCCGCGTCACCCGCCGGGTGAGCGAGCTGAACCAGATGCTGCTGCAGCTGTTTGAAGAGGCCATCCTTGCGCTGACCGAAGATGAAAAACCGCGCCCGATCGATGATGACTTCCAGCTGCGCGGCACGCTGATCGATCTGCGTGACGATACGCTGTTTATTCGCGAGCCGCAGGCCATTCTGCGCATGTTTTATATTATGGTGCGCAACAGCACCATCACCGGCATCTACTCCACGACGTTGCGCCATCTGCGCCACGCCCGCCGCCATCTGACCCAGCCGCTGTGCTATATCCCGGAGGCGCGCACGCTCTTTCTCAGCATGCTGCGCCATCAGGGGGCAGTGAGTCGCGGACTGCTGCCGATGCATCGTCACAGCGTGCTGTGGGCCTATATGCCGCAGTGGTCCCATATCGTCGGCCAGATGCAGTTCGACCTGTTTCACGCCTATACCGTCGATGAACACACCATCCGCGTGATGCTCAAGCTGGAGAGTTTTGCTAAAGAAGAGACTCGTAGCCGCCACCCGCTGTGCGTGGAGCTATGGCCGCGCTTAACGCACCCGGAGCTGATTTTAATCGCTGCCCTGTTCCACGATATCGCCAAAGGGCGCGGCGGCGACCACTCGATCCTCGGCGCACAGGATGTGCTGAAGTTTGCCGAGCTGCACGGGCTGAACTCCCGGGAAACGCAGCTGGTCGCCTGGCTGGTGCGTCACCACTTGCTGATGTCGGTCACCGCCCAGCGGCGCGATATTCAGGATCCGGAGGTGATTAAGCAGTTCGCCGAGGAAGTGCAAACGGAAAATCGCCTGCGCTATCTGGTGTGTCTGACCGTCGCCGATATCTGCGCCACCAACGAAACCCTGTGGAACAGCTGGAAGCAGAGCCTGCTGCGCGAACTCTATTTCGCCACTGAAAAACAGCTGCGTCGCGGCATGCAAAGCACCCCGGACATGCGCGAACGCGTGCGTCACCATCAATTGCAGGCGCTGGCCCTGCTGCGGATGGACAATATTAATGAAGAGGCGCTGCATCAGATCTGGAACCGCTGCCGCGCCAACTATTTCGTGCGACATACGCCGACGCAGCTCGCCTGGCACGCCCGCAACCTGCTGCGCCACGATCTGAATAAGCCGATGATCCTCCTGAGCTCGCAGGCCACCCGCGGCGGAACGGAGATTTTTATCTGGAGCCCGGATCGCCCTTACCTGTTCGCCGCGGTGTGTGGCGAACTGGACCGTCGCAACCTCAGCGTCCACGATGCGCAGATCTTCACCACCCGCGACGGCATGGCGATGGACACCTTTATTGTCCTCGAACCCGACGGCAGTCCGCTGTCCGCCGATCGCCACGAAGCGATCCGCCAGGGTCTGGAACAGACCATCACGCAGCGCAGTTGGGAACCCCCGGCGCCCCGTCGTCAGGCGGCAAAACTGCGTCATTTCTCGGTGGACACCGAGGTAAATTTCCTGCCGACCCATACCGATCGGAAATCGTTTCTCGAGCTGATAGCCCTTGACCAGCCCGGGCTGCTCGCCCGTGTCGGTCAGGTATTCGCCGACCTCGGAATTTCGCTTCACGGGGCGCGAATTACGACAATTGGTGAGCGAGTAGAAGATTTATTTATAATCGCTACCGCCGACCGGCGTGCCCTTAATAATGAGCTGCAACAAGAAGTGCAACAACGGTTGACAGCGGCCCTCAATCCAAACGATAAAGGGTGACGTATTTTTTTTAGTGAATGGAAAGAAACAATGCAGCAGTTACAGAACGTTATTGAGTCCGCTTTCGAGCGTCGCGCCGACATCACGCCGGCTAATGTGGACACCGTGACCCGCGAAGCGGTTAACCAGGTTATCGCCCTTCTGGATTCCGGCGCGCTGCGCGTCGCTGAGAAGATCGACGGTCAGTGGGTGACGCATCAGTGGCTGAAGAAGGCGGTACTGCTCTCTTTCCGTATTAACGATAACCAAGTTATCGATGGTGCGGAAAGCCGCTACTTCGATAAAGTCCCGATGAAATTCGCTGACTATGACGAAGCGCGTTTCCAGAAAGAAGGTTTCCGCGTGGTGCCGCCGGCAGCGGTGCGTCAGGGCGCGTTCATCGCCCGCAACACCGTGCTGATGCCGTCCTATGTGAACATCGGCGCCTACGTTGACGAAGGCACCATGGTTGACACCTGGGCCACCGTCGGCTCCTGCGCGCAGATCGGTAAAAACGTTCACCTGTCCGGCGGCGTCGGCATTGGTGGCGTACTGGAGCCGCTGCAGGCGAACCCGACCATCATCGAAGATAACTGCTTCATCGGCGCGCGCTCTGAAGTGGTTGAAGGGGTGATTGTCGAAGAAGGCTCCGTGATCTCCATGGGCGTTTACCTCGGTCAGAGCACCAAAATCTACGATCGCGAAACCGGCGAAGTCTTCTACGGCCGCGTGCCGGCTGGCTCGGTAGTGGTATCAGGCAACCTGCCGTCGAAAGATGGTAAATACAGCCTGTACTGCGCGGTGATCGTGAAGAAAGTCGATGCCAAAACCCGCGGCAAGGTCGGCATTAACGAACTGCTGCGCACCATCGACTAAAGCAAATAAAAAGCGGGAGATATCCCGCTTTTTTTATATTTGATGCTGGCGAAAATGGATTTTTTCGTTAATTATTCAATGGTTATGATGCTATCAAAGGTACCGTTATGTACGATAATCTGAAAAGTCTTGGCATTACCAACCCTGATGAGATCGATCGCTATAGCCTGCGGCAGGAAGCTAACAACGACATTCTGAAAATTTACTTTCAGAAAGACAAAGGCGAATTCTTCGCCAAGAGCGTGAAGTTCAAATATCCGCGTCAGCGCAAAACCGTCGTCGCCGACGGCGTCGGCCAGGGCTACAAAGAGGTCCAGGAGATCAGCCCGAACCTGCGCTACGTTATCGATGAGCTGGATCAGATCTGCCAGCGCGATCGCACTGAAATCGATCTCAAGCGTAAAATCCTCGACGATTTACGCCATCTGGAAAGTGTGGTCACCAATAAGATCAGCGAAATCGAAGCCGATCTGGAAAAGCTCACCCGTAAGTAAGCGCATCCCCGGCGGCGCGTCGCCTGGCCGGGCTGGCGGTATCGAGCCGCTACCGACAGCATGCATCGTCCAAGGCCGGGTATGGCGAGTCGCTACCCGGCATTTTTTTACCTCCACGCCTTAGCGTTGTTCATCCAGCTGCAGCGCAATATACAGCAGCAGCCGGTCGTCAAAGCTGCCAAGATCCAGCCCCGTCAGCTCCGAGATACGATTCAACCGGTACTCCAGGGTATTGCGATGAATAAACAGCGCCTTTGACGTCGCCAGGGGCTGCACGTTATGGCGAAACCACGCCTGCAGCGTTCGCCGCAGCAGCCCGTTGTTGTCCATCGCCTTGAGACGCGCCAGCGGACGGGCCAGCTCATTGGCCTGCCAGCCGCCGCGCAGGCTGTCAAGCAGCACCGGCAGCATCAGATCCTGATAGAAATAGCTGCGGCTCTCCGGCATTCGTTGCTTACCCACCATCATCGTCGTGCGTGCGGTACGGTAAGAGCGGGCGATACTCCCGGGACCGGTGAAGAAGTTGCCCAGCGCCACGCGGAAGCGGAGCTGCCCATTCTCTTTCATCCTGGCGATAAGCTGCTCGACGCGGCGGACGTGATCGTCTGCGTCCCAGCGGCCAAAGCTGTTCAGCGCCGGTTTCAACACCACCATTTCCGTGAGCGAGACAATGGCCACCAGATTATTGCGATCGGGGGTGGTCAGCGCGTTCTGCAGCTGCTGTAGCTCTGCCATCGCGCTGTCCACGCCGAGCTGGCCGCTGTCCACCTCAATCATCGCCACTACGCGCGGCTGATTCAGATCAATTCCTAAACGCTGCGCCCATTCGTTCAGCGCCGGGGTATGCTCTTCCGCCTGAATCAGGTTCATCACCAGCTCTTCGCGCAGACGGCTGTCCTGCGCCAGGAGATGCATCAGTCGCGACTGCTCCAGCATCATCTCAGCCGTCATGCACACCAGCTCGCCATATTTTCGCAGCGACTCCGGCTCGCCGGTCAGGCCGATCACCCCGACGATCTCCCCCTCCAGGCGCAGCGGCAGGTTAATGCCCTGGCGCACCCCGTGGAGATGGCGAGCCACCGCGTCGTCGATATCCACCACCCGCCCCTGGGAAAGCACCAGCAGCGCGCCTTCGTGCAATTCACCAATCCTTTCCCGATCGCCGCTGCCGATAATCCGCCCGCGGGCATCCATCACGTTGATGTTGGTATCGATGATGCGCATCGTCCGCGCCACAATATCCTGCGCCATTTTGGTATCAAGATGCCAGCCAGCCATGTAATCCTCCCCTTTGCAGGGCACCAGCATAAAAGAGTCGTTGCTCTGCTGCATTGTGCATATGCCCGAAGCCCGGGTGAGATATGTGGAGTTGTGGAAGCGGTCACAGAACGAAAAAAAGCCCCTGCCCTCGGCGAGGGAAGGGGCTGGAGAGCGAGCGCTGACTGTTACTGCAGCAGCAGATAGATAGAGGCGTCGCCGCGCTGAATGTTCAGCGCCAGCACGGACGGTTTGGCGTCGAAGATTTTCCGCAGATCGGCGATGTTTTTCACCGGCTGCTGGTTCGCCCCGACGATGACGTCGCCTTTCTTGAGGCCAATCTGCGCCGCCGGGGTACCGGCTTTCACATTATTGACCACCACACCTTTGTCCTGACCCTTGTTGCTCATTTCCGCCCCTTCAATCCCGTTGAAGATGGTGCTGGAGTCAACCTGGGTCTGGTTGCTCTGCTGCAGTTCGACGGTCACGGTCACCGGTTTGCCGTCGCGCAGCAGACCAAGCTCAACTTTGCTGCCGATAGGCATGGTGCCGACCTGGGCACGCAGCGCGGCGAAGCTGCTGATCGCCTTCCCGTTGAGAGAGGTGATCACGTCGCCGGCTTTAATGCCCGCTTTCGCGGCCGCCGAACCCGGCATCACCTGGCTGACAAAGGCGCCGCGCTGGGCGTCGACTTTCATCGCTTTCGCCAGCTCAGAGTTCAGTTCGGTCCCCATGATGCCGAGCTCGCCGCGTTTCACCTGGCCATATTTCACCATCTGCTCGGTCAGGTTTTTCACCATGTTGCTTGGGATAGCAAAACCGATACCGATGTTGCCGCCGTCCGGCGCCAGAATGGCGGTGTTGATGCCGATCAGCTCGCCGTTGAGGTTCACCAGGGCGCCGCCGGAGTTCCCGCGGTTAATCGCCGCATCGGTCTGGATAAAGTTTTCGTAGTTTTCCACGTTCAGGCCGCTACGACCCAGCGCGGAAACAATCCCGGAGGTCACGGTTTCGCCCAGACCGAACGGGTTACCGATAGCCACGGTGTAGTCGCCAACGCGCAGCGCGTCAGAGTCGGCGAGCTTAATCGCCGTCAGGTTTTTCGGATCCTGAATCTGAATCAGCGCGATATCAGAGCGCGGATCTTTGCCAACCACTTTGGCATCAAACTTACGGCCATCGCTCAGTTGAACCTTAATTGTGGTGGCGTTGTCCACGACGTGGTTGTTGGTCACCACATACCCCTTGGCCGCATCAATGATCACGCCGGAGCCCAGCGCCATAAATTTCTGCTGCTGGCCGCCGTCAGGCTGACCGCCCTGTCCGCCGCCCTGGCAAAACGGCGAACTCTGGAAAGGAGAACCGTCCTGGCAGAACGGCGAATTATCGCCAAAGAACTGCTGGAAGTTACGTGGCATCCGTGGGGTATTAACGGTGGTGCTACCTTCAACGTTAATGCTCACCACCGACGGCATCACCTTCTCCAGCATCGGGGCCAGGCTTGGCATCTGCTGTGCATTAGTGGCCGAAGATGCCGTTTCTGCCGCGCTCGCAGAGAGCGGGGACAACGCCAGACCTAAACTCAGAGCCAGTGCACTCATTGCTAACGTGGTTTTTTTCATCAGTTTCAATCTCAATATCAGAAAACGAAAGTTGCTGTGTACGTGACTATCAGAGTCATTTTATAGCGCTAAGTTCCGGAATTAAGTTTCTGGAAAAAGTAAAAATTTATTGTCCATCTTTACAAAACTCCAGCTTATTCCACCGCCATTAGCCGCCGATATTCATCCCACGCATACAAATCCGTCATCCCGCTGATATAATCCTGAATCAGACGGCAGCGATAATAGTATTCCATCAGCGCAAATTCAGGCGCCGTGCGCGCCAGCTTATTTACCGCTTCCACATAGGCCAGCCGGTGGCGGGTTGATAGTTTCTGATACAGCCGGGAGGCAATGGGTAAACGCCGTACCCGCTCCTGCGCCACTAATTCGCTGAAATCCTCGAGCGATAATTTCAGCAGCGGCTGATAGATATCCAGCAGGCCACTGATCACCCGGTAGCCCTGCAATTCCAGCTGCTCGACATCCGGATGGCTAAACACCTGTTTCATCGCCACATTTTTATAAAGCTCCAGCAGCTGACTGCAATCGCTGTCGTCCTCGAGCAGCGCATGATTAAAGTCGCCCGTAAAGATGGCCGGCAGGTTGTCAATAAATCGGCGCGCCGCGTAGGGCACTAGCTTATTCAGCGTGTTCACCCGCAAATACATAAAAAACTGATCTTCCGCGCTCTGTTTCAGGGAATTGGCTCGTGATTTCTCCCAGGCATTTTCCACTACCTGTGAGAATAACGATCCTTTTTCATGGCAGCCCCAGGCGTCGTAAAGATGCTGATAAAGCTGCTCAGCGCTGAAAATACGTTTTTCCACCGCGTCCTCGAGATCCGCGACGCAATATGAGATGTCATCCGCGGCTTCCATAATCCAGGTTAATGGGAACCGATTGTAAGGCGCCAGATCCAGTTCTTTACGCAGGCGCGCCACATACTCCTCTTCGGCTAAATAGTAGCCAGGCTTTTTCATTAAATAGCTGTGGCTGGCTGGCGTCGCCTCAGACCACCACGCCGGCCGAGTATATTTCAGAATACAGCCGACCTGCGCCCAGGTCAGATTCATGCGCATCAGCGTATGGACCAGACGAATGCCCTGGGCGTTGCCCTCAAAGCTGCAGAGATCCTGGCGCACTTTGCGGCGCAGCGCGTTAAGCGACGTTTCCCCTTCATGCAAGCGTAATGCCTGCACTTCACAGCGATCGTCGGTCAGCGGCTGCCCGAGCGCATCGCCGGGCGCCAGACGCTGGCGGAACCAGTCGTTAATCGCCGCCTCGCCAAAATGGCCAAACGGGGGATTGCCGATATCGTGCATCAGGCAGGCCATCTCCACCACGCTCTCGAATGGCCCGGTCAGCTCTTCCAGGCCATACTCCTCCAGTAGCCTCAGCTCTTTCAGCCGGCTCAGCACCTCTTTGGCGATATAGCGTCCCACCTGCTGCACCTCCAGCGAGTGGGTCAGGCGGGTACGCACCGCCGCGTTGCGCTCCAGCGGGAAGACCTGAGTTTTTTGCTGTAAGCGACGGATTGCCGGCGAGTTGACGATCCGTCCCCGATCGCTTTCGAAGATCCGCAGGATGTCGCGCTCCGTCTCGACACGCGGCGGCGAACGGAAGCGTCGACGCCAGTTTATCTTGTTGCGAAAATCAATCTTTGCCATAGCCTCTCCCGCGCGAGCAATACGCTTCCCCTTAAGCGCATGATAGACTATGCAACTAAACCTGACACATCGCGAGTAAATCTATGAAAATTGGCATTATTGGCGCTATGGAAGAGGAAGTTACCCTTCTGCGCGACAAAATCGAAAACCGCCAGACTATCACTATTGGCGGGAGCGAAATCTATACCGGCCAACTTCACGGCGTTGACGTCGCGCTGCTGAAGTCTGGTATCGGGAAAGTGGCGGCGGCGATGGGCGCGACCCTGCTGCTGGAGCGCTGCCAGCCTGACGTGATCATTAATACCGGCTCTGCCGGCGGCCTGGCGCCGACGCTGAAGGTCGGCGATATCGTCGTCTCCGATGAAGCGCGCTACCACGACGCCGACGTCACCGCCTTCGGCTATGAGTACGGCCAGTTGCCTGGCTGTCCGGCCGGCTTTAAAGCGGACGAAAAACTGGTGGCCGCGGCGGAGAGCTGCATTAACGCGTTAGATCTCAATGCCGTTCGCGGCCTGATCGTCAGCGGTGATGCCTTCATTAACGGCTCTGTCGGTCTGGCGAAGATCCGCCATAATTTCCCGCAGGCGATCGCTGTGGAAATGGAAGCGACCGCCATCGCTCACGTCTGCCATAACTTTAAGGTTCCTTTCGTGGTGGTTCGCGCCATCTCCGATGTGGCCGACCAGCAGTCTCACCTCAGCTTTGAGGAGTTCCTTGCGGTCGCCGCCAGACAGTCCACCCTGATGGTGGAGAATCTGGTACAGAACCTGGCACGTGGCTAAGTCGCTCTCCTTCGCGCTTGCCGCGCTGCTGTTACTCGCCCCGGCGTGGCTGCTGGCCGCGCCGCGGGTGATCACCCTCTCCCCCGCCAATACCGAACTGGCCTTTGCCGCCGGGATCACGCCGGTCGGCGTCAGCAGTTATTCCGATTATCCGCCGCAGGCCAAAACGATTGAGCAAGTTGCCAGCTGGCAGGGAATGAACCTGGAGCGCATCGTAGCGCTCAAGCCAGACCTGGTGCTGGCCTGGCGCGGGGGTAATGCCGAACGTCAGGTTAACCAGCTGCAGTCGCTGGGGATCCACGTCCTGTGGGTACAGACTTCGACCATCGAAGAGATCATCGCCACCCTGCGTCAGCTGGCGCAGTGGAGCCCACAGCCGGAAAAAGCACAGCAGGCGGCGCAGGCGATGCAGCAGGAATACGATGCGCTGAAAGCGCGCTATGCCAGCGCGCCGAAGAAACGCGTCTTCCTGCAGTTCGGTTCCGCACCGCTATTCACCAGCGGCCCCGGCTCAATTCAGGATCAGGTGCTGAGGCTGTGCGGCGGCGAGAATATCTTTTCCGCCAGCCGCGTTCCCTGGCCGCAGGTGAGCCGCGAACAGGTGCTGGCCCGTCAGCCGCAGGCGATTGTGGTGACCGGCGACGCCAGCCGCATCGCCGAAGCGCAGCGCTTTTGGCAACATCAGCTCACCATTTCGTTGATTGCGTTACACAGCGACTGGTTTGAACGCGCAAGCCCACGTATTATCCTCGCCGCCAAACAACTTTGTGCGGCGCTCGACCAGGTAAAATAACCATCCGGCATACCGGATGTTCAGTGGGAATCAACGATGCTTGTCTATTGGCTGGATATTATTGGCACAGCTGTCTTCGCGATCTCCGGCGTTCTGCTGGCGGGGAAATTGCGTATGGACCCATTCGGCGTGCTGGTGTTAGGCGTGGTGACGGCGGTGGGCGGCGGTACCATCCGCGATATGGCGCTGGCGAATGGCCCGGTATTCTGGGTCAAAGATCCCACCGATCTGGTGGTGGCGATGGTCACCAGCATGCTGACCATCCTGCTGGTCCGCCAGCCGCGCCGGCTGCCGAAATGGATCCTGCCCGTTCTTGATGCCGTCGGTCTGGCGGTGTTTGTCGGCATCGGGGTGAATAAAGCGTTTCTCGCCGGCAGCGGCCCGCTGGTCGCGGTGTGCATGGGCGTGGTGACCGGCGTTGGCGGCGGGATAATCCGCGACGTGCTGGCGCGCGAAATTCCTATGATTCTGCGCACCGAGATCTACGCCACCGCCTGTATTGTGGGCGGCATTGTCCACGCCACCGCGCACGACACCTTTCATCTCCCGCTGGAGAATTCGGCGATGATGGGGATGGTGGTGACCCTGGTGATTCGTCTGGCGGCGATCCGCTGGCACCTGAAGCTGCCGACGTTTGCGCTGGACGATAACGGACGGTCATAAAAGCAAAACGGTAACCTGAGGTTACCGTTTTTAACGTTGGCGCCCTCTCGCAGAAGGGGAAGACGCCCGGTCGCACTCGCTTTACACGCTGAACGAGGATCCGCAGCCGCAGGTGCTTTTCGCGTTCGGGTTGGTCACGATAAAGCGCGAACCTTCCAGCCCTTCGGTATAGTCGACAGAGCCGCCGACCAGATACTGCAGGCTCATTGGGTCAACCACCAGGCCGACACCCTGTTTCTCAATGGTCATATCCCCTTCGTTCACCTGATCGTCGAAGGTGAAGCCATACTGGAAACCGCTGCAACCGCCGCCGGTAATATACACGCGCAGTTTCAGGTTCGGATTATCTTCATCCGCAATCAGGTGTTTTACTTTATTGGCTGCGGCTTCGGTAAACTCCAGCGGCAACGCTACGTCATCACTCATTTTTTGCTCCCATTGATACTTCCGGCCGGTTAAAGAATAACCGGGCCTTTTGAGCCATTATCTAATACCCTGGTAAATCGTTCAAGTATTCTCCCGGGGCGCCTGCTGCGCTTTTGCCGCCTGCTCGGCCTCCTGCTTCGCCAGAGTACGTTGCAGAATGGTCGAATACAAAGGCTTACCGCCGAGGAATTGCGCCAGTAGTGTTGCGCCAAGGCAGGTAATAATCATTGGCAAAATGAGCTGATAGTTATCGGTCATCTCCAGCACCAGCACAATCCCGGTCAGCGGCGCGCGCACCGAGGCGGCGAGCAGCGCGCCCATGCCGGCGATAGCGAAGGTGCCGGCATCGAGATGGTAGGACGGAAACAGCGGGATAGCCGCCATGCCGAACGCCGTGCCCAGCAGCGTGCCGAGCGCCAGCATCGGGGCGAAGATGCCCCCCGGCGCGCCGGAGGAGAAGCAGATCAGCGTGGTCACCACGCGGGCAATAAAGATAAACAGCAGCAAACCGACGGAGAAGTTACCGGCGGCGGCGATGGGGATCAGGTTAAAGCCACCGCCCACCGCGGAGGGCTGCATCAGCCCCAGCAGACCGCAAAGCCCGCCGATGATCCCGCCCATTAACACCCATTTTTTGATGTTGCCGCCGTGAATGCGCTGGAACAGATCCTGGGTGCGCAGCACCAGAAAATTAAACAGCGGGCCGAAGCAGCCAAACAGCATCCCCAGCACCAGGTACAGCCACAGAGTGTTCACCGGGGCATTGCTCAGCTTGCCCACCTCTATAATTGCCGCCTCGCCGTTAAAAATGCGAAACACAATGCTCGACATGATCACGCCGGTAAATACCGCTTTAATGGAGATCAGGTTGTAGCGGAACTGCGGGCGCATCTCTTCGATGATAAACAGGATACCAGCCAGCGGCGCGTTAAAAGCCGCTGAGAGACCCGATGCCGCGCCGGTCGCCAGCAGCGTGTGCCGCGCTTCCGGACTGCGCATGCGGAAAATATCCAACACCATGCGCCCAATGTTGCCGCCAAGCTGCACCATCGGCCCTTCGCGTCCCAGCACCATTCCGGCGCCCAGGGTCCCCATGCCGCCGATGAATTTAACCGGCAGCACGCGCCACCAGCGCACCGGCCGCAGCTCCTCCAGCGCCCCTTCGATCTCAGGGATCCCCGATCCGCCAGCCTCCGGCGCAAAGCGGCGCACGAGGAAATAGCCGACCATCGCCAGCAGCGCCGACAAGATAAACGCCAGCGGCCAGACCAGATACCAGTGGTCCGCTACCTGCGCCAGCGCGCCGATCCGCTGGTTCTGCACCCAGTACACGCTCTTTTCAAACGCCACGCCCACCAGCCCGGCCAGCGTGCCGACCACCGCCGCCATAAACAGCACCGCCAGCGGCGTTTTATCGCGCTGAATTAAGCGGCGCACCGCATCGCCGCGACGCACCCGCACGAACTGATGTGCTTCAAAAGAGGGAGTTTCTGCTTTCATGCCGTTATCAATTATTGGTAATACAAATGAAGAGAGAGGCATTTTAGCCGCCCCGGCGCGCTGCGTCGTCAAAAAAATGCCCTTGCGGCACATTGTTTCAATTGGGCAAAACTTTCATAACCATCCTGGAATAACTTAGAATAGCCGATAAAACATTTTTCACGAACCAGGACCCTGGCCATGAGCAAATCTGAAAATCTGTACCATGCTGCGCGCGAACTGATCCCCGGCGGCGTTAACTCGCCGGTGCGCGCCTTTACCGGCGTCGGCGGCACCCCGCTGTTTATCGAACGCGCGGATGGCGCTTACCTCTATGACGTGGATGGAAAGGCCTATATCGATTATGTCGGCTCGTGGGGTCCGATGGTGCTGGGCCACAACCATCCGGCGATCCGCAACGCGGTGATCGAGGCGGCGTCACGCGGCCTGAGCTTTGGCGCGCCGACCGAAATGGAAGTGAAAATGGCGGCGCTGGTGACCGAGCTGGTACCGACCATGGATATGGTGCGGATGGTGAACTCCGGTACCGAAGCCACCATGAGCGCGATTCGCCTGGCGCGCGGCTTCACCGGCCGCGACAAGATCATCAAGTTCGAAGGCTGCTACCACGGCCATGCCGACTGCCTGCTGGTGAAAGCCGGTTCCGGCGCGCTGACCCTCGGCCAGCCGAACTCGCCGGGCGTGCCGGCTGATTTCGCCAAACACACCCTGACCTGCACCTATAACGACCTCGCCTCGGTGCGCGCGGCGTTCGAGCAATATCCACAGGATATCGCCTGCATCATCGTCGAGCCGGTCGCCGGTAATATGAACTGCATTCCGCCGCAGCCGGAGTTCCTGCCGGGCCTGCGCGCGCTGTGCGACGAATTTGGCGCCCTGCTGATCATCGACGAAGTGATGACCGGCTTCCGCGTGGCGCTGGCGGGCGCGCAGGCTTATTACGGCGTGGAGCCGGATCTGACCTGTCTCGGGAAAATCATCGGCGGCGGGATGCCGGTAGGCGCTTTCGGCGGCCGTCGCGAGGTGATGGACGCTCTGGCGCCCACCGGCCCGGTTTATCAGGCCGGTACCCTCTCCGGTAACCCGATCGCCATGGCCGCCGGCTTCGCCTGCTTAAGCGAAGTGGCGCAGCCGGGCGTACATGAAACCCTCACCGAGCTGACCAACCAGCTGGCGCAAGGTCTGCTTGATGCGGCGCGTGACGCCGGGATCCCGCTGGTGGTCAATAACGTCGGCGGCATGTTCGGCATCTTCTTTACCGATGCCGAAACTGTCACCTGCTATCAGGATGTGGTGAAGTGCGATGTCGAACGCTTCAAGCGCTTCTTCCATCTGATGCTGGAGGAAGGCGTGTACCTGGCGCCGTCAGCATTTGAGGCTGGCTTTATGTCCGTGGCCCACAGCGAAGAAGATATCGACAATACCATCGACGCCGCGCGTCGGGTGTTTGCCAAACTGTAAGCTCCCTGCATGCCGGGTGGCGCTCCGCTTACCCGGCCTGCCAAACCCGCAATGGCACGGACCGTAGGTCGGGTAAGGCGTTAGCCGCTACCCGACAAAAAAACGGCACCGTGCGGTAGCCCGGATAAAGCGCAACGCGCCGCTATCCGGGATCTTTCGCGCTAACGCCACGCGTTAGCGGCTCTGCTTTCTCAGCAAATAGATAAAGTACGGCGCGCCGATAAAGGTCGACAGCAGCCCCGCCGGGATCTGGTACGGGAACATGATCATCCGTCCGCACCAGTCTGCGAAGACCAGCAGCAGCCCGCCAGTCAGTCCGGAGATCACCATATGCGGCAGCGTGCGCCGGAAGCCCATCATGCGCGCAATATGCGGCGCCATCAGCCCGACGAAGCTCAGCGGGCCGATGGTCAGCGTCGCCGCCGCCGTCAGGCAGGCCGCCAGCAGCAGCAGAACAATCCGCGATGAGGTCAGCGCCATGCCCACCGCTCGCGCCGCCTCCCCGCCCAGCGGCAGGATGGTCAGCCAACGGCGACAGAGCGGCGCCAGCGCCAGCAGGAGCAGCATCACCGCGCCGCTGCGGACCACCCTCTCCGGCGTCGCGCTGTAGGTCGACCCTGAGATCCACGTCAGGATCTGCGCCATGCGCGGATCGCCGCTGGCCTGCAGCATCATCAGCAGCATGGTGAAGGCGGTACTGAGCGCCATCCCCGCCAGCAGCATCCGATGCGGCGAAAAGCCGCCGCGCCCGGCGGCCAGCATAATGATCAGCAAGGTGCCGGCCGCGCCAAGGCTCCCGGCCGGCAGCAGCCAGCCAAAGGCGTCGCCAGGGACGAAGAACAGCATCAGCACCACGCCAAAGGCGGCGCCGGAGCTGATGCCCAGCACTTCCGGACTGGCCATCGGGTTGCCGGTCAGGCGCTGGATAATACAGCCGGCGACCGCCAGCATCACCCCGGCGAACAGCGCCGACAGCACTCGCGGCCAGCGCCAGGGCAGCAGTTGCTCCAGCAGATCGCCGTGAGCCCACAGCCAACCGTGGGCATCGCGACCAAAGGCCAGCGCCACGCTCACCGCCAGCAGCAGCAACGCGACGCCCCCGAGAACAAACCCTTGCACGTGATAGCGCTCAGGCTGCACGTTATCGCCGCCGTTCATCACCGGGGCGCTGATGCTGCGCAGCCGCGGCAGCAGCCACAGCAGCAGCGGCGCGCCAATCAGGGCGGTGACCGAGCCGGTGGAGACTTCCCGCCATACCCTGCTCAGCCAGAGGATCACCTGATCTGAAAGCCACAGGAGCAGCGCGCCGATCAGCGCCGCCAGCAGCAGCCGGGCCAGCAGTCGACGGGCGCCGAGCATTTTCGCCAGCAGCGGCGCGAACAGGCCGATAAAGCCGATAATCCCGACCGCGTTGACCAGCAGCGCGCTCATCACGATCGCCAGCGTCAGGGCGCCGAGGCGCGCCAGAGACAACGCCAGCCCAAGGTTGCGCGCCACTCCGTCATCGAGCCCCATCAGGGTCAGCGGACGCAGCAGCAGCAGCGTGAGTACTGCGCCGCCCAGCAGCTGCGGCCACAGGCGCTGCGCCACGCTCCAGTCGGTTTGCGTCAGCGTCCCGGTGCTCCACAGGAACATACTCTGCAGCTGGTCGTGATGGAAAATCACCATCAGCTGGTTAAGCGCCCCGCAGTAGAGGCTGACCACCAGGCCCGCCAGGATCAGCGTTACCGGCGACAGGCGCTTGCCCCAGGAGACGCCAAACACCAGCGCTCCCACCAGACAGGCTCCGGCCAGCGCGGCAAACTGCGACGCCAGCACGCCGGGGATGGCCCACAGCGTAGTGACTGTGATCCCCAGTTGCGCGCCGGTGGCGACGCCAAGGGTGGTTGGCTCCGCCAGCGGATTGCGCAGCACCTGCTGGAACAGTACGCCGACCAGTCCCAGCCCGGCCCCCACCAGCAGTGAAACGGCCACCCGCGGCAGCAGGCTGTAATGAAACAGCATCTGGGCAATCCGATCGCTATCCGGCTGCCACAGCGCCTGCCGCCATTGCGCATAGGGCAAGGCGACATTGAGATTGACGATGCTCAACGCGAAGGCGGCAACCAGCAGCCCGGCCAGCAGGATAATGGCTAACGGTGAAATACGCCTATTCATGCCGGATTCCCCTGGGCCTCGGCCAGCACGCGGGCAAAATGCATCGCCGACAGCGTCGCGCCATAGAACCACACCGCCGGAACGCGCTGGAAGCGCCCCGCGCGCACGAACGGCATCGCCTGCCACAGCGGGGTCGCCAGCAGTTGGGTCATCTCCCGCTCGTTACCATGATCGAAACAGATCACATCGGCCTCGTTAAACGCCGCCAGCCGGTCGATGCCAACGCTGACGCTGCCCCAGAACGCCGCTTCGCCGCGCCAGGCGTTTTTGATGCCAAAGCGATCGAGCACTTCCTGGAACAGGCAGTTTTCGCCAAAAACCAGTACATGGCGCGGATCGAGCAGGGAGATCATCAACAGCGGACGGTCGCCGCGCCCGGCAAAACGCGGCTTCAGGCTCGCCATCAGCGCCTCAAACTCCGCCAGGTGGCGCTGAGCCTGTTGTGTTTTGCCCAGCAGGTCAGCCATCTCCAGCAGCGAGCGCTGAGCCATCGCCAGCGGACGTTTGCCATCGCTGAAGGTAAATCCGCGGCCGGGGGCGATACGCGCCAGCTTCTCCGGCGACGGGCCGTAGCCTGCCGACCAGACGATAAATGACGGTTTCATCTGCGTCAGCAGTTCAAGATTGGGTTCGGTACGCAAACCGACATCGATCACCGAGTCGGGCAGCGCGGGTTCGTTCACCCACAGGCGATAGTTGGGGATATCGGCCACGCCGTAAGGCGTGACGCCCAGCGCCAGCAGCAGCTCCGCCGGCAGCCACTCCAGGGCGACCACGCGCTGCGGGTCAACGTTCGCCGCCTGCGCGCCGCGCATCTGCCACAGCAGCGGCGAGAGCGCCATCGCGGTCAGCAGGCGGCGTCGGGTTATCTGAGTCGGGGTCATCATCAATAGACAAAGCTTACCGGCGCCGCGCCGGCCGGGTGCGGCAGGATCCCCATCGGGATGCCGTAGATTTGTTCCAGGGTGTCGCTGCGCATCAGTTCCGCCGGCGTCCCCTGGGCGATCATTTCTCCGCCGCGCAGGGCCACCAGATAGTCGCAGTAGCGGGCCGCCATATTAATGTCGTGCAGGACGGCGATCACCGTCAGGCCGCGCTGCTGGCTGAGACGATGCACCAGCGCGAGGACATCAACCTGATGGGCGATATCCAGCGCCGAGGTCGGTTCATCGAGCAGCAGACAGCGGCTATCCTGCGCCACCAGCATGGCGATCCACGCCCGCTGGCGTTCGCCGCCGGAGAGGCTGTCCACCAGGCGATGGGCGAGCGGCTTCAGCCCCACCAGCGCAATCGCCTCTTCCACTTTCTCGCGGTCCGCCGCGCCAAAGCGACCCAGCGCGCCGTGCCACGGGTAGCGGCCGATGGCCACCAGCTCACGCACCGTCATACCTTCGGCCGGCGGCAGCTGCTGCGGCAGATAGGCCACTTTGCGGGCAAAGGCTTTGCTGCCCCAGCTCTCCAGCGGCTGCCCGTCCAGCAGCACATCGCCTGCGGAAGGCGGCTGATGACGGCCAAGCATTTTCAGTAACGTCGACTTGCCGGAGCCATTATGACCGATCAGGCCTGTGACTTTTCCAGCCGGGAAGGTGAGCGAGAGCGGATGGAGCAACGTGCGGCCAGGCACACGGAAAGTGACGCGATCCAACGCGAAGGTGGTTTCTGCGTGCGGAGTCTGTTCCTGCATAGCGATAACCTGATAAAGGGCGCGGCGAACCGCGCCCGTAGGTGGTTAGAAACGGAAGGTGGCGGTGGCGACGACCTGACGTCCGGCCCCCCAGTAGCAAGCGTATTCGCTGTAGCAACTGGAGACATATTCGCGGTCGAACAGGTTGTTGACGTTGACGCCAACCGACGATCCCGGCAGGCCAAAGCGCGCCAGATCGTATTTCACCGTCGCATCCATCAGCGCATAACCGGCCACACTAAAGGAATCATTTTTCTTACCGGTGCTGGTGTCATTTTTGTAGTAGCTGACCGTTGAACCGATATAGCGCGCCCCGGCCCCAATCGTCAGACCGCTGAGCGCGGTTTCGTGGAAGGTATAATCCGCCCACAGGGAGGCCATATTACGCGGCACTTCCGCCGGACGTTTGCCGTTAAACACCGTATCGTGAGTGTATTCCGCATCGGTATAGCTGTAGGCTGCGGTCAGGTTGATATTGGCGTTAACTGCCGCTTTCGCCTCCAGCTCAAGGCCGCGGGAGCGGATCTCGCCGGTCTGGATGCTGAACGCCTGGTTAGCCGGATCCGCCGTCAGGTTCTTGTCTTTGGTCAGCTGATAGACCGCCGCGGTGACCACCACCGGCATATCTTTCGGCACATATTTCACGCCGGCTTCATACTGCTTACCGCGCGACGGATCGAACGGCTTGCCGCTGCTGCTGGAGCCCGATACCGGTTCAAACGATTCGCTGTAGCTGAAGTACGGAGAGATACCGTTATCGAACAGGTAGTTGATGCCGCCGCGCCAGCTGAACTGCTGGTCGTGGTTCTCCGCCAGGCTGTTGGTGGCGCGGGTTAACGTTGAGGTGGTGGCGTAGTCGTAACGACCGCCCAGGGTCATGACCCACTTATCCCACTCCATCTGATCCTGCGCGTACAGGCCGGTCTGTTCCATCCGGTTGAGCACCGCGTACGGGAAGGTAACCTGAATATTCGGGTTGCCGTACTGCGGATTATTCATGCTGATAGGATCCGCCGTCCCGTAGTCGGCATCCACATCATTACGCATCCGCGAGTAGTCCACGCCGGTCAGCAGCGTATGGCTGACCGCGCCGGTGGCGAAATCAGACTGCAGCTGGGTATCGACGGTAAAGGTGTTCAGGTGCTCGTCGGAGCGCACATAGGCGCGATTCATGTAGCCCGGCGCGACATAGCCATTGCCGTACACCGAGCGATACAGGGTATCGACCTCGGCATAGCGCAGGTTCTGCCGCACGGTAAAGGTATCATCGAACTGATGGGAGAAGCTGTAGCCCACCATCTTCTGGCGGCGGGAGATTTTATTATCCGCCTCGCCTTCATTGAAATCGGTTGGCAGCTTGTGCGCCTTACCATTGGCGTCGTAATACGGCACCACGGTGCCTTCACGCGGCAGCCAGCCGTAGTAGCCCGCATCCGGGTCATTCTGGAAGTTGCTCAGGAATGTGAAGTCGGTTTTATCGTCCGGACGCCAGCTAAAGGAGGGCGCCACCGCGTAGCGGGTCGATTTCGCCATCTGCTGCTGGGCATCCTGGCTGCGGCCCAGGCCGGTCAGGCGGTAAGACCAGACGCCGGCATCATCAATGGCGTCGCTGAAGTCAAACCCGGTCTGCCACAGATTGTCGGTGCCCATCTTAAACTGCACTTCTTTCAGCGGCTCGGTGGTCGGGCGTTTGCTGACCATGCTGACGATACCGCCCGGGTTGCTGTTGCCGTACAGCACCGAAGTTGGCCCGCGCATCACTTCCACGCGCTCCAGGAAGTAAGGATCCATGGAGACTTCAGAGTAGTTATTCCCCTGCAGCTTCATGCCGTCCAGATACTGGTTGGTGTTGACGGTCGTCGAGGTGGTGAAGCCGCGAATGGTGACCACGTCATAAGTGGTCGAACTGCCGCGGGTGGAGAAGACGCTTGGCGTATAGGAGAGCGCCTCTTTTACCGTCGTCGGCTGGCGCATCTCCATCTCCTGGCGCGTCACCACCGACACAGACTGCGGCGTTTTTTCAATCGGGGTATCGGTTTTCGTCGCCGTGGCGGAGCGTTTCGCCGCGATGGTCGGCGCCGGTCCCCAGGCGCTTTCCTGGGCGGCCGGAGCGGCAACGACGGTGATGGTTTCTTCTTGCTTCGGTTGTTCTGCTGCCTGTGCGTAGACAGACATGCCGCTAACCGCCGTGGCTACTACAGCTGCGACTTTACGCAGCGAGTGGTTTGGCTGAGCAGTTTTTGGACGCGCCATGGGTATATCTCTGATGAAAGTGAATGATAACGTAAACGAGAATTATTATTATGACGGGCGATATAATAGGCGAAACGTCGAAGGCAAGGCAAGCGATATGCCTGTCGCTGCGGGTCGAGGGCTGAATTAATAACCAGATAGTTATTATGGAGTTAAAGAGCCGTTAACTTTTTTACAGACGTAAAAAAACCCCTTAATACTTTCGTCTTAAGGGGTCTGGTCTTATGGCGTAGATCAGTTACTGCCGAACATATCCTTGATCCAGCCCGCGACGCCGTCGCTCTTCTCCTGCTGCTTCGGCGGCTGTTGCTGCGGTTGCTGTTGCTGCTGAGGCTGCTGCTGCCCGGACTGATTGAACGGGTTGTTCGCTTCCTGCTGCTGCAACTGCTGCTGCTGCATCATCTCGCCCTGGCGGCACAGCGCATCCGGCTGCGTCGTCCACACCGGCAGCGAACGCATCCCGCCGCTGCAGACGAAGTTGCCGTTGCTGTCCACGCCCATGTCGACCACATCTTCCGGCGGCGTCAGCACCAGCGGCGTTGGCGTCTGGTTCGCCAGATAACGCTGATAAATCGACATCGCACCGCTGGCACCGTACAGTTTGGTTGGCTGGTTATTGTCGCGACCCACCCAGGTGATGGTCACCTGGCTACCGTCGATCCCGGCAAACCAGGTATCGACGTTATTGTTGGTGGTCCCGGTTTTCCCCGCCAGATGGAGGCCCGGATACTTCGCCCCCAGCTGACGCCCCGTCCCGCGCTGCACTACCTGCTGCATGGTCCACAGCGTCATGTAGGCCGCCTGGGCAGGCACCGCGCGCTCCGCCTGCGGGTAGCTCTGATACAGCACCGTGCCATCTTCCGCAATCACTGACCGCAGGGCGGAGAGTGGTGCACGGTTGCCGCCGCTGGCGATAGTCTGGAAGGCCTGGGCCACTTCAATCGGCGTCAGGTTCAGCGCGCCAAGCAGCATCGCCGGCACGGCGTTGAGCTGATTCTTCGGCGCCCCCAGTTTGGTCCAGGTATCGACCACCGCCGGCAAGCCCAGCGCCATCCCGAGGTTAACCGTCGGCACGTTCATCGAACGAGTCAGGGCATCTACCAGCATCACCTGGCCGCTGAAGCGACGATCGTCGTTCTGCGGCGACCAGGTCTGGCCATTGGACAGGCGAATGGTCACTGGCGCATCGGCGATCCACGTATTCAGGCGATACTGATTCGGCTGGCTCAGCGCGGTCAGATAGGTCGCCGGCTTGGCCAGAGAACCAATCGACCGGCGGGCCTGCATCGCGCGGTTGTAGCCGGCGAACTGCGGCTCCGCGCCGCCGACCATCGCCCGCACTTCACCGGTAAAGCGGTCCACCACCACCATGGCAGTTTCCAGATCTGCCAGCTTGCGCTGTTTCTTCAGTACCGGGATCCCTTCAGTAGCCGCTTTTTCCGCGGCATCCTGCGCCACCGAGTCGAAGGTAGTGAAGATCTTCACGCCGGAGAGATCTTTTACTTTATCGCCCAGCTTCGCCTGCAGCTCCTGACGCACCATCTGCATGAACGCCGGCTGTGGTGAAATGACCCCGCCGCGCGGCTGCACGCCCAGCGGACGCGCGCTCAGCATGTCGTACAGCTCCTGGTCGATGACCTGCTGCTGCTGCAGCAGACGCAGCACCAGATTGCGTCGCTCAAGGGCCAGCTTCGGGTTGCGCCACGGGTTATACACCGAGGCCCCTTTCACCATCCCCACCAGCAGCGCCTGCTGGTCGAGGCTCAGCTCTTCCACCGGACGGCCAAAGTAGTACAGGCTGGCCAGCGGGAAGCCGCGAATTTCGTTATCGCCGCTCTGACCGAGGTACACCTCGTTCATGTACAGCTCAAGGATGCGATCCTTGCTGTAGCGGGCGTCGACGATCAGCGCCATGTACGCTTCGTTGGCTTTACGCCAGTAGGAGCGCTCGCTGGAGAGGAACAGGTTTTTCACCAACTGCTGGGTCAGGGTACTTGCCCCTTGCACCGTCCGGCCTGCCGTCAGGTTCGCCAGCACCGCACGGCCGATGGAATAGAGGCTGATGCCATCGTGCTCGTAGAAGTGGCGGTCTTCGGTCGCCAACAGTGTATCCACCAGCAGGTCAGGGAAGCCGCTGCGCTTCACGAACAGACGCTGCTCGCCGTTCGGCGACTGCAGCATGGTAATAAGCCGCGGATCGAGGCGGAAGAAACCGAACTGGCGGTTGTTATCCATATTCTCGATGGTTTCCAGATGGTCGCCGTCGAAGGTCAGACGCGCGCGCACCTGCCCTTCTTTACTGTCCGGGAAATCGAACGGACGGCGGATCATCTCGATGCTGTTGGCCTGCACCGTATATTCGCCGGGACGCGTCATCGCGCTAACCTGACGATACTGGGTGGCGTTCAGCAGACGCACCATCTCGTTTTTGCTGATCTGCATGTCCGGCTCAAGGTTCACCATCCGTCCATAGACCGCAGCCGGCAGCTCCCAAACTTTACCGTCGATGCGGCTGCGGATTTTCTGGTCGAGGTAGACGCCATAGGCGGCAATCAGCACCGCGAAGACAATCCCCAGCTTGACCAGCAGCCACAGCCAGCTGCGCTTACGACGAGGCTTGCCACCTTTGCCTTTGGCTTTTCTCGGCACCGGTTTCTCATCCTCATAATCATCGTCATCATACTCGTCGTCGTAGTCCTCTTCCCGGACCCGGCGACGGGTGACTTTCTGTTTTGTCGGACGTGAGGGTCTTCCCTTACGTCCGATAGGCTCGCGGTCATCTCCCGCCATGCTTTTTCTCCGCAACGTTCAGGCGCAAAGGCCTGATTCTCAATACTTCCTCCGTTCAGAGGAAGAAGAAATCTCTCAAATTAACGTTCAGGCTGCTCATCCTCAGGACGACAACCTGCTGGCGGGCAGAACGCGCCGCCCACCTTTCAAAGGGTTGCTTTGCTTCGCTTCACATGATACTAACAATATAAATTCACCATAAAATCAATGTGTTAAACGCATCACTGGCAGAATAAGTCAGAACATAGCACGTAATGTTCAGGGCATACAGGATAGCACTAAAATGCGACATTCTTAACCAGCATTTTACCTCGTGCTTACGTAACAAGATGGGAAAGAGTATGTTTTTTAATAACATAAAAAATGACGCTCGCCCTGATGCCAAATGCGGCGGCATCGCCTCAGACTGAAAATATATTTCCTGGACGACAGCATTTATTATTGAGAGAAGTAAAGGGGATGAATCGAGTTTCTGCCAATAAAAATGAGAGGCTGTTAACATTTATGTAGAATAATATTTTATGATGACACCAGGGAAATATTTGTTAAACTAGCGGCCAGTGATTCATTATTTTGATTACTCTACTATGCGCATTCCACTTATATTCCCGCTTTGCGTGGTGGCCTTACTCTCTGGCTGCCAACAGAAACCCGCCTCAACGCTCAGTCCGGCCATCAGTAGCCAGGCGCAGCTCGAGCAGCTCTCGTCCGTGGCGGCAGGAACGCGCTATCTCAAGAATAAATGTAATCGTAGCGATCTGCCCGCCGATGAAACTATTTATCGGGCGGTGGTGAATGTAGGCAAAGCGCGCGGATGGGGAAATATTGACCCGGCAACGTTAAGTCAAAATAGCGACCGGCTTTACCAACAGCTTTTACAGGACAGCACCCCGGAAGCCACACAGTGCAGTCAATTTAATCGCCAGCTTGCTCCCTTTATTGCCAGCCTACGCGGCGACTAAGCAAAATATCTTCAACGCGCATTGAATTGCGCTTGCTCCTTATTCGCCTTTCGGCTCCTCGTCAATTTTCCCGCCGGGCCAGTCCTCCAGCGCCGCGAGGGTAAAGGTCGTGCCATTGAAGCTAAAGATCGTCACATCCTGCTGGATCTGCTCCACCACCAGATTGGGCAGCGGGGAATCGCCCTCGGTCCACGCTTTGCCGTTTAACACAATGCTGCGCTTTTCCGCTAACGAGGCGTAGACATGGGCGCTGTAGCGCAGAGGCGGCAGCGTATCGCTGTCCACCACCGGCGCGGCGGGCGCGCTGGCTTTTGCCGCCGGCGGCGGCGTCTTTGGCGCGGCCTCTCCGGCAGCGGTTAACGGCAGAAGCGCCGCATGCGCCACCGGCAAGGGCAGCGTTTGCGGCGGTGCCGGGTGACGCCACTGCTCGCCGCCAAACCAGCCGAGCGCGATAAATAATCCGGCGTATAGCGGGATAATCCAGCCAGGGATCTGCACCATCCGGCCGCGGACCACCGGCGCGTCCGCCAGTGTGGTGGGCGGCTGATGCGCCACCAGCGGGGGGATCCCTCTTTCACTGTCATCACGAACAATCACAACGGTCTCCTGTTCCCTCACGATAACGAGAAGGCGCCCTTACGGGCGCCCCACGTCACCTTATTTACTGCTCACCGGCAGGCCGGCGCCCTGCGATTCGCCCTGCGGCAATTCGAGGACGGCAACCGACCAGGCCGGCAGCGTGACCGAGCCGTCAGCGGCAACCTGCACGCCGCTGGCCAGCGACCGGTCGCCCGCCGCCTGCTGAATAGCGCTCAGCTGGAGCGATGTGCCGGCGAAATCCTGCAGCGTCCGGCTTTCCGGGGCAGCGTTGATCGCCACCACGATGCCGTCGACGCGGCTGTCCAGGCTGGCGCCAGCCTGGATCCCGTCATCGATGGTCATCACCAGCAGACCAGTCTGCTGATCGGCGCCGGTATTGCGGAAGTCCACGCGCTGCATCACCGTCGCGCCGTCGCCGAGGGTAAACAGCGGCGACGATTTACGCAGCGCGGTCAGCTCCTGATAAAACGCGGTCATCTGCTTGAGCTCGGCTTCGCCCGGGGTGGCCACCCAGTCCTTCACGCGGGCGATGATGTCATAGTTGCTGCCATCATCGCTGCTGCGCGGCATACCGACGTTGTAGTTGTTGTCCTGCAGGGAGTAGTCCACGCGGTTAAACCAGTCGCCGGAATCATACGAGTCGCGGGTAAAGGATTTAGAGCGCAGCAGCTCTGAGCCCTGCTGGTCAAAGGCGATCCCCTGGCCGAGCATCACCGTCGCCAGCGACACCGCCTGCATCCGGACGCGGGTATCGAGATCTGCCTCCTGAGCGGCTTTATAGCTGATCATGTCCCACAGCGTCTGGTTATCGTGTTTTGACACATAGTTCACGACTTCCGTCGGATCAGCCGCGTAGCCGCCTGGCGCGCCGTTATAGTCAATCTCGCTGCCTCTCTTCACCGCGCCGTCTTTGTCGATCAGCACGAAGTCCGCAAGGTTACCGGCCATGCCGAGACGGGTCAGATCGGCGAGGTGACGCGCCTGATCGTCGGTCAGGGTGGTCAGCTCATTCGGCAGAACGCCGGCCCCGCTGCCCACGCCCTGGTTCTGGCGCAATGCATCACCGGAGTCGAACGGCCCGCCGCCGCGCACGGCGTCGCGCAGACGATCGGAGAACGTGCCGATCCCGGTGCCTTTGAGATTGATTTGCGAGGCAATTTCAAAGCGATCGCTCTGGTTGGAATCCCAGCCTTCGCCAAAGAAGTAGATATCCGGGTTCAGCGCTTTAATGCGTTCCCAGGCCGAGAGGATCTGCGCTTTCGGGTGGTAGCCCATCAGGTCGAAGCGGAAGCCATCGATCTTATAATCGGTGGTCCATACCGCCAGTGAATCGGCGATAAGCTTGGCGAACATCCGGTGCTCTGGCGCCGAGTCGGAGCAACAGGTAGCCGATTCCACGCTGCCGGTAGTTTCGTTCAGACGCTGATAGTACCAGGGGACGATCTTATCCAGTACCGAAGTGCGGTCGGTCGGGCCTGCGGCGTTGGTGTGGTTGTACACCACGTCCATAATGACGTTCATTCCCAGATCCTGCTTGATCGCCTGAATCATGGTGCGGAACTCTTTAATGCGCGCCGTGCCTTCTGGATCGGTGGCGTAGGATCCTTCCGGTACCGTGTAGTGGAACGGATCGTAGCCCCAGTTATAGGAGTCGGTCTGCGCCACCAGCGTATTCAACGCCTGCACCTGCGGGTTATCCTTGCTGTCGTTCTGCTTCAGCTGAGTCAGCACCTCTTCAACCGTCGAACCGCTGTCGCAATAGCCCGCGAACTCGCTGCTCTTCACCGCGCTGTTGACCTCGCACAGGCGACTGAACGGCTGCTGAATATCAGCGACTTTGTCGCTGAACTCATTGACCGTCGCCAGATCGAAGACCGGCAGCAGCTCAATATGGGTCACGCCCGAGGCCGACAGCTGTTTCAGATGCTGGACCATATTGCTCTCCTGGGCGGTGAGCGCCAGATACTTACCGCGCAGCTCCGCAGGAACGGTTTGATCCCAGGCGGAGAGATCGCGAATATGCGATTCGTGGATCGTCATTTTCGCCAGGTCGGCTTTGGTTTTCTGCGCGTGCGGCATCGTCAGCCCGTCCCAGCCTTCCGGCTTCAGCGCGCTGTCGTTCAGATCGACCACCTGGCTGTACTCCGAGTTGGTCGACAAACTATGGGCGTAGGGATCGGTCACTTCGTACTGCTCGACTTTACGCGACTGCGGGTGGTAGACCGTCATCGCGTAGCGGTAGAACGCGCCTTTCAGGTCGCTCCCTCCCTGCCAGGACCAGGCGCCGGAGGCGCTGTCGCGGGTCATCGGGTGACTGGCTATCACTTTCTTGTCCGCGCTATAGATCACCAGCTCGGCCTGCTGCGCCGTGGGCGCCCAGACGCGGAAGGTCACGCCGCTATCGGTTAGCTGGGCGCCATAGCTCAGCGCCTCGGCGGCGGCGGCATAGGTATCGTCCAGTACGCCGGCGGTCTGCACCTGGGTGGCGGAGCTCAGGATCCCGTCGCTTTCGGCGGATATCGCCACCGTCTCGCCCTGCAGCAATTCATCGACGTTGACGTCATCCGGCAGCTTAAAGGCAGGATAGCTAGCGAGATGCGGGAAGCGCATGCTCACCTGCTGGCTGACGGTGGTGGGGGTCAGCTTGACATATTTATCGGTAAATTCGCCGTTACTGTCGGCTGCCACCTTACTGCTGTGGCTGTAATAGAGGCGCACAATGGGTTTATTTTCCCCGCCCGGCCACAGCAGAGTGGTCTTATCGACCCAGTGCGCATCGGCCAGCGCCACGCCAAAGGCGGCGCGGAAGGCGTCGGTGCGGGAGTCATAGACCGCGCTGTTGCCGGCGATGACCGATACCGTCCGATCGGTGAAATCGCTGAAAGAGACGCGCAGGTCGCTGTCGATAAGCTTATTGGTGCCATCGCGGACGATAACGTTGATACATCCGCTCTCTTTGGTCAACGGGATCACCCAGTAAGGGCCATATTTGTCGCTGCCGGTCGGCGTGGTGCTGACATCATTCCAGTCCGCCACCGGCGCGCTCAGCGCATCGCAGGTTTCGTTATTCCACAGATAGAGGTTTTTGCTGGCATAGTCGGCCGGCGTGCTGCTGGTGATGCCGGCGATATCGACGAGATGAATGACAGCCTGGTTGGCAGAGGCCTGTACCGCTTCGCCAGGGACGGCAACGTCCGGTAAACGGACGACGACATCCTGCGGGTCGGGCGTGCCGGGATTACCTGGGTCGCCAGGTGAGCCAGAGGAAGAGGAGGAAGAGCTGTTATCACAGCCACTCAATAATACTAACGATCCAATAAATAGGGCATGACAGGTATATCTGAGCATTCGATAGTCCCTAATATGCTTATTAAATTATAAAAGGTAAGAAAGGATGATTATCTTTACAGCGCGCTAATTAGATATTTTTGCTTTCCCAGGCGCAATCATCCCCCACAAATGAGAGGGGGGCGTAGGAAGCCGGGGGAGTAAATGAATAAAGGGAATGACGACCGCAAACCGCAAACTGATTATGATTCGCCACGCTTATCGCCACTCTCCGGCAATAATTCATTCAAAAACCAATAATCACCTACCTGTTTCGGTAGGGTATTACGCCAGCGTGCAGAAAAATAAATTAGCAAAGGAATTAAAATGCCAGTTTCTGTGATGGGGTTAACAAATATAAATAAAGGGATAATTAAATTATTACCCCAAATTGTGACGCTCATCATATTAATAACCGCCATTCCGCAGCTGGCGAAATTAACCTGGCGGGTGGTATTCCCTGTCAGTTCTGAGGATATTTCCGCCCTGCCGTTAACCGCGCCTCCGGCAGCGGAACCGGAATTAAAAAACGTACGGCCCGCATTTACCCTGTTTGGCCTGGCGGCTAAAACCCCCCCCGCGCCAGCGGCGGCCACCAGCCTCAATCAGGTGCCGGTTTCCAGCCTGAAGCTACGCCTGGCCGGGCTGCTCGCCAGCAGCAACCCGGCGCGATCCATCGCGATTATTGAAAAGGGAAATCAGCAGGTTAGCCTTAGCGTCGGCGATACCACCCCGGGGTACGATGCGCAGATCGCTGCCATCCTGCCAGACCGGATCATCGTCAACTATCAGGGGCGCCAGGAGGCCATTTTATTATTTAACGATACCCGCGCGCCGTCGTCATCGCCCGCCGCCGCGCCCCGTCCGCCCCTGATGAAGCGACTCCGCGAGCAGCCGCAAAATATCCTCATGTATTTAACGATTTCGCCGGTACTCAGCGGCGACAAACTGCAGGGCTATCGACTTAATCCTGGCAAAGACCCCTCGCTGTTTCGCCAGGCCGGCCTACAGGCAAATGATTTGGCGATTGCCTTAAATGGCATCGATTTACGCGATCAGGAACAAGCGCAACAGGCGCTGCAGAATTTGGCCGACATGACCGAAATAACGCTAACCGTTGAGCGGGAAGGCCAACGACACGATATTGTTTTCGCCCTGGGGGATGAATAATTGCCAACCATGAAACGCCTGCGAAAAATGCTGCCTGCGCTGCTGATATTAACCCCGCTGCTATTTTCCCCGGCCGCCGCGGAGGAATTTTCCGCCAGTTTTAAAGGCACCGATATCCAGGAATTTATCAATACCGTCAGCAAAAACCTGAATAAAACGGTGATTATCGATCCCAGCGTACGCGGTACTATCACCGTGCGCAGTTACGATATGCTCAATGAAGAGCAATATTATCAATTCTTCCTCAGCGTGCTGGATGTATACGGCTTCGCCGTGATTAATATGAATAACGGCGTGCTGAAGGTGGTCCGCGCTAAAGATGCCAAGACCTCGGCCGTTCCGGTCGCCAGCGAGGCCGCGCCGGGCGAAGGCGATGAGGTCGTCACCCGGGTGGTGCCCCTGACCAACGTCGCCGCCCGCGATCTCGCGCCGCTGCTCCGCCAGCTGAACGATAACGCTGGCGCCGGCAGCGTGGTCCATTATGAACCCTCCAACGTCCTGCTGATGACCGGCCGCGCGGCGGTGATCAAACGCCTGCTGACTATTGTCGAACGCGTCGACAACGCCGGGGATCGCAGCGTGGTGACCGTGCCTCTCTCCTGGGCCTCCGCCGCGGAGGTGGTCAAACTGGTTACCGAACTCAACAAAGACACCAGCAAATCGGCGCTGCCGGGATCGATGGTGGCGAACGTGGTGGCCGATGAGCGTACCAACTCGGTGCTGGTGAGCGGCGAGCCAAACTCGCGCCAACGCATTATCGCCATGATCAAACAGCTCGACCGCCAGCAGGCGGTGCAGGGCAACACCAAAGTGATCTACCTGAAGTACGCCAAAGCCGCCGATCTGGTGGAGGTCCTGACCGGGATCAGCAGCTCGTTGCAGAACGATAAGCAAAGCGCCAAACCGGTGGCCGCGATCGATAAAAATATCATTATCAAAGCCCACGGCCAGACCAACGCCCTGATCGTCACCGCCGCGCCGGACGTGATGAACGATCTGGAGCGAGTGATCGCCCAGCTGGATATCCGCCGCCCTCAGGTGCTGGTGGAGGCGATTATCGCCGAAGTGCAGGATGCCGACGGCCTCAATCTCGGTATCCAGTGGGCCAATAAAAACGCCGGCATGACCCAGTTCACCAACAGCGGTTTGCCGATATCCAGCGTCATCGCCGGCGCCAACCAGTACAACAAAGACGGCACCATCAGCAGCTCGCTGGCCAGCGCCCTCGGCTCGTTTAACGGTATCGCCGCCGGTTTCTATCAGGGGAACTGGGCGATGCTGCTGACCGCCCTCTCCAGCAGTACCAAGAACGATATTCTGGCCACCCCCAGCATCGTCACCCTCGACAATATGCAAGCCACCTTCAACGTCGGCCAGGAAGTCCCGGTGTTAACCGGCTCGCAAACCACCTCCGGCGACAACATCTTTAATACCGTCGAGCGCAAAACCGTGGGCATTAAGCTGAAGGTGAAGCCGCAGATTAACGAAGGCGATGCCGTGCTGCTGGAGATTGAGCAGGAAGTATCGAGCGTCGCCGATTCGGCCTCCAGCACCAGCAGCGATCTCGGAGCGACCTTTAATACCCGGACGGTGAATAACGCCGTGCTGGTCGGCAGCGGCGAAACGGTGGTGGTTGGCGGGCTGCTGGATAAAAGCGTCACCGATACCGCCGACAAAGTGCCGCTGCTCGGCGACATCCCGGTGATCGGCGCGCTGTTCCGCTCCGACAGCAAGAAAGTGTCGAAGCGCAACCTAATGCTGTTTATCCGCCCGACCATTATTCGCGACCGCGATGAGTACCGCCAGGCCTCTTCCGGCCAGTACACCGCCTTCAACGATGCGCAAACCAAACAGCGGGGCAAAGAGAGCAGCGAAGCATCGCTCAGCAACGATCTGTTGCACATCTACCCGCAGCAGGAGACCCAGGCCTTCCGCCAGGTCAGCGCCGCCATTGACGCTTTTAACCTCGGAGGCCGCCTATGACGCCAGCCGCCGAACGCCGTCCGCTGCTGCCCTTCGCCTGGGCCCGGGCGCACCATCTGGTGCTGCTCAGCGACGGCGAACGCTGCGAAGCGCTGTGCCGCGCGGACACCGCCGCCCGGGCGCTGTTGGAAGCGCGCCGCCTGGCGGACGGGCCGATGAGCGTCAGCCGTCTGGCGCCGGACGCGTTCGAGAAAGCGCTGGTGCTCAGCTATCAGCGCGACTCGGCGGAAGCGCACCGGATGATGGCCGACATCGGCAATGAGCTTGACCTCTATACCCTCGCCGAAGAGCTGCCGGATACCGACGATCTGCTCGACAGCGAGGACGATGCACCGATTATCCGTCTGATCAACGCCATGCTCACCGAGGCTATCAAAGAGAAAGCCTCCGATATCCATATCGAAACCTATGAGCGCCATCTGCAGATCCGCTTTCGCGTCGACGGCGTGCTGCGGGAAATTCTCCGCCCGCAGCGGCGGCTGGCCGCGCTGTTAATTTCGCGTATCAAGGTGATGGCGAGCCTGGACATTGCGGAAAAACGGGTTCCCCAGGATGGCCGTATGGCGCTGCGCATCGGCGGGCGGGCGATAGACGTGCGCGTCTCCACCCTGCCCTCCAGCCATGGGGAACGCGTGGTGCTGCGCCTGCTGGACAAAAACAGCGTCAACCTGGATCTGCTGACGCTGGGCATGCCCCCCGCCCTGCTCGACCAGGTCGACGCGCTGATCGCCCGGCCACACGGCATCATTCTGGTCACCGGGCCGACCGGATCCGGGAAAAGCACGACGCTCTACGCCGCCCTCAGCCGCCTCGACGCCCGGGAGCGCAACATCATGACCATTGAAGATCCGGTGGAATATGAGCTGGAGGGCATCGGCCAGACCCAGGTCAACGCCAAAGTCGAGATGACCTTCGCCCGCGGCCTGCGCGCCATCCTGCGCCAGGATCCGGACGTGGTGCTGGTGGGCGAAATCCGCGATGGCGAAACCGCGCAGATCGCCGTTCAGGCCTCGCTCACCGGCCACCTGGTGCTGTCGACTCTGCACACCAACAGCGCGCTGGGCGCTATTTCCCGCCTGCAGGATATGGGCGTGGAGCCTTTTTTACTCTCCACGTCGCTGCTGGCAGTGATGTCGCAGCGGCTGGTGCGCCAACTGTGCCCGCACTGTCGTCAGCCCTGGCTGGCGGATGCTGACGCCGCCCGGCAGATGGCGGTCCCGACCGGCACGCCGCTGTGGCGGCCAAAAGGCTGCGCCCGGTGTAATTTCACCGGCTATCGCGGACGCACCGGCATTCACGAGCTGCTGCCGATCGACGACCGCGTCCGCGCCGCCATCCACCGCGGCGAAAATGAGATCACCCTGATCCAGCAGCTGGGGCCGGCCTGGCAGACCCTGCGCCATGCCGGGCGCGATAAAGCGCTGGCGGGGATCACCAGCTGGGAGGAGGTGATGCGGGTCACCGAACAGCAAACGGCGGATAGCGTCTGAGATGGCCCTGTTTCGCTATCAGGCGCTGGACGCGCAGGGCAAAACCCGCCGCGGCGTTCAACAGGCCGACTCCGCCCGCCACGCCCGCCAGCTGCTGCGGGACAAAGGCTGGCTGGCGCTGGAAGTGGCCGCCGCCGACCCGGCGAGCCGGCTGTGGCGCGGCGGGCTCCTTACCCGGCGCACCAGCGCCGGTGATTTAGCCCTGCTCACTCGCCAGCTGGCCACCCTGGTCGCCGCCGGCATTCCGCTGGAGAAAGCGCTCGATGCCGTCGCCCAACAGTGCGAAAAGGCGCCGCTGAGAACGTTAATGGCCGGGGTGCGGAGCAAAGTGCTCGAAGGCCATTCGCTGGCGGAGGCGATGCGCGGCTATCCCGCCTGCTTCGACGGACTGTTCTGCGCCATGGTGGCGGCTGGCGAAACCTCCGGCCATCTCGACGGCGTGCTGAATCGGCTGGCGGACTATACCGAGCAGCGCCAGCAGCTTCGCGCCCGCCTGCTGCAGGCGATGATCTACCCCATCGTGCTGACGCTGGTCGCCATCAGCGTGATCGCCATTCTGCTCTCCACCGTGGTGCCGAAAGTCGTCGAGCAGTTTGTCCATCTTAAACAGGCTCTGCCCTTCTCTACCCGGCTGCTGATGAGCCTGAGCGACATGGTGCGCAGCGCGGGCCCCTGGCTGGTGCTGCTGTCGTTACTGGCGCTGCTGGGGCTGCGCTATCTGCTGCGCCAGCCTGCCCGGCGGCTCGCCTGGGACCGGGCGCTGCTGCGCCTGCCGGTCATCGGCCGCGTGACGCGCAGCGTCAACAGCGCGCGCTACGCCCGCACCTTAAGCATTCTCAACGCCAGCGCGGTGCCGCTGCTGCTGTCGATGCGCATCAGCGCGGGCGTTCTCAGCAATGCCTGGGCGCGCAGCCAGCTGGAGACCGCCAGCGAGTCGGTGCGCGAAGGCGTCAGCCTGCATCGCGCGCTGGAGGCCACGGCCCTGTTTCCGCCGATGATGCGCTACATGATCGCCAGCGGCGAACAGAGCGGTGAGCTGACCGCCATGCTGGAGCGTGCGGCGGAGAACCAGGACCGGGAACTGAGCGCGCAGATCCAGATGTCTCTCAGCCTGTTTGAACCCCTGCTGGTGGTCACCATGGCCGGCATGGTGCTGTTTATCGTGCTGGCCATCCTGCAGCCGATCCTGCAACTGAATACCCTTATGAGTATGTGACTGTATTAATGGAGAAAACTATGCAACGGCAACGCGGCTTCACGTTACTGGAAATTATGGTGGTGATCGTCATTCTCGGCATCCTCGCCAGCCTGGTGGTACCTAACCTGATGGGCAACAAGGAGAAAGCGGACCGCCAGAAGGTGGTCAGCGATCTGGTGGCGCTCGAGGGGGCGCTGGACATGTATAAGCTGGACAACAGCCGCTACCCGAATACCGAACAGGGTCTGCAGGCGCTGGTGACCGCCCCGGCCGTCGAGCCGCATGCCCGCAACTACCCGGAAGGCGGCTATATCCGCCGCCTGCCGCAGGACCCATGGGGAAATGAGTATCAGCTGTTAAGCCCCGGTCAGCATGGCGCCATCGACGTCTTCAGCGTCGGCCCGGACGGGATGCCCGACACCAATGACGACATCGGCAACTGGACCCTCGGGAAGAAATAGTGTCTCAGCGCGGTTTCACCCTCCTGGAAATGATGCTGGTCCTGCTGCTGATCGGCGTCAGCGCCAGCATGGTGCTGCTGGCGTTTCCCTCCGCCCGCACCCAGGAGGCCACGCAGATCCTGGCGCGCTTTCAGGCGCAGCTGGATTTTGTCCGCGAGCGCGGGCAGCAAACCGGCCAGCTCTTCGGGATCGTTATCCACCCTGACCGCTGGCAGTTTATGCGCCTGCAGCCTGCCGACGAAGGTGCCCCGGCGGCGGCTGACGACCGCTGGGGCAACGCGCAGTGGCTGCCGCTGCAGGCCGGGCGCGCCACTACGGCGGAAACCCTCCCGCGGGCCAGGCTGACGCTGCGCTTTCCCAACGGCCAGGCGTGGACGCCGGGCGAGCAGCCCGACGTGATCATCTTTCCCGGCGGCGAAGTCACCCCGTTTCAGCTGCGGATTGACGCCGCGACGGGCATCAACATCGACGCCCAGGGCGACAGTCAGCCGCTGGCGGCGCGGGAGCAGCCATGAAACGCGAGAGCGGAATGACGCTTATCGAAGTGATGGTCGCGCTGGTGATTTTCGCCCTCGCCGGCCTGGCGGTGATGCAATCCACCCTGCAGCAGACGCGGCAGCTCGGGCGTATGGAAGAGAAAATCCTCGCCAGCTGGCTGGCGGATAATCAGCTGGTGCAGCTGCGGCTGGAGAAACGCTGGCCTGCCCTCAGCTGGTCTGAAACCACCGTGGAGGCCGCCGGGACGCGCTGGTTCGTCCGCTGGCAGGGGGTGGAAACCGCGCTGCCGCAGCTGCGGGCGCTGGACGTGGAGGTCCGGCGGCAAAAAAGCGATCCCGCGCCGCTGGCGACTCTGCGCACCTGGGTGACGCCGCCATGATAACGAAAATGCGCGGTTTCACCCTGATTGAAACGCTGCTGGCGCTGGCTATCCTCGCCGTCCTCAGCGCCGCCGCCGTGATGGTGCTGCAGAACGTCATCCGCGCCGATGGCCTCACCCGCGAGAAGAGCCAGCAGATCGCCGCCCTCCAGCGCGCTTTTCGCCAGATAGCCGACGATGTCACGCACATCATTCCCCGTCGCGCCAGAAACAGCGACACGCTTTTCTTTGCCGGACGTTTTCAGTTGCAGAGCGATGACTGGGGGCTGGCCTTCAGCCGCAGCGGCTGGCCGAATCCGCTGGGGATCCTCCCGCGCTCGGAGATCCAGAACGTCAGCTACCGCCTGCGCCAGCAGCAGCTTGAACGGCTGAGCTTCGATCAGCAGGATCCGCTGACCGGCAGCCAGCCGACGGTCCGGGTGCTGCTGCGCGGGGTGACGGCGTTTCGCCTGCGGTTTTATGCCGACGGGCGCTGGCAGGAGACCTGGGACCGCCCTCAGACGCTGCCGCAGGGGCTGGAGATCACCCTGATCCTGGCGAACAGCGGGGAGATAACCCGCCTGTTTTTACTTACCCCGGGGGGCGGCCAGTGAAAAATCGGCAACGCGGCGTCGCGCTCCTGATGGTGCTGTTCATCCTCGCCCTGATGATGATCCTCGCCAGCGCCATGACCGAACGCACCTCGGTCATGTATCAACACACCGCCGTGACCCTCGATAATCTGCAGGCCAGATGGTACGCCCTGGCGGCGGAAAACATGGCCGCTGCGCTGCTGCAACGCGACGCGCTGGACTCGCCCAGTCAAACGAACCTGGCGCAAACCTGGGCGCAGGAGGGACGCCGCTTTACCCTCGACGAGGGCGAAATCCTCGCCACGATCCGCGACGGGCACGCCTGCTTTAACCTCAATGCCATCAACCATCGCGCGGATGAGACCAGCGGCGAAACGCCCTACCCGACCGACGTCTTCGTCCGGCTGCTGGCGCTGCTCGGCGAATCACCGCTGCGCGCCAGCCAGATCGCCGCCGCCCTCGGCGACTGGACGGACAGCGACGGCCAGCCACGACTGAACGGGGCGGAGGACGAGGTTTATATGGCGCAAACCCCTGGCTATCTCGCCGCCAACCAGCCGATGCAGGACGTCAGCGAGCTGCGCCTGCTGGCCGGTATGGACGCCGCGCTCTATCAGCGCCTGCTCCCCTTCGTCTGCGTCCAGCCGGATGACGCGCTGCAGGTCAATGTCAACACCCTGCGGCCCTCCCAGGCCGCCCTGCTGGTGGCCCTCTTTCCCGGCGATCTGACGCTGCAGGAGGCGCAACAGCTGTTGCACAACCGCCCGCGAACCGGATGGAGCAGCGTCGCCGCGTTTCTCGCGCAGCCTACGCTGCAGAAAACCGATACCACGCTCGCCCGCCCCTGGCTGACGGTGCGCAGCACACGCTTTATCGCCGCCTTCACCGTGGTGACCGGCAACCTTCGCTTTCAGCTGCACAGCGTCCTGCAACAGGAGGGGCGCGCCTTTACCGTCGTCCAGCGGCGATACGGACTTTCTATGGTGGTTGATGAATAAGTTTAACGCTTCCCCCCAGGCCATGCTGATCGTGCGCTTCGCCCCCGGGCAGGCGCCGCTGCACTGGCAACTCTTCGCCCCCGGCGATCCGCATCACGAAGCCCGCGGCCGGTGGCCGGCTGACGACGCCAGCCCTTTCCCGGCGCTGGCGGCGCATTATCCAGCCTGGGTGCTGATCCCGGCCAGCGACTGCGCGTTTCACCCCCTCAGCCTGCCGGCGGGCCTGCGTAAACCGCCGCTGCAGGTGGCCCCGTTCCTGTTGGAAGAGCAGCTGGCCGACGATGTGGAAGCCACCCATTTTGCCCTGCTCCACCGCCAGCAGGCCCAGTGCGAGATCGTCGCCGTGCAGCGGCAAAAAATGCGCGACTGGCTGGCGCGCTGCGAGTCGCTCTCCCTACGCCCCCTGGCGTTGACGCCCGATGTGCTGGCCCTGCCCTGGCAACCGCCGGCGTGGAGCGCGGTGCAGGTGGACGAGCAGTGGCTGATCCGCCACCAGCCATGGAGCGGCATGGCGGCGGAAAGCTCCTGGCTGGCGGAGCTGCTGCAGGGCGAGGCGGAAGAGCACGTCATCGACAGCTATTCGCCGCCGCCCGCGGCGCCGGGAGCGTGGCGCGCGCAGCCTGCGCAGACGCTGCTCTCCCTCGCCGCAAATCATCCGGCGGCGCAGAAGCTCAGCCTGCTGCAGGGAGAGTTTGCCATCCGCCGTCGGCAGCCTGCGCAGGGGAGCTGGCGTCCGGCGCGGTATGCCGCGCTGGCCCTGGCGCTGCTGGCGGCGGTGAATAGCGTTCTGGATCATCGCGATCTGGCGCGCCAGGCCGAGGCGGCCCAGCAGGCCAGCCGGGCCTACTATCATCGCTGGTTTCCTACGGAGAAAAAGGTGATTAACCCGCGACTGCAGATGCAGCAGCATCTGCAAACCCTCGCCCGTCAGGCGCAGCATGCCCCCCTCGTCGACCGCCTCAGCGCGTTGCAGAACATCATCAGCGACACGCCGGGGATCCGCCTGCGGGCGCTGAGCTGGGATGCCGCGGGCAACCGTCTGCAGCTGGATATCGCCGCGGCCTCTTCCCGGGCGCTGGAGCAGTTCACCCAGCGGGCGCAGCCGCGGTTTCGCGTCCGGCCAGGCGACATGACCACGAAACCGGATGGCATTGAGGGACAACTGACGCTGGAGGAAAACGATGGCTAATCTGTTTATCTGGTGGCGGCAGCGCACGCCGTCGGAGCAGCGCCTGCTGCTCGGACTCGCGGGGCTGCTGGTGGTGTGCGCCCTCTGGTACGGGCTGTGGCAGCCCTGGCGAGCCCGCGAGGCGCAGTGGCGGCAAACCCTGGTGAAAGAACAGGCCAGCCTGCGCTGGATGACGCAGCAGGGGCCGCGCCTGCAGCAGCTCAGCCAGCAGCCCGCGCCGGCGGCAAAAGAGGCGCTCACCGCGCTGGTGATGCGCGAGGCGGCGAGCCACGGGCTGGAAGTCGTTCGTCTGCAGCCGCAGGGAAAACGTCTTCAGGTCACCCTTCAGCCCTGCGCCTTTCAGGCGCTGATGGACTGGCTGGACGCCCCGGCGATGCGCGGCGTCAACGCGGTCTCGCTATCCGTAACCGCACAGCCGTCGCGGCCGGGCTGGGTCACGGTCAACCATCTGCTGCTGGAGCGCGACGATGAAAGCTAACGGGTTCGCGGTTGGGCTACTGCTGGCGCTCTATCTGCTGTGGTTGACCGCCACCGCCCCGGCGCGCCTGTTAGTCCCGATGCTGCCGCCCGAGGTACAGGTGGCCAACCTCAGCGGCAGCATCTGGCGCGGCGCGGCGCAGTCAGTCTCCTGGCGCGGCGAACGACTTGAGCGGCTGACGTGGTCGCTTACCCCGGCTGGCTGGCAGATCGCGCTCAGCGATCCCCGCGGCGTGGAGGGTCAGGCCCGGCTGTGGGGCATCCGCGATCTGCGCCTGCAGGAGGGGCGGCTCACCGCCCCCGCCAGCCTGCTCGGTCGCTGGCTAACGCCGACCATGCCCGTCAGCGCCGACGGAGAGGTCACTTTCAGCCTGGCCGAAGCGCACTTCAGCGAGGGGCGCTGTCAGCAAATCACCGCCGGACGCGCGCAGTGGCGTCAGGCCAGGCTGCACTCTCCGGTCGGTAGCCTGGAGTTAGCCCAGGTCAGTGGCACCTTAAGCTGTACGGCGACCGGCGCCGTGGCGCTGGCCATCCGCCAGGATTCTCATCAGCTGAGCCTCAGCGGCCAGGGAACCCTGTCGCCCGATGGCCGCTATCTGTTTCACGGTACGCTACAGCCCAGACAGGGGATACCGCCCCTGCTGGCGCTGCTGGTCACCCGCCCGATGGCCAAAAACGACCCGGGCCCGACGCCGTGGCAGCTGCAGGGAAAATGGTGATTAAAGGAGCAAAAATGACGACATTAGCCGCATTATCCCTGCATTTCCCTCTTATCTGGTATGGCTTTCTGCTGCTGTTCGGCCTGGCGCTGGGCAGCTTTTACAACGTGGTGATCTACCGTCTGCCGCGCATGCTGGCCCAGACCGCGGACGACGAGCCGCTAACCCTCAGCACGCCGGGCTCATCCTGTCCGCAGTGTCGCCAGCCGATAGCCTGGCGGGACAATATCCCGTTGCTCAGCTTCCTTTGGCTAGGCCGTCGCGCCCGCTGCTGTCAGGCGCGCATCTCGTGGAGCTATCCGCTGACCGAGCTGACCACCGGCCTGCTGTTTATCCTCGCCGGGGCGCTGCTCGCGCCGGGACTGGCGCTGGCGGGCGGCCTGGTGCTGCTCTCCTTTCTGCTGATACTGGCGCGGATTGATGCCCGGACCCAGCTGCTGCCCGATCGCCTGACCCTGCCCCTGCTGTGGGCCGGACTGCTGTTTAATCTTAACGAGGTGTACATTGCCCTGCCGGACGCGGTCGCCGGGGCGATGGCTGGTTATCTGGCACTGTGGTCGGTCTATTGGCTGTTCCGCCTGCTGACCGGCAAAGAGGCTCTGGGCTATGGCGATTTTAAGCTGCTGGCGGCGCTGGGCGCCTGGTGCGGCTGGCAGGCTCTGCCGCAGGTGCTGTTGTTCGCCTCGGCCAGCGGGCTGATGTGGACCCTGCTGCAGCGCCTGTGGACCCGGCAGTCGCTGCAGCAGCCGCTGGCCTTCGGCCCCTGGCTGGCGCTGGCGGGAGGGGGCGTTTTTCTCTGGCAGCAGATGGTCTAGCGTGAGTGGTTCGACTGGCCGGGCAGAATGCCGCCCGGCGCCTGGGGCTACGAATATTTTTTGCTGCGCCGGGTCGGGGCGGCGTTGGCCGGATCGTCCGGCCAGACGTGTTTCGGATAGCGTCCCTTCATCTCTTTCTGTACCTCACGGTAGCTCCCCTGCCAGAAGGCGCTGAGATCGCGCGTGATCTGCAGCGGACGCTGAGCGGGCGACAGCAGCTCCAGCACCAGTGGCACTCGCCCCTCGGCGATAACCGGCGTCGTGGCCTCGCCGAACATCTCCTGCATACGCACCGCCAGCGCCGGCGGGTTCTCCGCATGGTAACGGATCGCCAGACGGCTGCCGGTCGGCACGGTATAGTGCGTCGGCAGCTCGCGATCCAGCTTCTGGCGCAGCGGCCATGACAGCCAGTCCTGGAGCGCCTGCCGCAGATCCAGCGCCTTCAGCGCCCGCAGCGAGTGAACGCCGTTCATCTGCGGCAGCAGCCATGCCTCCAGCGAGGCCAGCAGCGAAGCGTCATCCACCGCGGGCCACGCCTCTTCCGGCAGCCATTGCGCCGCACACTGCAGCCGCAGCCGCAGCTGCTCGGCCTCTGGCGTCCAGTTGAGCACACTGAGGCCTTTCTCACGAATCCCGTTGAGCATCGCCTGATGCAGCTCCGCCTCAGAGGGCTTCGCCAGCGGCTGGGTCTTAATCACCAGCTGGCCCGTCACCGTCCGCCGCCAGGCTTTCAGCGTCCCCTGCGCTTCATCCCACTCCACCGTGTCGGAACGCTGCGCCAGCTCGGGACGGGCGGCGATCAGCTCGCCGATATCCACCGGCAGAGCCAGCAGCATGCGGGCATCCGGTGAGGCGCTGCCCTGCAGCAGCAGCGGAGCGATCAGCCACTCATGGCGGCCCAGCGCGTCGTCGGCGTCCAGCATCGCGCCCATACCGTTCGCCAGCTGATAGCGTCCCTCCTGACCGCGGCGGCGGGCGATGCGGTCGGCGAAGGCCGACGCCAGGAGCGCAGCCATTCGTCCCGCATCGGGCTGGCCGCTGCGGCAGGCCAGACGCTTCATCAGCTGCTGCGCGCGCTGCTGCCAGTTGGCCTGCTGACGGGAAAAGACGGCGCCCAAATCCACCAGCCCGCCGCGCGGCGGCTCCTCAAGGATCGCCGCCAGCCTGGCCGCCGTCGCCACTTCGTCATCGGTCTGCGCAGCGGCCAGCATCGCCGCCAGCCGGGGCTCGTTGCCGAGGGTGGCCATTTTGCGGCCAAACGCCGACAGCCGCTCGCCGTCCAGCGCCGAGAGCGCCTCCAGCAGGCGGCGCGCGGCAGCCAGGTTCACCGCCGGCGGCTGATCCAGCCAGGCCAGCGAGGCCGGATCGTGGCAACCCCACTGCAGCAGCTCCAGCAACAGCGCCGACAGATCGCTGTGCAGGATCTCCGGTTCGCTCTGCGCCGCCGCTCGTTCGGCCTGTTCTTTGCCGAGCAAATGCAGGCAGATCCCCGGGGAGAGACGACCGGCGCGTCCGGCGCGCTGGGTCATCGATGCCTGGCTGATGCGCTGCGTCACCAGCCGGGTCAGGCCGGTGCGCGGGTCAAAGCGGGCAACGCGCTCCTGGGCGGTGTCGACCACCAGGCGGATGCCCTCGATGGTTAAACTGGTCTCGGCAATGTTGGTGGCCAGCACCACTTTGCGCTTCCCGGCCGGCGCCGGGAGGATCGCTTTGCGCTGCTCGCTTAGGGGCAAAGCGCCATACAGCGGGCAGAGGATGACATCCTCCGCCACGCGCTCCGTCAGCTGGTCTAGAACGCGCTGGATCTCGCCGACGCCGGGCAGAAACAGCAGCATCGATCCCTGTTCATGCCGCAGGAGCTCCGCCGCCGCTACCGCCACCGCCTCATCAAAACGCTGGTGCGCGGAGAGCGGGCTGAAGCGACGCTCCACCGGATAAGCGCGCCCTTCCGAGACCACCACCGGCGCCTCAGGCAGCAGACGCTGCAGGCGATCGTTATCGAGGGTCGCCGACATGATGAGCAGTTTGAGATCGTCACGTAACCCCTGCTGGACATCAAGCAGCAGAGCCAGCGCCAGATCCGCCTGCAGGCTGCGCTCGTGAAACTCATCGAGGATCACCAGCCCCACGCCCGTCAGCTCGGGATCGCGCTGGATCATGCGCGTCAGGATCCCCTCCGTGACCACCTCCAGGCGGGTCTGTGGCCCGACGCAGGTTTCGGCACGCATGCGGTAACCCACGGTCTCCCCTGGCTTTTCGCCGAGCAGTTCAGCCAGCCGCTGCGCGACATTGCGCGCCGCCAGACGCCTCGGCTCCAGCAGGATAATGCGTCCCGCGATGTTACCCTCAGCGAGGATCTGCAGCGGCAGCCAGGTCGACTTCCCGGCGCCGGTCGGCGCGTTGAGCAAAACCTGCGGCGCATGCTGCAGGGCGGATAACAGTTCTGGGAGGACGGCGGCAACCGGCAATGAGGACACAAAAGGCTCCGGGGGTTAACATTCAGGGGCTCGCATTGTAGCATCCCCCTAATTCATTACCGAGTCTCTATCATGTCTGAGCCGAAAAGGCTGTTTTTTGCGATTGAACTACCGCCTGCCGTCCGCAAACAGATTGTCCAGTGGCGGGCAACGCACTTCCCTGAGGATGCCGGCAGGCCCGTCGCGGCGGATAACCTTCATCTGACGCTGGCGTTTCTCGGCGAGGTGAGCGCGGAAAAACAACGGGCGCTGTCTGCCCTCGCCGGCCGCCTCCAGCAGCCGGGCTTTACCCTGACGCTGGACGATGCCGGACAGTGGCTGCGTTCGCGGGTGGTCTGGCTCGGGACACGTCAGCCACCGCGCGGCCTGCTGCAGCTTGCCAGTATGCTGCGCGCTCAGGCGGCGCGCAGCGGCTGCTATCAGAGTCCGCAGCCGTTTCATCCGCACATTACCCTGTGGCGCGATGCCCGTCAGGCGGTGCCGATCCCGCCGCCCGGCTTTCGCTGGACGTTTCCGGTGAACGAGTTCGTGCTCTATGAATCCAGCTTTAGCCACGGGCGCACGCGCTACACGGCGCTGGAACATTATCCGTTTGATAAGGAAAATTGATGCAGTTTGATCCGCCGTTGCAACCCGCCATTTTGCTTAAACGTTACAAACGTTTTCTTGCCGACGTGGTGACCCCCGATGGCCGCGAATTGACGCTCCACTGCCCAAATACCGGTGCCATGACCGGCTGCGCCGTCCCGGGCGACACCGTCTGGTATTCCACTTCTGACAATGCGAAGCGCAAATATGCCCATACCTGGGAATTAACTGAAACGCAGCAGGGCGCCGTTATTTGCGTCAACACGCTGCGCGCGAATACGCTGGCGAAAGAAGCAATTTCCGCCGGAATAATCCCTGAACTTTCCGGCTATAACCAGCTGAAAAGCGAAGTGAAATATGGCGCTGAGAATAGCCGTATCGATATTATGTTACAGGCAGATGATCGCCAAAACTGCTATATTGAAGTGAAATCGGTTACGTTGGCGGAGAAAGAATACGGTTATTTTCCTGATGCGGTGACTATGCGCGGACAGAAGCACCTGCGGGAGCTGATGGCCGTCGCGGCAAATGGCGACCGCGCGGTGATTTTATTTGCCGTCCTGCATTCGGCAATTGACCGTTTCTCTCCCGCGCATCATATTGATGCCAGATACGCACAGCTGTTAACAGAAGCCCGCGACAAGGGGGTGGAAATTCTCGCCTGGAAAGCGGAACTTTCTACGACGAGGATGACTCTGAATAAGCCGATCGCCGTGGTGTTAAACCCCGGTAAATAAGTGGCTAAATAGTGTTCGGGTCGCAAGCGCGAATACGCTTTTCTTCACAGGGTTGTCAAGTGTAACGTTTAGATAATTGCTATCCGGAAAAGCATCTGCTATTTATAGCGGCCTGATTTTCCCCCACATGGGGATCGATAGTGCGTGTTAAGGAGAAGCAACATGCAAGAAGGGCAAAACCGTAAAACATCGTCCCTGAGTATTCTCGCCATCGCTGGGGTGGAGCCGTACCAAGAGAAACCGGGCGAAGAGTATATGAACGAAGCCCAGCTGGCGCACTTCAAGCGTATTCTTGAAGCATGGCGTAATCAACTCAGGGATGAAGTGGATCGCACCGTATCGCACATGCAGGATGAAGCTGCTAACTTCCCGGACCCGGTAGACCGTGCCGCCCAGGAAGAAGAGTTCAGCCTGGAGCTGCGTAACCGCGACCGCGAACGTAAACTGATCAAAAAGATCGAGAAAACGCTGAAAAAAGTTGAAGACGAAGACTTCGGCTACTGCGAATCCTGCGGCGTGGAGATCGGCATTCGCCGTCTGGAAGCGCGTCCGACAGCGGATCTGTGCATTGACTGCAAAACCCTGGCGGAAATTCGCGAAAAACAGATGGCGGGCTAATCCCCTGCTGCCTCACTCTCTGGCGGGAGTCTCTCCCGCCTGGTTCTGTTGTCCGTACCATGACTGACTCACGCTATATAGGGCGCTTTGCTCCCTCCCCCTCCGGCGAACTCCACTTCGGCTCTCTGATCGCCGCGCTCGGCAGCTACCTGCAGGCCCGCGCGAACCAGGGTATCTGGCGCGTTCGTATTGAAGATATCGACCCGCCGCGCGAAGTCCCCGGGGCCGCCGACACCATCCTGCGCCAGCTCGACCACTACGGTCTGCACTGGGACGGCGAGGTGCTCTGGCAGTCGCAACGGCACGAAGCCTACCGCGAGGCGCTGGCCTGGCTGAGCGAGCAAGGGCTGAGCTACTACTGCACCTGCACCCGCGCGCGTATCCACGCCGTAGGCGGGATCTATGATGGTCACTGCCGCGACCTTGGGCTGGGGGCGGAAAACGCCGCGCTGCGTCTGCGCCAGACCCGTCCGGTTCTGCAGTTCACCGACCGCCTGCGCGGCACTCTGGTCGCCAACGAGCCGCTGGCGCGAGAAGATTTTATTATCCACCGTCGCGATGGACTGTTTGCCTACAACCTGGCGGTGGTGGTCGATGACCACTTTCAGGGGATCACCGAGATCGTCCGCGGCGCCGATCTGATTGAGCCGACGGTGCGGCAGATTTCGCTGTATCAGCATTTTGGCTGGCAGGCACCGGACTACCTCCATCTGCCGCTGGCCCTCAATGCCGACGGCAATAAGCTCTCTAAACAAAACCACGCGCCGGCGCTGCCGGAAGGCGATCCGCGCCCCGAAATCGTCCGGGCGCTCCGCTTTCTGAATCAGGAGATCGCCGGGGAGTGGCAGGCCCTGAGCATCGATGATTTACTCGCCCAGGCCGTCGCCAACTGGCAGCCGGCGAAAATCGAGCATTCTCAAATGGCTCCCGCTGAGCTATGATTAGCCGCTATTTTTACACTGTACAGTTGATCTGAAGTCCGTCTGACACTACGAGGTGCACCATTTTTACCCGAGTCGCTAATTTTTGCCGTAAGGTGCTAAGCCGTGAGGAGCGCGAGGCAGAAGCCGCCGTCGAACCAACGCCTATGACGGTGATCCCGCGTGAGCAGCATGCTATTTCCCGCAAAGATATCAGTGAAAACGCCCTCAAGGTCATGTACCGCCTCAACAAGGCGGGCTACGAGTCCTGGCTGGTCGGCGGCGGCGTCCGCGACCTGCTGCTTGGCAAAAAGCCAAAAGATTTTGACGTCACGACCAACGCCACGCCGGATCAGGTGCGTAAGCTGTTCCGCAACTGCCGTCTGGTCGGGCGCCGTTTCCGCCTCGCGCACGTCATGTTCGGGCCGGAAATTATTGAGGTCGCTACCTTCCGTGGCCATCACGAAGGGCACACTACCGATCGCGTCACCTCCCAGCGGGGCCAGAACGGCATGCTGCTGCGTGATAATATCTTCGGCTCGATCGAAGAGGACGCCCAGCGTCGCGACTTCACCATCAACAGCCTCTATTACAGCGTGGCGGACTTTACCGTTCGCGACTACGTCGGCGGCATGAAGGATCTGCAGGACGGCGTGATCCGCCTGATCGGCAATCCGGAAACCCGCTATCGCGAGGATCCGGTACGCATGCTGCGCGCGGTGCGCTTCGCCGCCAAGCTGGATATGACCATCAGTCCGGAAACGGCCGAACCGCTGCCGCGGCTGGCCGCCCTGCTCCACGACGTGCCGCCGGCGCGCCTGTTCGAAGAAGTGCTCAAGCTGCTGCAGGCCGGGCATGGCTATCAGACCTACCTGCTGCTGCGGGAATACAACCTGTTCCAGCCGCTGTTCCCGACCATCACCCGCTACTTTACCGAGCGCGGCGATAGCCCGATGGAGCGGATCATCAACCAGGTGCTGAAGAACACCGATACCCGCATTCGTAACGACATGCGCGTCAATCCGGCCTTCCTGTTCGCAGTGATGTTCTGGTATCCGCTGCTGGAGACGGCGCAGAAAATCGCCCAGGAGAGCGGTCTGGCGTACTATGACGCCTTCGCCCTGGCGATGAACGACGTACTGGACGAAGCCTGCCGTACGCTGGCGATCCCTAAGCGCATCACCACCCTGATCCGCGATATCTGGCAGCTGCAGCTGCGCATGTCCCGTCGCCAGGGCAAACGCGCCTGGAAGCTGATGGAGCATCCGAAATTCCGCGCCGCCTACGATCTGCTGGAGCTACGCGCTGGCGCTGAAAACAACGGCGAACTGCAGCGTCTGACCAAATGGTGGGGCGAATTCCAGGTCGCCGCGCCGCCGGCGCAAAAAGATATGCTCAACGACCTCGGGGACGATCCGGCGCCGCGCCGTCGCCACCGCCGTCCGCGCAAGCGCGCGCCACGCCAGGGTAACGCATGACCCTGGCCTATATCGCCCTCGGCAGTAACCTCGCTTCGCCACTGGCGCAGGTGCAGGCGGCGATCCACGCCCTGGGCGAAATTCCGCACAGCCGCGTGGTGAACGTCTCTTCGTTCTACCGCACGCCGCCGCTGGGCCCGCAGGATCAGCCTGACTATCTCAACGCCGCCGTCGCGCTGGAAACCACGCTGTCCCCTGAGGCGCTGCTCGATCACACCCAGCGCATTGAGCTGCAGCAGGGTCGGGTGCGCAAAGCCGAACGCTGGGGGCCGCGCACCCTCGATCTCGACATTATGCTGTTTGGCGATGCGGTCATTAACAGCGAGCGCCTGACCGTTCCGCACTACGATATGAGAAATCGCGGCTTTATGCTCTGGCCGCTGTTCGAGATCGCCCCGAACCTCCACTTTCCTGACGGCATGGCGCTGCGCGCCGTGCTGGATGATCTCGGCGCGGCAAAGCCCGCTATCTGGTAATTCCCTCTCCTTTTTTAGCATTTGCGGCGATCGTCGTAATCGGTTGCCCAAAATCATTGCCCCTCTGAATGCTGCTGTTAGAATGCCGGTTAATATGACTTTCATCATCAGGAAATGTTATGAAACCGACCACCATTGCCCTGCTGCAGAAATGCAAACAGGAAAAGAAGCGCTTTGCCACCATTACCGCCTACGACCATAGCTTCGCGAAGCTGTTCGCCGATGAAGGCATTAATGTGCTGCTGGTGGGCGACTCGCTGGGAATGACGGTGCAGGGTCACGACTCCACCCTGCCGGTCACCGTAGAAGATATCGCCTATCACACCCGCGCCGTCCGCCGCGGCGCGCCGAACAGCCTGCTGCTCGCCGACCTGCCGTTTATGGCCTACGCCACGCCGGAGCAGGCCTTCGAAAATGCCGCCGTCGTGATGCGCGCTGGCGCCAATATGGTCAAACTCGAAGGCGGCGCCTGGCTGGCCGAGACCGTGAAGATGCTGGCGGAACGCGCGGTGCCGGTTTGCGGCCATCTCGGCCTGACGCCGCAGTCGGTGAACGTCTTCGGTGGCTATAAAGTGCAGGGACGCGGCGATGCGGCGCAGACACTGTTTGAAGACGCGTTAGCGCTGGAAGCGGCAGGCGCGCAACTGCTGGTGCTGGAGTGTGTCCCGGTCGCCCTGGCGAAACGCATCACCGAAGCCCTGACCATTCCGGTGATCGGTATCGGCGCGGGCAACGTCACCGATGGGCAGATCCTGGTGATGCATGACGCTTTCGGCATTACCGGCGGCCACATTCCGAAATTTGCCAAGAATTTCCTTGCCGAGGCGGGCGACATCCGCGCCGCGGTGCGGCAGTATATTGCCGAAGTCGAATCCGGGGTCTATCCGGGCGAAGAACACAGTTTCCATTAAGGAGTCTTGTTGTGCTGATTATAGAATCCGTGCTGCTGCTGCGTCAGCATATCCGCCGTCTGCGTCAGGAAGGCAAGCGTATCGCGCTGGTCCCGACGATGGGCAACCTGCATGATGGTCATATGAAGCTGGTTGATGAAGCCAAAGCCAGCGCGGACGTGGTGGTGGTCAGTATTTTCGTCAATCCGATGCAGTTTGACCGCGCCGATGACCTGGCGCGCTACCCGCGCACCCTACAGGATGATTGTGAAAAGCTGAACAAGCGTCATGTCGATTTTGTCTTCGCGCCGACGCCGGCGGAAGTCTACCCGCAGGGCACCGAAGGCCAGACCTACGTCGACGTCCCCGGCCTGTCCACCATGCTGGAAGGCGCCAGCCGCCCGGGCCATTTCCGCGGCGTATCGACCATCGTCAGTAAGCTGTTTAACCTGGTTCAGCCTGACGTCGCTTGCTTTGGCGAGAAAGACTTCCAGCAGCTGGCGCTGATCCGCAAGATGGTTGCCGACATGGGCTACGATATCGATATTATCGGCGTGCCGATCGTCCGCGCGAAGGATGGCCTGGCGCTAAGCTCGCGTAACGGCTACCTGACCGCCGACCAGCGCAAAATCGCTCCCGGCCTGTATAAAGTGCTGAGCGCGGTGGCGGAAAAACTGGCCGCCGGCGACCGTCAGCTCGACGAGATCATCGCTATCGCCGAACAGGAGCTGAACGAGAAAGGTTTCCGCGCCGACGACATTCAGATCCGCGATGCCGACACCCTGCTTGAACTGACCGACGCCAGCCAGCGCGCGGTGATCCTGATGGCCGCCTGGCTCGGTCAGGCCCGCCTGATCGACAACCATATCGTCACGCTCGGTCAGTAGACAGCGGGTAAAAATCGGGCAATACTTGCCCGGGCTTTTCTCAGGGCGGACGTCGTGTCCGCTCTGCTACATTAAGGTTATAGGGTAGAAGTTATGATGCGTAATATGCTGCAGGGCAAGCTCCACCGCGTAAAAGTGACGCAGGCTGACCTGCACTATGAAGGTTCCTGCGCCATTGACCAGGACTTCCTGGATGCGGCCGGTATTCTGGAGAATGAAACCATTCACCTCTGGAACGTCACCAACGGCAACCGTTTCTCCACCTACGCCATTGCCGCCGAACGGGGCTCCAGAATCATCTCCGTTAACGGCGCCGCCGCGCACTGCGCCAGCGTCGGCGATATCCTGATCATCGCCAGCTTCGTCACCATGTCTGACGAAGAGGCGCGCCGCTGGCAGCCCAACATCGCCTACTTCGAAGGCGACAACGAAATGAAGCGCCAGGCAAAAGCGATTCCGGTGCAGGTCGCCTGATGTCCACGGCGCAGCGCTCAGGCGCAGCGCCGAAGTTTACCCCTGCGGCTGGTTACTGATCAGCCGCGACATCGTCTCCAGCGAATCCGTGCGTAAGATATATAACCGCTTTAGCAGAAACGGATTGTCCCCCGGCTTCACCTTCCCACGCACCGTCGTCACCGCCATATGAAACCCGGCGTCATTCGCCGCCTGCACCGCCGTGGCGTTATACCCGCCGAAGGGATAGGAAAGGTAGAGCACATGTGGATTAAACTGGCTCAGCGCCCGGCGCGAGCGGGCAAAATCAAACAGAATATTATGGTAGTTGCGGCTGAATAAGATCGGCCGCCGGCTGGCGTCCACCCGGTGGAGAAAGTGGGTATGCGACTGAATGTCAAAGACGTCCTGGATCTGCCGGAGCTCAGAAATGCTCATGAACTGCAGCGATTTCGGATCCCATTGCTGCGGATGACGCTTAATACGCGATGAAATAATAAAGGCGGTGGCGTGGAAGCCATACTGTTTCAGCACCGGATAGGCGTAGCGATTTACCGATTTCAAGCCGTCATCGAAGGTGATGGCGACTGCCCGCGCCGGAAGGTTGATTTTATTGCGCACGTAGCCTTCCAGCTGATAGAGGGTCAGCGTGGTATAACCCTGATCCCGCAGCCAGGTCATCTGGTTATTAAAGGCGCGTACCGAGGTGGTGGTCGAGGTATGGCGGAAACGGGTGTTCTCTTCGTCACGCAGAATATGGTGATAGGTCAGCACGGGGATCCCGTTATCCTCCTGCGCATCCAGACTGCTGACCCACGCCAGCCGGTCGCCAATGCGGATCTGAAACCAGGTCTGATTGAGCCGATCCTTCAGCTTGCTGAGGATCGGATAGCGCAGATTATTGGCCAGCGTGCCGAACGGCGCGCTGCTCACTGAGGGAGCGTCATAGAGCGGCGTATCTTTCCAGGTGAGTAAATTCTGGTTACTCAGCGGCTTATTGAGATCCCCAAGACGGTCCTCCACCCGCTGCTTACCCTGCACTGGCTCCAGATGGCCCTTGTCAATAAACCCGGTGCCGAAGCCGAAGCGAAACTCATAGTAATCAGCCGCCGTCGGGACAACCGCGAGGATTTGCCCGGCACGCACATTGCCGACGCTGACCACATGGTTCCCCACCTGCGCCCAGATAACCGCGTCTTCGGTGGTTTGCATATAGCGCACAGGCTCGCCCTGCTGGCTAAGCAGACTGGCGGAGGCGCTGAGTGAGGTCAGTAAAAGAAGCAGAGTAAAAAATCGGGCAAGCATGCGCATCGAACCGGTAAACCATCAACGGCGGTTATTGTAACAAAAGCGGCATCTGTCCCGCTGCTTAATTTCCAAAGGTATCATGACGCAACCGGAACGGGGGGTTCTTCTGCTGCTGATGCCACAGGCTGCTCACCATCGGACCGCCCGCGCTGACGATAGCCTGGCGAAACGCCTCGCTGCTTAACGTATTCCGCAGCAGATACATTCGCTCAAGTAATGAATAGCTGACGCCGGAGATCACTTCGCAGTGGGTATGTTTGTGGCTCATCAGCGCCGCGGCCCGATAAGGCGCCGCGCCGGTTCTGTCGGTAAGGAAAATGACCCCGTCCCCGGAGTCGGTGGCATGCAGCGCATCGCACATCATCCGGCTCAACATATTGCTGCTGAGATTGCGCCAGTAATTGACCGCCCGGCACTGGGCCAGTGGACCAAATTTTTGTTCAAGACGATCCAGCATCTCCTGCGCCAGCTCATCGTGGCAGGTAATGACCCAACCAAGCATGCTTCCCTCCTTAGCCAGCCAACAATGTAGCAAGGGGAAGATGGCGTATCGGTGATGGCGGTCAAAGATAAGCGGTTAGCGCTTCGCGTATTGGCGTCCGGAAGCGCTAAACCGTGATGAGTATCAGCTACGCAGGCCGCGGCCGCGCTGGATTAACGACCAGCAGAGGAGATAGAAGGCGACGATGAAGACCACCAGCACCGCAAAGGTGGTCACCAGCGGCACATCGTTGATACCGAGGAAGCCGAAGCGGAAACCGCTGATCATGTAGACGATGGGGTTCAGATGCGACAGCCCCTGCCAGAACGGCGGCAGCAGGGTCAGCGAGTAGAACACCCCGCCGAGATAGGTCAGCGGCGTCAGCACAAAGGTCGGGATCAGGCTGATGTCATCGAAGGTCTTGGCAAAGACCGCGTTCAGCAGCCCGGCCAGCGAGAACAGCACCGCAGTGAGGAGCAGCGTCAGGGCAACAAACAGCCAGGAGTGAACCTGGAACGGCACAAAGAACAGCGACACCGCGGTCACCAGGATGCCCACGCACAGCCCGCGCGCCACCCCGCCGCCCACGTAGCCGGCGATAATCACGTGCGTCGGCACCGGCGCCACCAGCAGCTCCTCAATGTTGCGCTGAAACTTGGCGCTGAAGAACGACGAGGCGACGTTGGCGTAAGCGTTGGTGATCACCGCCATCATGATCAGGCCCGGCACGATAAACTGCATATAGGTAAAGCCATGCATCTCGCCGATGCGCGAGCCGATCAGGTTGCCGAAAATCACGAAGTACAGGGTCATGGTGATCACCGGCGGCACCAGCGTCTGCACCCAGATGCGCATAAAACGATGGATCTCTTTGGTCCAGATGCTTTTCAGCGCGACCCAATAAAGCTGCATCATGCTGACTCTCCTTTTCGCTCATGCACCAGGGTGACAAACAGCTCTTCCAGACGGTTGGCTTTGTTACGCATACTCAGTACCTGCACCCCCTGGGCGCTCAGCTGCGCAAAGACGCTGTTAATCCCCTGCTCGCGCAGGACCTCCACTTCCAGCGTCGAGGTATCGACCAGCTGATACTGGTAGCCCTCGAGCTTCGGCACCGGGCTTTTTGGCGCGAGGTCGAGAATAAAGGTCTCTGACTTCAGCTTCGACAGCAGCGCTTTCATCGAGGTGTTTTCCACCAGGGTACCGTGCTGGATGATGCCGATGTTGCGGCACAGCATTTCGGCCTCTTCGAGATAGTGGGTGGTCAGAATAATGGTGGTTCCGCGATCGTTGAGATCCTTGAGGAAACCCCACATCGAGCGGCGGAGTTCGATATCGACGCCGGCGGTCGGCTCGTCGAGGATCAGCAGCTTCGGCTCATGCATCAACGCGCGAGCGATCATCAGGCGGCGCTTCATCCCGCCGGAGAGCATCCGCGCGCGTTCGCTACGTTTTTCCCATAGATCGAGCTGTTTTAAGTACTTTTCGCTGCGGGCGATGGCTTCTTTACGCTCAACGCCGTAGTAGCCCGCCTGGTTAACGACGATCTGCTGCACGGTCTCGAACGGGTTAAAGTTAAACTCCTGCGGCACCAGGCCAAGCTGGCGCTTGGCGTTGACGACATCTTTCTCCAGATCGTAGCCAAAGACATTGACCTGACCGGAGGTTTTGTTCACCAGCGAGCTGATGATGCCGATCGTCGTGGATTTTCCCGCCCCGTTCGGGCCCAGCAGGGCATAGAAATCCCCCGCTTCAACCTGCAGGTCGATTCCCCGCAGTGCCTGAACCCCGCCGGGGTAGGTTTTTTTGAGCTGTTTTAATTCCAGAGCAATGGTCATTAAATATCTCTTCTCGTGTCATGACACGTCATTAACCCGCCTGACTGACGTTTGCGCTGTACTCGCGCGGCCAGCGCATCTGCAGCCTGAAGTATCACGGGTTAAGATGGTTTTAAAAAAGGTGAGCTTACCCTATATTAGCGCAACGCACTTACTTGGTTACAGGCCGATAACGTCCATGAATGATATAGATACACTCATCAGCAACAATGCACTATGGTCAAAAATGCTGGTGGAAGAGGACCCCGGCTTTTTTGAGAAACTGTCGCAAACGCAGAAACCGCGCTTCCTGTGGATTGGCTGTTCTGACAGCCGCGTTCCCGCTGAGCGACTCACCGGCCTGGAGCCAGGCGAACTGTTTGTGCATCGTAACGTGGCGAATCTGGTGATCCACACCGACCTCAACTGCCTGTCGGTGGTACAGTATGCCGTCGATGTCCTTGAAGTTGAGCACATCATTATCTGCGGCCACTACGGCTGCGGCGGCGTGCAGGCGGCGGTGGAGAACCCGGAGCTGGGGCTCATCGACAACTGGCTGCTGCATATCCGCGATATCTGGTTTAAACACAGCTCGCTGCTGGGGGAAATGCCGGAGGAGCGCCGTCTGGATACCCTTTGTGAACTGAACGTGATGGAGCAGGTATACAACCTGGGACATTCGACGATTATGCAATCGGCGTGGAAGCGCGGACAGAAAGTCACCATCCACGGCTGGGCATACGGTATTCACGACGGACTGCTGCGCGATCTGGATGTCACCGCCGTGAGCCGGGAAACCCTCGAACAGCGCTATCGCCACGGGATCTCCAACCTCAAGATCAAGCACATCAACCACAAATAGCCTTCAGACTTAGCCACTCAGGCGCGAGCGGCGCGCGCCTGAGTGGAATATCCCCTTACTCGTCCAGCAGGGTGACTTTGCCGATATACGGCAGATGGCGGTAGCGCTGAGCGTAGTCGATACCGTAGCCCACCACGAACTCGTCCGGAATGGCGAAACCGACGAACTCAACCGGGACATTCACTTCACGGCGGCTTGGTTTATCCAGCAGCGTACAAATGGCCAGCGACTTCGGCTCGCGCAGGCTGAGGATCTCACGCACTTTAGACAGGGTATTGCCGGAGTCGATGATGTCTTCCACGATCAGTACGTCTTTACCACGGATGTCTTCGTCCAGATCTTTGAGGATTTTCACATCACGGGTGGTGGACATGCCGCTGCCGTAGCTCGAGGCGGTCATAAAATCGACTTCATGCGGCACCTGCACTTCACGGCACAGGTCGGCCATGAACATAAACGAGCCGCGCAGCAGCCCCACCAGCACCATTTCGCTGCCGCTGTCCTGATAATGTTCGTTGATTTGACGACCCAGTTCCGCGATGCGCGCTTTGATCTCGGATTCCGGGATCATCACTTCTACAGTATGTTTCATAAGACTAACCATTTGATTCTAAATATAAATCATCAAAGCCGCTGCTTTCGCCCCGACGATGACCGGCAAGCCATCCAGTATACCAGCAAAAAGAAATCTACGGTGCAGGGATTAATAAAGCCATATTTGTGATTCCGATCACACTTGTTAAATCCTATAATTAATTGCAGTTAAAAAATTAACAAACACATGAGTAACTTTCTATGGCTGAAACAAAGTCTCAACAATCAAGGCTCCTGGTGACGCTGACTGCGCTATTTGCAGCGTTCTGCGGCCTCTATCTTTTAATCGGCGGAGCATGGCTGGTCGTGCTTGGCGGCTCCTGGTACTACCCCATCGCCGGTCTGGTGATGCTGGGCGTGACCGTGATGCTGCTGCGCGGCAAGCGCGCTGCGCTGTGGCTGTACGCCGCGCTGCTGCTGGCGACCATGATCTGGGGCGTCTGGGAAGTCGGCTTCGACTTCTGGGCGCTGACGCCGCGTAGCGACATCCTCGTCTTCTTTGGTATCTGGCTGATCCTGCCTTTTGTCTGGCGTCGTCTGCCGGTGCCTTCCGCTGGCGCCGTAGGCGCGCTGGTCGTCGCCCTGCTGATCAGCGGCGGCATGCTGACCTGGGCTGGTTTTAACGACCCGCAGGAGATCAACGGCACCCTGAGCGCCGACGCCACCCCGGCCGCGCCGATCTCCACCGTTGCCGACGGCGACTGGCCGGCCTATGGCCGCAACCAGGAAGGTCAGCGCTTCTCCCCGCTGAAGCAGATTAATGCCGACAACGTGAAGAACCTGAAGGAAGCCTGGGTGTTCCGCACCGGCGACCTGAAACAGCCGAACGATCCGGGTGAAATCACTAACGAAGTGACACCGATTAAAGTCGGCGACACGCTCTTCCTGTGTACCGCCCATCAGCGCCTGTTCGCGCTTGACGCCGCCACCGGTAAAGAGAAGTGGCATTTTGACCCGCAACTGAACGCCGACCCGTCATTCCAGCACGTCACCTGCCGCGGTGTCTCGTATCACGAAGCGAAAGCGGATAACGCCCCTGCTGACGTCGTGGCCGACTGTCCGCGCCGCATTATCCTGCCGGTGAACGATGGTCGCCTGTTCGCAGTAAACGCCGACAACGGTAAGCTGTGCGAAACCTTTGCCAACAAAGGTATTCTCAACCTGCAGACCAACATGCCAGTGACCACGCCGGGCATGTATGAACCCACTTCCCCGCCGATTATCACCGATAAGACCATCGTGATTGCCGGCGCAGTCACCGATAACTTCTCTACCCGTGAGCCGTCAGGCGTGATCCGCGGTTTTGATGTGAATACCGGGAAACTGCTGTGGGCCTTCGATCCAGGCGCGAAAGATCCGAACGCCATCCCAAGCGATGAGCATCACTTCACGCTCAACTCACCGAACTCCTGGGCGCCTGCCGCCTACGACGCCAAACTGGATCTGGTCTATCTGCCGATGGGCGTGACCACTCCGGATATCTGGGGCGGCAACCGCACGCCGGAGCAAGAGCGCTATGCCAGCTCGATTGTCGCGCTGAACGCCACCACCGGTAAACTGGCCTGGAGCTACCAGACCGTCCACCACGACCTGTGGGATATGGACATGCCTTCTCAGCCGACGCTGGCTGACATTGAAGTCAATGGCAAAACCGTGCCGGTCATCTATGCTCCGGCGAAAACCGGCAACATCTTCGTGCTGGATCGTCGTAACGGCGAGCTGGTGGTCCCGGCCCCGGAAAAACCGGTCCCGCAGGGCGCCGCCAAAGGCGATTATGTGGCCAAAACCCAGCCCTTCTCCGATCTGAGCTTCCGTCCGAAGAAAGATCTGACCGGCGCGGACATGTGGGGCGCCACCATGTTCGACCAGCTGGTGTGCCGCGTGATTTTCCACCAGATGCGCTATGAAGGTATCTTTACCCCGCCGTCTGAGCAGGGCACCCTCGTCTTCCCGGGTAACCTGGGGATGTTTGAATGGGGCGGCATCTCCGTCGATCCGAACCGTCAGGTGGCTATCGCCAACCCAATGGCGCTGCCGTTCGTCTCTAAACTGATCCCACGCGGCCCGGGCAACCCAATGGAACCGCCGAAAGATGCGAAAGGCTCAGGCACCGAGTCCGGCGTGCAGCCGCAGTACGGTGTCCCTTACGGCGTCACCCTGAACCCGTTCCTGTCGCCGTTCGGCCTGCCGTGCAAACAGCCGGCATGGGGCTATATCTCCGCGCTGGATCTAAAAACCAACGAAGTGGTATGGAAAAAACGTATCGGTACTCCGCAGGATAGCCTGCCGTTCCCGATGCCGGTGAAACTGCCGTTCACCATGGGTATGCCGATGCTGGGTGGGCCGATCTCCACGGCGGGTAACGTCCTGTTCATCGGCGCGACCGCGGATAACTACCTGCGCGCGTACAATATGAGCAATGGTGAGAAACTGTGGGAAGCCCGTCTGCCAGCCGGCGGCCAGGCGACTCCGATGACTTACGAAGTGAATGGCAAACAGTATGTTGTCATCTCTGCCGGCGGTCACGGCTCGTTCGGCACAAAAATGGGCGATTATATCGTCGCCTATGCGCTCCCGGATGAGGCGAAATAAAACGCAAAACGGCAACGAAAGTTGCCGTTTTTTTTGTCTTGATCCCCTATTTCCACGCGCCAGGGCTATACCGCCCTAAACCGTGAACCCCAACATCATCCCGGTGTCTTCATGTTCCAGCAGGTGGCAGTGGGCCATATAGGCAAACTCCTTCGGCGCCGGATGATCAAACTTCACTAATACTTCACTCACGTCCCCTTCCACACGAACGGTGTCTTTCCAGCCGCTACGATGCGCCGCTGGCGGCTTGCCGTTTTCGCTAAGGATGCGGAACTGGGTGCCGTGAATGTGGAACGGATGCAGCATCATGTCGCCCTTGCCGGAGATGACCCAGCGTTCATACTCTCCTCTGGCGGCGGCAAACATCGGCACATTCATGTCGAAGGCTTTGCCGTTGATGCGGTTGGCGTTATGGAAATCAAACCCCTTAGCCGACGACATACCATGATTCATGCCGGACCCGTGGTTCATGTTGCTCATGTCGCCGTGGTGCATACTCCCCATGTCGCCCATCCCGCCGTGCCCCATCATGCCGTGATCCATTCCGGCCATCGCCTGATCGCCATATTTCTCCATCAGCGCCTGCATGCCCATCCTGTCAAGCATCGGATCCATCGACAGCTGGAGCTGACGCTGCGTCAGCCCCGTCAGGGACGGTAGCGCCGGCAGAGCGGCCAGGGTATCCAGCAGCTTACCTGAGGCAGGAATAACCAGCGGCTGGACGCGCAGTACCGGCTGTGGTTTATCGAAAGGCGCAATGGCCATGCCCATCTGGCTCACCGGCAGGGTCACCAGATCAAAAGGTTTACCGTCGCTGGTGTCCACCAGCACCTCAAAACGCTCCCCCATCAAGACCGGCAGTTCATTGACCTTCACCGGCTCCGCCAGCAGACCGCCGTCGCTGGCCACCACGTACAGCGGGCGCTTATCACTGGTCGCAAAATTGAGGGAACGGGCATTACAGCCGTTCAGCAAGCGCAGACGTAGCCAGCCGCGCGGGGCGGCATGTTCAGGATAGAGAGCGCCATTGGTCAACAGCGTATCGCCAAACCAGCCGACGGCGGCGCTCATGACATCCAGCTGATAATCAATTTCGCCAGCGGCGGTAAACTTCTTGTCCTGTACGATAACCGGTACATCATCGATTCCCCACTGCTTCGGCAACAGCAGGCGTCCGCTCTCTTCATCCTCGATCAGCACCAGCCCCGCCAGCCCCATCGCCACCTGCCGACCGGTGGTCCCGTGCTGATGGGGGTGAAACCAGCAGGTGGCCGCCCGTTGCGTTGGCGAGAAGCTCACCGTCCGAGTGGAGCCCGGGGCGATAACCCCCTGCGGTCCCCCGTCGACCTCGCCCGGGACCTCCAGACCATGCCAGTGCAGCGTGGTCTCTTCTGCCAGCTGGTTAGTAATGTCCACCGTGATGGTCTTCCCCTGCGTCAGCTGCAGCGCGGGCCCCAGCAGCGAGCCGTTATACCCCCAGGTGGTGGCGTTCATCGCGCCAAACTGCGTTTTGCCCGCCTGGATGGTCAGCGCGATACGGTTGCGCGCATCGGCCGTCAACAGCGACGGTACCGGCAGGGCCGGGCGACTGGCTGCAAAGACCGCACGGCTCCAAAGCGGTAACGCGCTGGCCATGCTGACCGCGGCGGTCAGTTTGAGGAAGTCTCGACGTTGCATATTCACATCCTTTTATTCTGCGGGCGAATATTTGAGCTTAAACCCTACCGTAACGGGAAGGTCAAGCAGAAGAGTGAGAATAAAGATCGGCGCTGTGTAAAGAAGTATGCTAATTTGAAGCGTCGGTGATCTAACGGTAGAAAAAATGAAGACGCTTTTCAGAACAATGGTACTCGGCAGCCTGCTTACTCTCTCCGCCAACAGCTACGCGCTCAGCGAATCCGAAGCGGAAGACATGGCTGATTTAACCGCGGTTTTTGTGTTTCTGAAAAACGACTGTGGCTACCAGAACCTGCCCAACACGCAGATCCGGCGCGCCCTGGTGTTCTTTGCCCAACAGAACCAGTGGGACCTGAGCAACTACGACAGCTACAACATGAAAGCGCTTGGCGAAGACAGCTATCGCGATCTCAGCGGCATTAACCTTCCGACGGCGAAAAAATGTAAAGCGCTGGCCCGCGATTCACTTAGCCTGCTGGCTTACGTCAAATAATTTCCCGCGCGGGCGGCAACGCGCCGCGCTTTTCCCCTCCTCACCCGCCTCTAATATTTACCATTATTATTTTATATAAAATAAACCTTATATATATCGCAATACATAAATCCAATAAATAAATTAAACCCGCACTAACAGCCTTTCCAGAAAAAAACAATAAAATATCCCTAATGATATATTGCAAAATAAAAAACAGCCTTTTAGAATCCGTTGAAAATATATCTACTTCATGGACTGAAATTGTGAATATCTCGCTGACTCTTCGTATTATTCCACTCGCCGCTATGTTATTAGCCGGCTGTAGCAATACCGCCTCTCGCCAGCAGGTAAAACCGCTCACCACTCCGCTAACGTCACAGCAGCAGGCAGAACAGGAGCGCGCGGCTAGCGAACAAGCGCGTATTGAATCCTGCCGACAGGCGCTGGACTCGCTAAAAGAGGTTAACCCACAGCAGGCAACCAAACTTAGCAATGACTTCAATGCCTTAGTGCGTGCGGCATCACAATACAACAGCGTGCGCGAGAAAGTGGCGGATCCCACCCGGCTTGGCATTGACTCCATGTATCAGTTTAAATCCATCAAACTATGCGCCGATATCCAGAAAACGCTGATCGATAGCCTGGTACAGCGGGGTGAAAGCAAACAGCCATGAACAGAGCCGCCACGCTGACCCTCAACGCGCCCCTGCTGATGCTCGTCGCGGCGCTGGCGCTTTCAACACCGTTCTTCGCCGGCGCCGCGCCGGCGTTTCTTGACTACGCCCAGCAGCAAACCCAGGCGCATGAAAAAAGCGATACTGCAACCGCAAAGCAAACGTCAGGCGGTCGTCAAAATGCGGATAATAAAAAAAAGACGCCTAATACCGCGCAAATGCAAAAAAGAATCGCCAGCCAGCAGGCGACCATTGAGCAAAAAGATAAAACTATTCAGCAATTAAAAAAACAGCTTGCTAACACTCCGGCCACCGAAACCTCCATCGCGAATGAGCAAGCGGCATTAAATAACAAAATAAAAGAATTACAGGTCGCCTTAACCGCCGCCACCGCGAAAAATGAGGCGTTAATAAAAAAAGAAAGCACAGCCCAGAATTCTATTCTGCAGCAAAGTCAGGCCGCCGCGCTGCAGCAGATCCAACAATTAACGTCACAGCTTCAGCAAGCCGAAGCTGAAAATAAACGGCTCAGCGCCATCCTCACCGCTCTGAATACGGATAAACAGACGCTCGCTACCCGGTTGGCTGCGATGGAAAAAGCGCAGCAGGCCGCTCCTGACCACGCAAAAGCCCTCGCCGCCGACAAGCAGTCGTTAACCACCCGGCTGGCCGTGATGGAAAAAGAGAAGCAGACCGCTCTCGACCAGGTCAAAGCCCTTAACGCCGATAAGCAGTCGCTGACAAACCGACTCGCCGCGGCAGAGAAGACGCAGCAGACCGCCCTCGACCAGGTCAAAGCCCTTAACGCCGATAAGCAGTCGCTGGCTAACCGGCTCGCCGCGGCAGAGAAGACGCAGCAGACCGCCCTCGACCAGGTTAAAGCCCTTAACGCCGATAAGCAGTCGCTGACAAACCGGCTCGCCGCGGCAGAGAAGACGCAGCAGACCGCCCTCGACCAGGTTAAAGCCCTTAACGCCGATAAGCAGTCGCTGGTTAACCGGCTCGCCGCGGCGGAAAAAGCGCCATCGAGCCGCGCCGATGCCGCCGTGGCGGCAAAAGATGAGCCCCCCGAGATGGCGGCCATAGTGGCGGCCTATCGCCTGCAGGCGGACAAAGATAACGCCCAGCTGCGGATGAAAGAGGATGAAATCCAGCTGCTGCGGACGCAGCTGACGGTCCCGCCGAGAAATACCACCGGCAAAACCGCCGCCAAACTCAGCGCGCCAGGTGAACAGCAGGCTTACGCCATCGGCGCCTCGATGGGTACAGAGGCGCTTAATGTCCTCACGACTCGTCGCACTCAGGGGGTTAACGTCGACGCCGACCTGGTGCTGCAGGGCATCGAGGATGCCTTCAGCGGCCAGCTTCGCCTCGGCGAACAGGAGCGTAACAAAGCGCTGTTTGACATTTCACAGCAGGTTTTCCAGAACCTGAATAAAATCGAGCAGAAAAACATCAGCGCCGGTCAGAAATACCAGCAGGCATTTGCGCGCAAAAAAGGTGTGGTCTTCAAAGAGGGCGTCTACAGCCGTATCGATTACCCGGGTAAAGGAAAAATTAGCGGCAACGATCTGGTGACCGTGGTGATCAAAGAGATGCTGACGGACGGAACGGTGATCAATGATATGGAGACGAAAGATCAGGCGCTTACCCAGAAACTGGATGCCTATCCCCCGGTATTTCGCGGGCCGCTGAAGCGCCTGCAGAACCACGGCTCCGTGACGCTGGTCGTCCCGCCCGACAAAGCCTATGGCAGTAAAGGGTTGCCACCGAAGATCCCCCCAGGCGCCACCATGGTCTATTCCGTGCGGATAGTGGATAGCCAACCCGCGCCGGCAAAATAGCCCTGTCTCCCCACCGCCCTCTCCGGGCGGTGCTGTTATTCCTGCCGCATTGCTGCAATAACCGCCGTGCATCCTCATCTATAGTTGTCTATGATGTTGCACTCGTTTTACGGGTGTAACAGATGTTAACGAAGGAGGAGCCTCACCGTGGCCGATAATCCACTGTGGCATGAAACGCTGCATGACCATTTTGGTCAGTACTTTAGCGTTGATAACGTGCTGTACCACGAAAAAACCGATCATCAGGATCTGATCATCTTTGACAACCGCGCCTTTGGCCGGGTAATGGCGCTGGATGGCGTCGTGCAGACCACCGAACGCGATGAGTTTATCTATCACGAAATGATGACCCACGTGCCGCTGCTGGCTCACGGCAACGCCAAGCATGTCCTGATCATCGGCGGCGGCGATGGCGCGATGCTGCGCGAAGTCTCTCGTCATCGCAGCATCGAAAGCATCACCATGGTGGAAATCGACGCCGGGGTGGTCTCATTCTGCCGCCAGCACCTGCCCAACCATAGCGCCGGCGCCTATGACGATCCGCGCTTTACGCTGGTAATTGATGATGGCGTCAATTTTGTTAACCAGACGACGCAAACGTTTGATGTGATCATTTCGGACTGTACCGACCCTATTGGCCCGGGGGAAAGCCTCTTCACCTCGGCTTTTTATGAAGGCTGCAAACGCTGCCTGAATCCGGGAGGGATTTTCGTTGCGCAGAACGGCGTCTGCTTCCTGCAGCAGGATGAAGCGGTGGGCAGTCATCGTAAGCTGAGCCACTATTTTCGCGACGTCAGCTTCTACCAGGCGGCGATTCCGACCTATTACGGCGGGATCATGACCTTTGCCTGGGCGAGCGACAACGAGGCGCTGCGCCATCTTTCCAGCGAAATCATTCAGGCGCGCTTTCACAAAGCCAACCTGACCTGCCGTTACTACAATCCGGCAATCCATACGGCGGCCTTCGCCTTACCACAATATCTGCATGATGCTCTGTCCGCACCGTGAAGCGAAATAAGGGGGTGAACTAAATTGAAAAAATTGAAGCTGCACGGCTTTAACAACCTGACCAAAAGCCTGAGTTTTTGTATCTACGATATCTGTTACGCCAAAACGGCAGAAGAGCGCGACGGCTACATCGCCTATATCGACGAACTTTATAATGCCAATCGCCTGACAGAGATCCTGAGCGAAACCTGCTCTATTATTGGCGCTAATATCCTGAATATCGCCCGCCAGGATTATGAACCCCAGGGCGCCAGCGTGACCATTCTGGTAAGCGAAGAGCCCGTCGACCCGCGGCTTATCGACCAGACCGAACACCCCGGCCCGCTGCCTGAAACCGTGGTCGCCCATCTCGATAAAAGCCATATCTGCGTGCATACCTATCCGGAGAGCCACCCGGAAGGCGGCCTGTGCACCTTCCGCGCCGATATCGAAGTCTCTACCTGCGGGGTTATTTCACCGCTCAAAGCGCTGAACTATCTGATCCACCAGCTGGAATCGGACATTGTGACCATTGACTACCGCGTGCGCGGCTTTACCCGCGACATCAATGGGATGAAGCATTTTATCGATCATGAAATCAACTCAATTCAGAACTTTATGTCTGACGATATGAAGTCGCTGTATGACATGGTCGACGTCAACGTTTATCAGGAAAATATCTTCCATACCAAAATGTTGCTTAAGGAGTTCGACCTTAAGCATTACATGTTCCATACCCGACCGGAAGAGTTGACCGCTGAAGAGCGCAAGGTCATTACCGACCTGCTGTGGAAAGAGATGCGCGAGATTTACTACGGCCGCAATATTCCTGCCGTGTAATGCCTCAAATGCCCGGCGGCGATTTTGCGCGCCGGGCCTGGGTTCTGCGCCGGCGGGAAGCGGGGGAAAGGTACTCGTCGCGACCCGGGGATGTGCCCTGCGCACGCGACGCTTAGCCGGGCTACGGTTTTCCGCAGCCCGGCGCAAAACGAGTCATCAACGCTGCTGCATAAACTCACGATAGGCGGCAACCACCTGCAGGAAATCCTCAACACCACACAGAGAGAGGCTTTCTTCGTCGTAGTAGCTCATCCCCTCCTCGATTTCGTCGCCGGAAAATTCCAGCTGATTGGCGCGGATCATCACCTCTTCGCCATCCAGCCACAGCGTATATTCATGTCCGGCACGCTGCCAGGAACGTTCACTGCCTTTCACGGTGCGCGCAGCCTGCTCCACTTCGTCAAGCAGAGCAAGATTGTCTTTCACCTCCTCGTTGAACCAGTGGCCAATCGCCTCGTGATCCATCGACATTCGCACCTTTACCACTCCGGTAATATCGCGCAGAAATTCGTAGTCCATCGTCTTTTCCTCTGCAAGGGCAATGCGTCACCGCTGCACTGTACCCATGGAGTAATTATCGCAGCAGACCGAAAGAAAAAAAGCGTAACAGGCAGGAGGTTTGGAAATAAAAATGCCCGGTGATGCAATGTTCACCGGGCATTGGGGAGTTTGTAGCCAAACGGTCAGCCAGGCTGACCGAATGGTTTTACACCGCGGTCTGGAAGATCACGCCGTCAGCTTTTTCAGTGTACTGATCCAGCTGGTTGAAGTTCAGATAGCGATAGGTATCTTCCGCTGTCTTATCCACCTGCGCCACGAAGGTCTGGTACTCTTCCGGCGTCGGCAATTTACCGAGCAGAGAAGCTACCGCCGCCAGCTCGGCAGAGGCCAGATAGACGTTAGCGCCGGTACCTAAACGGTTCGGGAAGTTACGGGTAGAGGTGGAAACCACCGTCGCGCCGTCGGCCACGCGCGCCTGGTTACCCATACACAGAGAACAGCCAGGGATTTCGATACGCGCTCCGCTCTTACCAAATACGCTGTAGTAACCTTCTTCGGTCAGCTGCGCGGCGTCCATACGGGTTGGCGGCGCCACCCACAGGCGAGTCGGCAACTGGCCTTTGTGGCTGTCCAGCAACTTACCGGCGGCACGGAAGTGGCCGATGTTGGTCATGCAGGAGCCGATGAACACTTCGTCGATCTTCTCGCCCTGCACATCAGACAGCAGGCGGGCATCGTCCGGATCGTTCGGCGCGCACAGGATCGGCTCTTTGATATCCGCCAAATCGATGTCGATTACTGCCGCGTATTCCGCGTCAGCATCGGCTTCCAGCAGCTGCGGATCCGCCAGCCATTTTTCCATACCCTGAATACGACGCTCCAGAGTGCGGCGATCGCCGTAGCCTTCGGCAATCATCCACTTCAGCAGGACGATGTTGGAGTTCAGATACTCAACGATCGGCTCTTTGTTCAGCTTGATGGTGCAACCTGCAGCAGAACGTTCAGCAGAGGCATCGGTCAGCTCGAACGCCTGCTCCACTTTCAGATCCGGCAGGCCTTCAATCTCAAGGATGCGGCCAGAGAAGATGTTTTTCTTACCTTTCTTCTCAACGGTCAGCAGGCCCTGCTTGATGGCGTACAGCGGGATAGCGTGAACCAGGTCGCGCAGCGTAATCCCCGGCTGCATTTTACCTTTGAAACGCACCAGCACCGATTCCGGCATATCCAGCGGCATCACGCCGGTCGCGGCGGCGAAGGCCACCAGACCAGAGCCCGCCGGGAAGGAGATCCCGATGGGGAAACGGGTATGGGAGTCGCCGCCGGTACCCACGGTATCCGGCAGCAGCATGCGGTTCAGCCAGGAGTGAATAACGCCATCGCCCGGACGCAGCGAGACGCCGCCGCGGTTCATAATGAAGTCCGGCAGAGTATGGTGCGTGGTGACGTCAACCGGCTTCGGATAGGCTGCGGTGTGGCAGAAGGACTGCATCACCAGGTCAGCGGAGAAGCCCAGGCACGCCAGGTCTTTCAGTTCATCACGGGTCATTGGACCGGTGGTGTCCTGAGAACCGACGGAGGTCATTTTCGGCTCGCAGTAGGCGCCCGGACGGATACCGGCAACGCCGCAGGCGCGGCCAACCATTTTCTGCGCCAGAGAGAAGCCGCGGGTGCTTTCCGCCACGTCTTTCGCCTGACGGAAGACATCGCTGTGCGGCAGACCCAGCGCTTCGCGCGCTTTGGTAGTCAAACCGCGACCAATGATCAGCGGGATACGGCCGCCGGCGCGCACTTCATCGATCAGCACATCGGTTTTCAGCTCGAAGCTGGCCAGCAGTTCGTTGGTTTCGTGGTTACGCACTTCGCCTTTGAACGGGTAAACGTCAATCACGTCGCCCATGTTCAGGTTTGACACATCCACTTCGATAGGCAGCGCGCCTGCATCTTCCATGGTGTTGAAGAAGATTGGCGCGATTTTGCCGCCCAGGCACAGGCCGCCGCCACGCTTGTTCGGCACGTTCGGGATATCGTCGCCCATAAACCACAGCACCGAGTTGGTGGCCGATTTACGTGAAGAGCCGGTCCCGACCACGTCGCCAACGTAGGCCAGCGGGTAGCCTTTCTGCTGCAGGGCTTCGATCTGTTTGATCGGGCCAACCACGCCCGGCTGATCCGGTTCAATGCCTTCGCGGGCGTTTTTCAGCATCGCCAGGGCGTGCAGCGGGATATCCGGACGCGACCAGGCATCCGGCGCCGGAGACAGGTCGTCGGTGTTCGTTTCGCCAGTCACCTTGAAAACGGTAACGGTGATTTTTTCTGCCAGCTGCGGGCGGTTCAGGAACCACTCAGCGTCGGCCCAGGATTGCATAACCTGTTTAGCGTGCTCGTTACCCGCTTTCGCTTTCTCTTCCACGTCGTAGAAGTTATCGAACATCAGCAGAGTATGGGACAGCGCTTTCGCGGCAATCGGCGCCAGTTTCGCGTCGTCCAGGGCATCGATCAGCGGGTGGATATTGTAACCACCCTGCATGGTGCCCAGCAGTTCAACGGCTTTTTCAGGGGTAACCAGGGGGGAGGTCGTTTCGCCTTTGGCGATCGCGGCAAGGAATCCAGCTTTAACATAGGCGGCTTCGTCGACGCCCGGCGGTACACGGTTAATCAGCAGGTCTAACAGGAATTCTTCTTCGCCCGCAGGCGGGTTTTTCAGCAGTTCTACCAGCGCGGCCATTTGGGTTGCATCTAAGGGTTTGGCAACAATCCCCATGGCGGCACGCTCAGCTACGTGCTTACGGTATTCTTCTAGCACGACGGTTCTCCTCGCTTCTCATTGTCATAATGCGGCCTACACCTCTTCAATCAATCTGCTTCGGTATTGGCAGTTTGCCGCCTTGACGCATCTTGAAGGATTTAGTGGCTGGGCGATTTTCTTCACGCTCCTGTGAGACAGCAGTTTGTAGGGTAAATGCCCGATACCGCGTCGGCAGCATAGCAGGATTTTTGAAAGGTGTTAATCTGTTTACAAAAAAGCAACATTAAAATTTAGCTGAATCGTTAAGGGCAGGATATTGCAGGCTTTCTGTTCAAATCCCGCGACAAAAATTCCTTTCCGCGTACAACGCCATGGGCCGATCCCAACAATCATCAATAAAAAGCCATACCGCTTACTTATACTCAGCAAACGCGCCGTTTTCGCCGATACTTTAGCGAGATGGGTTACTTTTTGGGTCAGGAGCTTCTATGTCACTGCCGTTCAAACCCCATATTATCACCCTGCTCTGTAGCGCTGGCTTACTCGCGGCGGCGGGAACACTCTATGTGCAAAGCCGTACTCCAGAGACGGTCACTCAGCCGACGGCGCAGCCTGCGCCAGCGCCAACGCCAGCCGCACCCGCCGCCGCGGAGCCGGTGGCCGCCACCTACACCCAGGCGCAGATTGACCAGTGGGTTGCCCCCATCGCGCTCTACCCGGACAGTCTGCTGTCGCAGGTGCTGATGGCTTCCACCTACCCGGACAACGTCATGCAGGCGGTGCAGTGGTCCCAGGATAACCCCACCATGAAAGGGGATCCCGCCGTTCAGGCAGTTGCCAGCCAGCCATGGGATCCCAGCGTCAAATCGCTTGTCGCTTTCCCTGCCCTGCTGGCGATGATGGGCGAGAATCCGCCCTGGGTGGAAAATCTGGGTAATGCGTTTTTGGCCCAGCCGCATGATGTGATGGACTCGGTGCAACGCCTGCGTGCCATCGCCCAGGAGACAGGGACGCTGAAATCTACGCCGCAGCAAAAAGTGATTGTCGCCGCAGCGGCGCCTGTGCCGGCCACCACTTCGAAAAGCAGCACCGTATCAACGTCAAGCACTACCGCGGCGGCGCCTGCGCCAACCCAGGTCATAAAAATAGAACCGACCGATCCGCAGGTGGTCTATGTTCCCAACTACAACCCCTCCACCGTCTATGGTACCTGGCCGAACAGCGCCTATCCTCCGGTCTATCTGCCGCCGCCTCCCGGGGAGCAGTTTACCGATAGCTTCGTCAAAGGCTTCGGTTACAGCCTGGGCGTGGCGACCACCTGGGCGCTGTTCAGCAGCATCGACTGGGATGATGATGATGACCACCACCATCACGATGACGACTACCACCGCGGCGATTACTCGCATAACGGCGATAACATCAATATCAATGTGAATAACTTTAACCGCATTACCGGACAAAACCTGCCGGGCGACCGCGTAAACTGGCAGCACAACCCCGCCTATCGCGGTCACGTGCCATACCCCGATAATACCGTCGCCCAGCGCTTTCATCAGGCCAACGTATCCGGCGGACTGAGCGCGACCCAGCATGCGCCGGTCGATCGTGAGGCGCAGCGCCAGGCGGCGATGACCCAGCTTCAGCAGCGCAGCGCGCCGACCGCCACGGCGGGCAACCTGGCGGCAAACACCGCCTCGCGCGATGCCCAGCGTCAGGCGGCCTCGGCGCAGTTGAAACAAGCCACCCAGCGCAGCAACTACCGCGGTTACGACAGCGAGCCGACATCGACCCAGCAGCGTCGAGACGCGGCGAAAGCGCAGTTGAAAAACCCGACGCCGCAGCAACAGCAGCGTAGGGAAACCATTAAGAGCCGCGAGCAGAATACTACACCGCAGCAGCAACAGCGCCGGCAGCAGCTCCAGTCCGCCACGCCAGCCCAGCGTCAGCAGACGGTCAGTCATCTGCGCGCCAGCGCCCTTAGCGGCAACGAAAGCCGCGCCCCCTCCTGGCAAGCGCAGCAAGAACGGGGACGGCAGAGTCGTCAGTTTTCCAGCGTAAACCGCGAGCAGCGCGACGGCGCCAGAGAGCGTCTTTCTGAACACCATGAACTACGCCGCCGCTGAGGATGAGCAGAATGAGAAACCCATTATCAATTGCCCTGTTCACGTTAATGCTGTCGCCGCTTGCCGCCTTCGCCCAGCAGCAGTATGCCACCCCCGAGCAGGCCGCAAACGCGCTGGCCGAGGCGATCGGCCAGCAAAATGATGCGGCGCTGAGTGAAGTGCTTGGCGATAACTGGCTGCATTTTTTACCCCCCGACGGGATCGACCCCACTGCCGTCGACCGCTTCCAGCGCGACTGGCAGGTGAAACATGTGATTGTGCAGCAGGGTGAAAAAGCCTGGCTCGACGTCGGTAGCGAAGCATGGCGGCTGCCAGTCCCCATCGTCAAAGCATCCCAGGGCTGGCGCTTTGATATGGCCGCTGGCGAAGAAGAGATCCTCACCCGCGCTATCGGCCGTAATGAACTGTCGGCGATAGCCGCCATGCATGCCTACGTTGACGCCCAGCAGGATTACTATCAACTGAACCACCGCTGGGCGCAGAAAATCATCAGTAGCGAAGGCAAAAAAGATGGTCTGTACTGGCCCACCTCGCCGGGCGAAGCGCCAAGTCCGCTTGGGCCAGCCTTTAGCCCGACGGTTCCCGGCAGCGGCTACCATGGCTACCGCTTCCGCATTATCACCGGTAGAGATGAGCAGAGCGTCGCCTTGCTGGCGTGGCCTGTGGCGTGGGGGGAAACCGGCGTGATGAGCTTTATGATCGATCAGCACGATACCGTTTATCAGGCCAATCTCGGTGAAGAGAGCGCGGCAAAGGCCCAGGCGATAACGCGCTTTGCCCCCGACGCTGACGCCGGCTGGCAGGTGGTCAATCCATAAAAAAACGCCCGGTTACGTATACGCAACCGGGCGTTTTCATTCACTTAGCCCTGGTGGGGCATCAGCGACGGATCGCCGGCAAAGGCTGGTTTCGTACTGGACAATGCCGATTCGTCAGCGCTGATGCTGCCGGAATTCGCCGCCCATACTCCTTCACTGGTCTTGGTCACTTGCTGATGCTGAGCATTCAGATCCTGGCCCATCGCCGCAATATGGGTCGTTTCCGTACCACCGCTGTTATCCGCCCACGGAATCGTGGCGTCAGCCGCGCAGGCGACACCGGATAAGCACGCTGCTGCGACCAGCGCTGTGGTTAAAAAGCGTTTCATCACACACCTCATTGATATCATTAACTACCTATAAGTTTACATAGTGACTATTTACAAAGTATGTATGAGGTGTAGCGGTTTATGAATAGCGACATAGTTCTAAACATCAGGCATAAAAAAAGCGGCTCCGGGAGCCGCTTATGCTTTTTGCCTGAAAGAAAAAGTTACTTTTTCTTCGCTTTGGCGTTCGGCAGGTCGGTGATGCTGCCTTCGAAAACTTCTGCCGCCAGGCCAACAGACTCGTGCAGAGTCGGGTGAGCGTGGATGGTCAGCGCGATGTCTTCAGCGTCACAGCCCATCTCGATAGCCAGGCCGATCTCACCCAGCAGCTCGCCGCCGTTGGTGCCGACAATCGCGCCGCCGATAACACGGTGGGTCTCTTTGTCGAAGATCAGTTTGGTCATGCCGTCTGCGCAGTCGGAAGCGATAGCACGGCCGGAAGCAGCCCACGGGAAGGTGGCGGTTTCGTAGCTGATGCCTTTCTCTTTCGCTTCTTTCTCGGTCAGACCCACCCATGCCACTTCTGGCTCGGTGTAGGCGATCGATGGGATCACTTTCGGATCGAAGTAGTGCTTCAGGCCGGAGATAACTTCTGCGGCAACGTGACCTTCGTGGACGCCTTTGTGCGCCAGCATCGGCTGACCGACGATATCGCCGATAGCAAAGATGTGCGGCACGTTGGTGCGCATTTGTTTGTCAACGCGGATGAAGCCACGATCGTCAACTTCCACGCCCGCTTTGCCTGCGTCGAGGTTTTTACCGTTCGGTACGCGGCCGATAGCCACCAGCACGGCGTCGTAACGCTGTGCTTCCGCCGGCGCTTTTTTGCCTTCCATGGAAACATAAATACCGTCTTCTTTTGCTTCAACGGCAGTCACTTTGGTTTCCAGCATCAGGTTGAATTTCTTGCTGATGCGTTTGGTGAAGACTTTCACCACATCTTTATCGGCAGCCGGGATGACCTGGTCGAACATTTCAACCACGTCGATCTCTGAACCCAGCGCATGGTATACGGTACCCATTTCCAGACCGATGATACCGCCGCCCATGACCAGCATGCGTTTCGGCACAGATTTCAGCTCCAGGGCGTCGGTGGAGTCCCATACGCGCGGATCTTCATGCGGAATAAATGGCAGTTGAATCGGACGGGAGCCCGCCGCGATGATGGCGTTGTCGAAGTTGATCACGGTTTTGCCGTTTTCGCCTTCCACTTCCAGGGTGTTAGCGCCGGTGAATTTACCCAGACCGTTAACCACCTTCACTTTACGCCCTTTGGCCATGCCAGCCAGACCACCGGTCAGCTGAGTGATGACTTTTTCTTTCCAGGTGCGGATCTTGTCAATGTCAGTTTTCGGTTCGCCGAAAACGATGCCGTGTTCGGCCAGCGCTTTCGCTTCTTCGATAACTTTTGCCACGTGCAGCAGCGCTTTAGAAGGGATACAACCCACGTTCAGGCACACCCCACCGAGGGTGCTGTAACGTTCTACGATGACGGTTTCCAGACCTAAATCAGCGCAACGGAAGGCTGCAGAGTAGCCTGCAGGACCTGCCCCAAGTACCACGACCTGAGTTTTGATTTCAGTACTCATCATGACCTCTGTAATTTATATCCGGCGGGTCTGACGCTATTATTTTTACGCCCAAGTCCACCGGGACGTTCTATCCGCGTGTATTTTACAAAATTGTTAACAATTTTTAAACAACAAACGGCAAACGATTTTGTCCTTTGTTGCTGATAATCCCAAACAGCCTGAGGTTATCAGAAAAAAGCCGGCCGTCAGGCCGGCTTTTTCAATTACATCACCAGGCGGCGAATGTCGCTCAGGGTGTTGTTGATGATGGTAATGAAGCGGGCACCATCAGCACCGTCGATGACGCGGTGGTCGAAGGACAGAGAAATCGGCAGCATCAGACGCGGCACGAACTCTTTACCATTCCATACCGGCTCCATCGCGGACTTAGACACGCCGAGGATGGCCACTTCCGGCGCATTAACAATCGGCGCGAAGTGGGTGGTACCCAGGCCGCCGATGCTGGAGATGGTGAAGCAACCGCCCTGCATTTCGCCCGCCGTCAGTTTGCCATCGCGCGCTTTCTTCGAGATGGTGGTCAGTTCACGAGACAGCTCGGTGATGCTCTTCTTGTTCACGTCTTTAAAGACCGGAACCACCAGACCGTTCGGGGTATCCACCGCCACACCGATGTTGATGTATTTCTTCAGTGTCAGACGCTGACCATCTTCGGAGAGCGAGCTGTTGAAGCGCGGCATCTGCTCAAGCGCAGCGGCCACGGCTTTCATGATGAAGACAACCGGGGTGAATTTCACGTCCAGTTTACGCTTCTCAGCTTCGGCGTTCTGCTGCTTACGGAACGCTTCCAGATCGGTGATATCGGTTTTGTCGAAGTGGGTAACGTGCGGGATCATGACCCAGTTACGGCTCAGGTTGGCACCAGAAATTTTCTGGATACGGCCCAGCTCCACTTCTTCGATTTCACCGAACTTGCTGAAGTCAACCTTCGGCCATGGCAGCATGCCCGGGATACCGCCGCCAGCGGCAGCCGCCGGTGCGGATTCAGCACGCTTAACAGCGTCTTTCACGTAAGCCTGAACGTCTTCGCGCAGGATACGACCTTTACGGCCGGTGCCTTTCACTTTCGCCAGGTTAACGCCGAACTCGCGCGCCAGACGGCGAATCAGCGGAGTGGCGTGGACGTAAGCGTCGTTTTCAGCGAATTCGGTTTTACCTTCCGCTTTCGCAGCCGGTGCCGCGGCAGGCTTAGCGGCCTGAGCCGGAGCTGCAGCCGGTGCCGGCGCAGCCGCTTGAGCCGGTGCGGCGGCAGGCGCAGCGCCTTCCACTTCGAAGACCATGATCAGGGAGCCGGTTTTGACTTTATCGCCGGTGCTGATTTTGATCTCTTTGACGGTGCCCGCGAACGGCGCCGGCACTTCCATAGACGCTTTGTCGCCTTCGACGGTGATCAGGGACTGCTCAGCAGCCACTTTATCGCCGACTTTTACCATCACTTCGGTCACTTCAACTTCGTCGCCGCCGATGTCCGGTACGTTAACGTCTTTCGCACCGCCAGCCGCAGCTGGAGCAGCCGCCGCCGGAGCAGCAGCCTGAGCAGGTGCGGCAGCAGGCGCAGCGCCCGCCACTTCGAAGATCATGATCAGGGAGCCGGTGGACACTTTATCGCCGGTGTTGATCTTGATCTCTTTCACGGTACCCGCGAACGGCGCCGGCACTTCCATCGAGGCTTTATCGCCTTCGACGGTGATCAGAGACTGCTCAGCCGCAACGGTATCGCCCACTTTCACCAGAATTTCAGTGACTTCAACTTCGTCACCGCCGATGTCCGGCACGTTCACTTCTTTCTCTGCCGCGGCAGCTGCTGGAGCAGCGGCGGCCGGAGCGGCTTCTTTCTTCTCTTCCTGCGCAGGTGCAGCGGCTGCTGCACCCTCGGCGGAATCGAAAATCATAATCAGTTTGCCAGTCTCGGTTTTATCGCCGACGGAGACTTTAATCTCTTTCACGACGCCAGCCTGCGGAGACGGGACTTCCATAGAGGCTTTATCGCCTTCTACGGTGATCAGCGACTGTTCAGCTTCAACTTTGTCGCCCACTTTGACCAGAATCTCGGTGATTTCAACTTCATCAGCCCCGATGTCCGGTACTTTGATTTCGATAGCCATTATTCTTTTACCTCTTACGCCAGACGCGGGTTAACTTTTTCTGCATCGATGTTGAATTTGGTAATTGCGTCCGCAACCACTTTCTTATCGATTTCACCACGTTTAGCCAGTTCGCCCAGCGCTGCAACGACCACATAGGAAGCATCGACTTCGAAGTGGTGACGCAGGTTTTCACGGCTGTCGGAACGACCGAAGCCATCGGTACCCAGTACGCGGTAATCGTCAGCCGGTACGTAGGTACGAACCTGCTCGGCGAACAGTTTCATATAGTCAGTGGATGCCACTGCCGGAGCGTCGTTCATCACCTGAGCGATGTACGGCACGCGCGGGGTTTCCAGCGGGTGCAGCATGTTCCAGCGTTCGCAATCCTGGCCATCACGCGCCAGTTCGGTGAAGGAGGTGACGCTGTACACGTCAGAGCCCACGCCGTAGTCTTTCGCCAGGATCTGCGCTGCTTCACGGACGTGACGCAGGATAGAACCGGAGCCCAGCAGCTGAACTTTACCTTTGCTACCTTCGATGGTTTCGAGTTTGTAGATACCTTTGCGGATACCTTCCTCGGCGCCTTCCGGCATGGCCGGCATGTGGTAGTTTTCGTTCAGGGTAGTGATGTAGTAGTAAACGTTCTCTTGTTTCTCACCGTACATACGCTCCAGGCCGTCATGCATGATGACCGCCACTTCGTAGGCGTAGGAGGGATCGTAAGAGATACAGTTCGGGATAGTCAGAGACTGAATATGGCTGTGGCCATCTTCGTGCTGCAGACCTTCGCCGTTCAGCGTCGTACGACCGGAAGTACCCCCGATCAGGAAGCCGCGAGCCTGCTGGTCGCCTGCCTGCCAGCACAGGTCGCCGATACGCTGGAACCCGAACATCGAGTAGTAGATGTAGAACGGGATCATCGGCAGGTTGTTGGTGCTGTAAGAGGTCGCCGCAGCCAGCCAGGATGCGCCTGCGCCCAGCTCGTTGATCCCTTCCTGCAGGATCTGACCTTTCTCGTCTTCTTTGTAGTATGCAACCTGCTCACGGTCCTGCGGGGTGTACTGCTGGCCGTTCGGGCTGTAGATACCGATCTGACGGAACAGACCTTCCATACCGAAAGTACGCGCTTCGTCGGCGATGATCGGCACGAGGCGGTCTTTGATGGATTTGTTCTTCAGCATCACGTTCAGGGCACGAACGAACGCGATAGTGGTAGAGATCTCTTTATTCTGCTCTTCCAGCAGCGGGCGGAAATCTTCCAGCGTCGGCAGCTCCAGCTTCTCAGTGAAGTTCGGCTGACGGCTCGGCAGATAGCCGTGCAGTTTCTGACGCTGAGCGTGCAGATAGGTGTGCTCTTCGGAACCTTCCGGGAAGGTGACGTACGGCAGTTTTTCCAGATCGGCATCGGCAACCGGCACGTTGAAACGATCGCGGACGTAGCGAACGCCGTCCATGTTCATTTTCTTAACCTGGTGAGCGATGTTCTTACCTTCAGCAGTGTCACCCATGCCGTAACCTTTAATGGTATGGGCGAGGATAACGGTCGCTTTGCCTTTGGTTTCCTGCGCTTTTTTCAGAGCAGCATAAACTTTCTTCGGATCGTGGCCACCGCGGTTCAGGGCCCAAATCTGCTCGTCAGTCCAGTCGGCAACCAGCGCAGCGGTCTCCGGATATTTACCGAAGAAGTGCTCGCGCACATAAGCGCCGTCTTTGGATTTAAAGGTCTGGTAATCGCCGTCAACGGTTTCTTCCATCAGCTGAATCAGCTTACCGCTGGTGTCTTTACGCAGCAGCTCATCCCAACGACCGCCCCAGATAACCTTGATAACGTTCCAGCCAGCGCCCGCGAAGATGCCTTCCAGTTCGTTAATGATTTTGCCGTTACCGGTGACCGGACCGTCAAGACGCTGCAGGTTACAGTTGATAACGAACACCAGGTTGTCGAGCTTCTCACGGGTCGCGATGGTGATCGCGCCTTTAGATTCCGGCTCGTCCATCTCACCGTCGCCCAGGAACGCGTAAACGGTTTGTTTGGAGGTGTCTTTCAGACCACGGTGTTCCAGATATTTCAGGAATTTAGCCTGATAAATCGCCCCGATTGGGCCCAGGCCCATAGAAACGGTCGGGAACTGCCAGAATTCCGGCATCAGTTTCGGGTGCGGATAAGAGGACAGACCTTTACCGTGAACTTCCTGACGGAAGTTGTTCATCTGCTCTTCAGTCAGACGACCTTCCAGGAACGCACGCGCATAAACGCCCGGAGAGATGTGACCCTGGAAGTACACCAGGTCGCCGCCATCCTGCTCATTGCGTGCGCGGAAGAAGTGGTTGAAGCACACTTCGTAGAAGGTTGCGGAAGACTGGAAAGAAGCCATGTGGCCGCCCAGTTCGAGATCTTTTTTCGATGCGCGCAGAACGGTCATGATGGCGTTCCAGCGGATCGCAGAACGGATACGACGTTCCAGATCCAGATTACCCGGATATTCCGGCTCATCTTCAACGGCAATAGTGTTGACGTAACCGCCGGTTGATGCGCCAGCAGCCACTTTCACCCCGCCTTTGCGGGCTTCAGAAAGGAGTTGATCAATAAGATACTGAGCGCGCTCAACACCTTCTTCACGGATGACCGATTCGATCGCCTGTAGCCAGTCGCGAGTTTCGATCGGATCCACGTCATTTGGTAAACGTTCTGACATGGGGGGTATTCCTTATCTATCTAATCGTTGATTAATCTGGAACCTGTCCCATTGAACTCTTCGTTCTTCACCTTTGAACAACCAAAAATTCAATAAGACAGGTTCTGCGTTTAGTTGCCGCGCTCTAAAAATGGCGCTTAAGAACCGGAGTTCTCGTCCTTTCGTTGCTGTAAACGACGCAGCGAGCGTTCTCTACGACTCTGCTCACGGCTACGGTCCAGCAAAATTTCCTCAATGAACGCCAGGTGACGGTGCGACGCCTCACGCGCCTGCTCCGGCTCCCCGGCCATTATCGCCTCGAAAATGCGAGTGCGATGGTTGCTGACCAACGGGAGCATTTCCCGGCGGGCATACAGCAATTCAAAGTTCTGACGCACGTTTTGCGCCAGCATCGGCTCCATACACCTTAGCAGATGGAGCAAAACCACATTGTGTGCCGCCTCGGTGACGGCGATTTGGTACTGGACGACGGCGCCGGACTCAGCGTCCAGATCGCCCGACTGCTGAGCCCGCTCAATAGCCTGATGCAGCTCGCGGATACGGTCGCGATCTTCATCATTGCTGCGCAGCGCCGCGTAATAAGCTGCAATGCCTTCCAGCGCGTGACGGGTCTCAAGCAGATCGAATTGGGATTCAGGGTGATCGGACAGCAGCTCGACCAGCGGATCGCTGAAGCTCTGCCACAGGCGGCTCTGAACAAACGTTCCACCTCCCTGACGACGAAGCAACAGGCCCTTGGCTTCGAGGCGTTGAATCGCCTCACGCAGCGAGGGGCGGGAAACGTCGAACTGTTTAGCCAGTTCGCGTTCAGGCGGGAGTTTTTCACCGGGGCGCAAGGTCCCCTCAAGGATCAGAAACTCCAGCTGCTGCTCTATCACATCGGATAATTTTGGTTGGCGGATTTTGCTGTAGGCCATATTCCCTGTCTCTGCCATTAGCCCGGAGTCAATTGGTCTTACCAATTTAAAGTTCGTAGCGCTAAAGTAACAAAGTATTCACCTTCTGTCCATACAGGTTTTGATTGAAATCAGTAAACGACGGACATTTTAACAACCTTACAGAAATAACATTTCAGAAATGTAACCTTGCACAAATGTTACGTTTACTCATAAAGAGGTAGCATTAACTTAATGGAAACGAAAAATTACGCTATCTGAACCGATTCAATGACCCAATAAATGAATATAAAGACAATATCATTGAATAAATAATCAGAAAGAAGCAGTGCGTCGGAATAATACAGAATGTGTCTATTGATGTCTTTTTAGACACATGGTCATCATCCCTTCATAAAGCAGGTGCATTCAAACGCGCTTACCACTATTCTCCCTGAGACGAAAGGCCTTTTTCTTAATTACCGCACCGCCTTCCGTAAACAAAACAATACAGAAACGGAAGTCGTTAAATACACAAACACAACAATATGTGCGCGCCATCACTCAGGTAAAAAGTGGGCCACGTCGCCCAAATTTTCGCTGGCTATGCTTTCTGGCAGGGACAGCAGTGAAGCAGCAACCTGACGGATGACGTACACAAAAAATAACCACACACGAGGTTTCATATGGAAGGTCAACAGCACGGCGATCGGCTGAAGCGCGGCCTGAAAAACCGCCACATCCAGCTCATCGCGCTGGGCGGGGCTATCGGCACCGGCCTGTTTCTGGGGAGCGCGTCCGTCATTCAGTCCGCCGGCCCGGGTATCATTCTTGGTTACGCGATTGCCGGTTTTATCGCCTTTCTGATCATGCGTCAGCTGGGCGAAATGGTGGTAGAAGAGCCGGTAGCCGGTTCGTTTAGCCACTTTGCTTATAAATACTGGGGCGGCTTTGCCGGCTTCGCCTCCGGCTGGAACTACTGGGTACTGTATGTCCTGGTGGCCATGGCGGAACTCACTGCCGTCGGCAAATATATCCAGTTCTGGTGGCCGGAAATCCCGACCTGGGCCTCAGCGGCGGTCTTCTTCATCGCCATCAACGCCATTAACCTGACCAACGTGAAAGTGTTCGGGGAAATGGAGTTCTGGTTTGCCATTATCAAAGTGGTCGCCGTTGTGGCGATGATTTTGTTCGGCGGCTGGCTGCTGTTCAGCGGCAACGGCGGCCCGCAGGCGACGGTACGTAACCTCTGGGATCAAGGCGGGTTCCTGCCGCACGGCTTTACCGGGCTGGTAATGATGATGGCGATCATCATGTTCTCCTTCGGCGGTCTGGAGCTGGTGGGTATCACCGCGGCGGAAGCGGATAACCCGGAGCAAAGCATCCCGAAAGCCACTAACCAGGTTATCTACCGTATCCTGATCTTCTATGTTGGCTCGCTGGCGGTCCTGCTCTCGCTTCTGCCGTGGACGCGTGTGACTGCGGACACCAGTCCGTTCGTCCTGATTTTCCATGAGCTTGGCGATACGCTGGTGGCAAACGCCCTCAACGTAGTGGTGCTGACGGCGGCCCTGTCGGTGTATAACAGCTGTGTCTACTGCAACAGCCGTATGCTGTTCGGTCTTGCCCAGCAGGGGAACGCACCGAAAGCGCTGCTCAGCGTCGACAAACGCGGCGTGCCGGTGAATACCATTCTCGTCTCCGCCGTGGTCACCGCCCTGTGTGTGCTGATCAACTACCTGGCGCCGGAATCCGCATTTGGCCTGCTGATGGCGCTGGTAGTCTCCGCCCTGGTGATCAACTGGGCGATGATCAGCCTCGCGCATATCAAATTCCGTCGCGCCAAACAGCAGCAGGGGGTCACCACTCGCTTCCCCGCCCTCTTCTACCCGCTGGGTAACTGGGTGTGCCTGCTGTTTATGGCCGCGGTGCTGGTAATTATGCTGATGACCCCGGGGATGGCGATTTCCGTTTGGCTGATCCCGGTATGGATCGCCGTGCTGGGCGTGGGCTATCTGTTTAAACAGAAAGCCGCCGCCACCATAAAAGCACAATAATACATCTCATCAATAATTCTCTTTGCTCTGCGCCCCCTCCCTGAATGACGGGCGCAGAGCATTGTTATCTGCTTCACACTTTCCCCTCCATAGCTTTTTTATCCATATCGTCAACGCGTTCCTGCAACGTAATTCTCTCGATAGCAGCCAATAATTCTCTCCATACTGCAACGGAGAGACCGCACATGGCAGACAATAGACTTTCAATAAAAGAAAAGATTGGTTATGGGATGGGGGATGCCGGATGCAATATCATCTTTGGCGCCATCATGCTGTTTGTTAACTATTTTTATACCGATATTTTCGGTCTGGCGCCGGCGCTGGTGGGCGTACTGCTGCTGTCGGTGCGCGTCATCGATGCGGTGACCGACCCGATCATGGGCGCCCTCGCCGACCGCACCCGCAGTAAATATGGCCGCTTTCGTCCATGGCTGCTGTGGATTGCTTTCCCCTACGCCCTGTTCAGCGTACTGATGTTCACCACTCCTGAGTGGACCTATAACAGCAAAGTCATCTATGCGTTTGTCACCTACTTTCTGCTGTCGATTACCTATACCGCGATTAACATCCCCTACTGCTCGCTGGGAACGGTGATGACTGCCGATCCGAAAGAGCGCGTTGCCTGCCAGTCTTATCGTTTCGTGATGGTGGGTATCGCCACGCTGTTGCTGTCATTGACGCTACTGCCAATGGTCGACTGGTTCGGCGGCGCCGATAAAGCGAAGGGCTATCAGATGGCGATGACCGTGCTGGCCTTCATCGGCATGTGTATGTTCCTGTTCTGCTTCGCTACCGTACGCGAACGCATCCACCCGGCGGTACAGACCAATGATGAACTGAAAAAAGATCTCAAAGACGTGTGGAAAAATGACCAGTGGGTACGCATCCTGTTGCTCACGCTGTGCAACGTCTGTCCGGGCTTTATCCGCATGGCCGCCACCATGTACTACGTCACCTGGGTAATGGGGCAAAGCACCCATTTTGCCACTCTGTTTATCAGCCTCGGCGTGGTCGGGATGATGATTGGCAGCATGCTGGCAAAAGTCCTCACCGACCGCTGGTGCAAACTGCAGGTCTTCTTCTGGACCAATATCGTGCTGGCGATCTTCTCCTGCGCCTTCTATTTCTTTAATCCGCACGCCACCACGCTGATTATGGTGCTCTACTTCCTGCTCAACATCCTGCATCAAATTCCCTCCCCGCTGCACTGGTCGCTGATGTCCGATGTTGACGACTACGGCGAGTGGAAAACCGGCAAGCGCATCACCGGCATTAGCTTCTCCGGCAATCTGTTCTTCCTCAAAGTCGGCCTGGCGGTCGCCGGGGCGATGGTCGGATTCCTGTTGTCATGGTACGGCTACGACGCTGGCGCCAAAGCGCAAAGCGCCTCCGCCCTCAACGGCATCGTGCTGTTGTTCTCGGTTATCCCCGGCGTCGGCTACCTGATCACCGCCGGCGTGGTGCGCCTGCTGAAAGTTGACCGCACCCTGATGCGCCAGATCCAGAGCGATTTAGAGAAGCGCCGCAGCAACTACAGCGAGCTGAATGAATACCAGGAACTGAAAACCAGTGAACACGTAAGGAAAGCCTGATGAATAACTGGCCCAACCCCTTTATTGAACAGCGCGCAGATCCCTTTATTCTGCGCCACCTTAATCACTACTACTTTATTGCCTCGGTGCCGGAATACGACCGGCTGGAGATCCGGCGCGCGGCGACCCTTGAAGGATTACGCGATGCGGAGCCGGTAGTGGTCTGGCGCGCACCGCAAAGCGGGCCGATGAGCCAGCTGATTTGGGCGCCGGAGCTACATGAGATAGACGGGAAGTGGTATATCTATTTTGCCGCCACCTATACCCACGATCTGGATGCGCTGGGCATGTTCCAGCATCGTATGTTCGTTATCGAGTGCGCCGACAACGATCCGCTGACCGGCCGCTGGCAGGAAAAAGGCCAGGTGGTCACGCCTTTCGATACCTTCGCCCTCGATGCCACCACCTTTATCCATCAGGGCAAACGCTGGTACCTGTGGGCGCAAAAATCGCCGCATATCGAGGGCAACTCAAACCTGTATCTCGCTGAAATGGCCAACCCGTGGACGCTAAAAGGCAAGCCGGTCATGCTGAGCAAGCCGGAGTTCGACTGGGAGTGTCGGGGATTTAAGGTCAATGAAGGACCCGCGGTGCTGGTGCATGGCGATAAGCTGTTCATCAGCTATTCCGCCAGCGCCACCGACGAAAACTACTGCATGGGGTTGCTCTGGATTGACCGGCAGGCCGATCCGCTGCAGCCGGCAAACTGGCATAAAGCCCCGCAGCCGGTGTTCCGGACCAGCTATGAAAACCGCCAGTATGGCCCGGGCCATAATAGTTTTACCCAAACGCCGGCCGGGGAAGATGTGCTGGTCTACCACGCGCGGAATTACACCGAGATTGAAGGCGACCCGCTGTATGACCCCAATCGTCATACCCGGCTAAAACTCGTCAGCTGGAGAGAGGACGGCATGCCCGACTTCGGCATCCCGCCGGCGGATACGCTGTAGCGGTTCGGTATGCGGCCCGCTGGCGCGGGTTCTCCAGGCCGGGTCAGGCGAAACCGCCGCCCGGCAACATGCCAGGTACGGCGTCTGATATAGAACCCGGCGCCGCTGTTGCTTGCCGGGCCTGCGCAGTGTGGGTCTCCAGGCCGGATAAGCACAACGCCATCCGGCAAATAACGCCCCAGATGTGAGAGTATCGTGGCAGGTAGAGTACGAGCGCAGGCCGTTACACCAGGGTGCCGTAAATCGTCAGCAGCGCCATGATCACCACCACCACCAGCGAGGTTTTCTTGGCCATCGACACCGCGGCCTTCGGGGTCGCCACTTTATCCACGTGCGGTTCACGAGCCAGGGAATACTGCGCCAGGCGGGTCAATACCTGATACTGCGACGAATGGCGGTCGCCTAACGATGCAAACCACGCCGGGAGCGCTTTCTCTCCATGCCCCACCAGAGCATAGACAACCCCCACCAGACGCACCGGCAGCCAGTCCACAATATGCAGGATACCATCGATTCCGGACTGCAAACGATGATGCGGCGTCTGGTAGCGCGCCAGCCACGTCTGCCAGGCACGCAGGACGCTATAGGCGATAAGCGTCAGCGGCCCCCACGCCCCACCGACCACAAACCAGAAGAGTGGCGCCAGGTAGTAACGATAGTTAATCCATAGCAGCGCATTTTGCAGTTCGCTAAGGTACTCGCGCTCATCACAGCCCGGGGGGACGCCGTGTATCAACGTCAGCTCGCTAGCCATCGCATCGCAGGCGCGGCTGTCATTGCGCGACGCCGCTTTCAGATAGGCATGATAGTGCAGCCGAACCTTACCGGCGCCGATGCACAGCAGGCCTAGCAAAATCCAGAACACCAGCAGCGGTACGTTGAACAGCTGCCCCTGCAGCAAGCGCTGAATAATGTAGACCACCGCGACGGCGACCAGGGTCATCAGCAGCGTTCCCGGCAACGAGAAATGTTTTATCCGGCGGAACGCCACCTCCAGCCGATGATCAAGCTGCCAGTGTTCGCCCAGTTTAAACAGGCGTTCAGCGATAAGCACCAGCAGCGTAGTAAACAGCGTCATGAGGTCTCCTTTTCGGACGGCGCGCTGAGCAGCGCACGAAATTTTTTCCAGTCAAAGGCCGGTCCCGGGTCCGTCTTGCGCACGGGCGCGATATCGCTATGGCCCGTGATGTTTGCGGCGATGGCAGGATAAATCGTGATAAGCAGATCCGTCACCGCCGCCAGCTGCTGGTACTGCGCATCGGTATACGCCAGGGTATCCGTGCCTTCCAGCTCTATACCGATGGAAAAGTCATTGCAGCGTTCACGCCCCTGATAGCTGGAGACACCCGCATGCCATGCACGCTTATCGAAAGGCACATACTGCACGATTTCACCATCACGGCGAATCAGACAATGCGCCGAAACGCGCAGATGAGCGATCTCGGCAAAGAAAGGATGCGCGTGAGGATCCAGGGTGCCGGTGAACAGCGCGTCAATCCATGGACCACCAAATTCACCTGGCGGCAGGCTGATATTATGCACCACCAATAAGGAAGGGGCCTCTTCATCCGGACGGCAGTCATGGTGCGGCGAGGGAACCCGCCGCGCGCCGACCAGCCATCCCTCGTTCAACTGCATGCGGGATCTCCTTTCGCGAACTCATGCTTCCGGGCCACACGCCGGCCCAAAGGATGAAGTGTGTATGGTACTGAAACGTCGTTCAGGTTAGCATGTTTCCCACTTCTGAATCTTATCTATCTGGAGCTTTATCATGTCGCCTCGTCGTTACAACCCCGACCGCCGCCGTGACGTGCTGCTGGAACGTATTAATCTCGATATTACCGATGCTGTCGCACACTCCCTGCGGGAAGATTTGGGCGGCGAAGTCGACGCCAGCAACGATATTAGCGCACAATTATTGCCGCAGGATGCACGCTCCCATGCGGTGGTCATTACCCGCGAAGATGGCGTCTTCTGTGGTAAACGCTGGGTGGAAGAGGTCTTCATTCAGCTCGCCGGTGACGACGTGAATATCACCTGGCACGTCGCCGATGGCGATGCGGTCAAAGCCGATCAACCCCTGTTCGAGCTGGAAGGCCCATCGCGCATTCTGCTCACTGGCGAACGTACGGCGCTGAACTTTGTGCAAACCCTCTCCGGCGTCGCCAGCGTTGTCCGCCGCTATGTCGACCTGCTGGCGGGCACCAAAACCCAACTCCTGGATACGCGCAAAACGCTGCCAGGGCTGCGAACCGCTTTGAAATACGCGGTTCTCTGCGGCGGCGGCGCCAACCACCGCCTGGGGCTGTTCGACGCTTTCCTGATTAAAGAAAACCACATCATCGCCTCCGGCTCGATCCGTCAGGCGGTGGAAAAGGCGTTCTGGCTGCATCCTGATGTGCCGGTGGAAGTGGAAGTGGAAACGCTGGATGAGCTGGAGCAGGCGTTAAAAGCCGGGGCCGATATCATTATGCTCGATAACTTCACCACCGACCTGATGCGCGAGGCGGTGAAAATCACCGCTGGCCAGGCGGCGCTCGAGGTCTCCGGCAACGTCACCTTTGACACCATCCGCGAATTTGCCGACACCGGGGTCGACTATATCTCCGTCGGGGCCCTGACCAAACATGTGCAGGCGCTCGACCTGTCGATGCGTTTTCGCTGAAGATTGGGCCTTCACGTTTCCGGCGTGAAGGCCTGAATTTGCGACCCGACTCGCAGCCGCTCTTGCTCACCATGCAATCCCGCTAAAAACCCTGGAACCCGGTTTCCCGGATCGTTTTCGTCTCCTCGCCTGTCCCCCTGAATCCCGTCACAGTGCTTCTGTCACAACAAGGAGCGACTTATGGATAAACAACGAGGTTTTACCCTGATTGAACTGATGGTGGTCATCGGCATCATCGCCATTCTCAGCGCCATCGGCATCCCGGCCTACCAGAACTACCTGCGTAAAGCCGCCCTCACCGATCTGCTGCAGACCTTTGTCCCCTACCGGACGGCAATTGAACTTTGCGCGCTCGATCATGGCGGCCTGACGACATGCGACGGCGGCAGCAATGGCATCCCCTCGCCAACCACCACGCGCTACCTCTCCGCCATGAGCGTGGCAAAAGGGGTCGTTACCCTCACCGGCCAGGAAAGTCTCAACGGACTGGGCGTCACCCTAACCCCGACCTGGGATAACGCCGAGGGCGTCACCGGCTGGCAGCGGGTCTGCACTATCACCGACAACAGCGCGCTTCAGCAGGCCTGCGAAGACGTCTTCCGCGTGAAGTGAGGGCGACAACATGAAAACAGAACAGCTGATCCCTCTCTGTCGTCGCCATCACGCCCTGCTGCTGCACAGCGATGAGCAGACGATATCCATTGCGGTGGTCGATACCCCGCCGACGGAGCTAATGGAGGCGCTACGTTTCGCGACGCAAAAACGGATCGATATTGAATGCTGGAGCCAGGAGCAGATGGATAAACGCCTGCAAGTCCAGGAAAAGCAGGCGCTGCTGGCGCAAAATGCAGGCCCGGAAAACATCGCCGAACGGGTCAATCAGATCCTCGAGCAGGCCCTGCGTCAGCGGGCCTCCGATATTCATATCGAACCCACGGAAACGCACTTACGGATCCGCCTGCGTGTCGATGGCGTGCTACACGCCCTGCCGCTGCTGGCGCCCGAGCTGGCCGCGCCGGTTATCGCACGACTCAAAGTGATGGCCAGTCTCGATATCGCCGAGCATCGTTTGCCGCAGGATGGTCAGTTCGCGCTGAACCTCGCCGGACGGCAGCTCTCCTTTCGCATCGCCACTCTGCCCTGCCGCTATGGCGAGAAAATTGTCCTGCGCCTTCTGCATCAGGTTGACCAGGCGCTGGATCTGGAGGCGCTCGGCCTCTCATCCTCTCAGCTGGCGGCCTTCCGCCAGGCGCTGAATCAGCCGCAGGGGCTGCTGCTGGTCACTGGCCCAACCGGAAGCGGGAAAACGGTAACCCTCTACAGCGCCCTGCAGGCGCGAAACCGGGAGCAAGTGAACATCTGTAGCGTCGAGGATCCTCTGGAGATCCCCATCGCCGGGATGAACCAGACGCAAATCAACCCGCGCGCCGGGCTGACCTTTCACAGCGTACTGCGCGCCCTGTTACGTCAGGACCCGGATATTGTGATGGTGGGTGAAATCCGCGATGCCGAAACCGCTGAAATCGCGCTGAAAGCCGCCCAAACGGGTCATCTGGTGCTCTCTACTCTGCACACCAATTCCACCAGCGAAACCCTTACCCGCCTGCAGCAAATGGGCATCGCCCGCTGGATGATCTCCTCTGCGCTCTCGCTGGTTATCGCCCAGCGTCTGGTTCGCAAGCTGTGCCCCCACTGCCGGCGCAATGCCGGCAGTGCCGCCGACCTGCCGCACAGTCTGTGGCCCCGCTCGCTGCCGCGCTGGCAGGCCGCGGGCTGCGAACACTGTTATCACGGGTATCACGGCAGGCTGGCGCTGTTCGAGGTCTTGCCTGTCACTCCGGGGCTACGTCAGGGGATAGTCCAGGGGCTCAACGCCATTGAGATCGAATCTCTGGCGCGAGCCGCGGGCATGATGACGCTCTTCGAAAGCGGATGTCAGGCTATCGAACAGGGCTTGACCAGCCTCGAAGAGGTGGTGCGGGTGCTGGGGATCCCCCATGGCGACTAAGCGTCTCTGGCGCTGGCGAGGCGTCGATGCGCAAGGCGCTCCTTGTCAGGGGATGCTATGGCAAGCCAGTCGTCCGGAGGTGCTGCATCACCTCCAGCAGCAGCGCATCCTGCCGCTGGCTATACGCCGCTGTACGGTGAAGCAAAGCCTGTGGCACCCGCGCTACAGCAGCGAAACAATCCGCCAGTTGGCAACCCTGCTGCAGGCCGGGCTACCGTTGGCGGAAGGGTTATCGCTTCTGGCGCAGCAGCAACCGCATGGGCAGTGGCAGGCGCTGCTTGAGGCGCTGGGCCGCGAACTGGCCCAGGGCGTGACTTTCTCTGCCGCACTGGCGCAGTGGCCGCAGGCTTTTCCGCCACTGTATCTGGCGATGATTAGCACTGGCGAACTGACGGGCAAGCTCGATATTTGCTGCCAGCAGCTGGCCAACCAGCAGCAGGAGCAGCAGCGGCTCGCCGGCAAGGTCAAGAAGGCGCTGCGCTACCCGCTGATCGTGCTCACACTGGCGCTGCTGGTGGTGCTGGGGATGCTCTATTTTGTCCTTCCTGAATTCACTGCCATCTACCAGACGTTCAATACGCCGCTGCCGTTATTAACGCGAATGGTTATTGCGGCAGGGGACATGCTGAACCGCGGCTGGCCGTTACTGCTGGCCTTTCTGCTGAGCCCGCTGCTGCTCAACCAGCTGGTCCGGCAGCGCGCCGACTGGCTGCTGCGTCGCCAGCAACTGCTTAACGCGCTCCCTCTCATCGGCCCCCTGATCGGCGGCCAACAGCTGAGCCTGATATTCACCGTTCTGGCGTTAACCCAAAGTGCCGGTATCAGCTTTCTACAGGGGCTGCAAAGCGTTGAAGAGACCCTGTCGTGCCCGCTGTGGCGCCAGCGCCTGGCGCAGGCCCGCGCGCTGATCGTTCAGGGGGATCCGATCTGGCAGGCGTTAAGCCGCTGCGGCGGTTTTACACCGCTGTGTCTGCAGCTCATCCGCACGGGGGAAAGCGCGGGGGCACTGGATCAGATGCTGGAAAACCTGGCGCATCATCATCGTGAGCAGACCCATCAGCGAGCCGACAGTCTGGCTGCGCATCTGGAACCCCTGATGCTGGTGATAACCGGCTCGCTGGTCGGGCTCCTGGTGGTGGCGATGTATTTGCCCGTTTTTCATCTGGGCGATGCCATTGGCGGGGCGGGAGGATAAGCAACGCTGGCACCGCGCAGGCGCCAGCGCAGCCGGTTACAGACTATTGAATACCCGGTTCTCTTGTTCCTGAACGCGGATAAAGGTGGTGCGTTTGGTCAGCTCTTTCAGTCGCGAGGCGCCAACGTAAGTGCAGGCAGAGCGCAGGCCGCCGAGAATGTCGCGCGCGGTATTGTCCACCGGGCCACGCAGCGGCAGCTTAACGGTTTTCCCTTCCGCCGCGCGGTATTTCGCGACACCGCCCACATGGCGGGTCATCGCCGATTCGGAGCTCATACCGTAAAACAGCATGAATTTTTCACCGTTCTCTTCAACCACAGTACCGCCGCTCTCTTCGTGGCCCGCCAGCATACCGCCGAGCATCACGAAATCAGCGCCGCCGCCGAAGGCTTTCGCCACATCGCCCGGCATGGTGCAACCGCCGTCGCTGATGATCTGGCCGCCAAGGCCATGTGCGGCATCAGCACACTCGATCACGGCGGAGAGCTGCGGGTAGCCGACCCCGGTTTTGACGCGGGTGGTGCAGACGGAGCCCGGGCCAATGCCAACTTTGACGATATCGGCGCCGGAGAGGATCAGCTCTTCACACATTTCACCGGTGACCACGTTCCCGGCAATAATGGTTTTTTGCGGCCAGGCTTCGCGCGCCTTCGCCACAAACTGGACGAAGTGTTCAGAGTAGCCATTGGCGACGTCAATGCACACAAAGTTCAATTGTGGGTTCTGAGAGAGGATCTGTTGCGTTTTATCAAAATCCGCATCGGAAGTACCGGTGGAAACCATCACATGCTTGAGAACGTCTGCGGATACGCTCTGGACAAACGCCTGCCATTCTTCCGCGGTGTAGTGCTTGTGTACTGCCGTCAGAATGCCAAAAGTGGCCAGCGCTTTCGCCATGCTGAAGGTGCCGACGGTGTCCATGTTAGCCGCAATAATCGGCACACCGGACCAGGTCAGGCCTGAATGTTTAAAGGTGAATTCACGTGCCAGCTCAACATCAGAACGGCTTTTGAGGGTAGAGCGTTTCGGGCGGATAAGAACGTCTTTGAAACCAAGCTTCAGATCTTCTTCAATACGCATGTGCGAATTCCTGGGGTTAATGGCATTAATGTGAGAGCACAACTCCAGTGACGTTATCATACGCACGAATCAGGCCCGCGCAAGACTGCGATTTTCACTTTTTTTACGCTACAATCGTATAAATTTACCTGGTGAATGGAGAAAAAAGCGCTTATATCTCCACCCGCCAGCGCATTATTTTTAACCATTTGATTTGCTTGATTAAAAGAAACAGAATAGCGGACGGCGCTCCCGGCTGGCACGGGGCCATCACGACAAGATCGCTGTCGCCTCTCCGGCATACTGCCCGTCCTCGCTGTCTGAATACCAAAAATACGAGCAATCCGTTTCAGGGCCAGAAGATATGGGGTACACAGTCGCGTTAACAGGCGGGATTGGCAGCGGTAAAAGTACGGTCGCCGACGCCTTCGCGCAGCTCGGGATTAAGGTTATCGATGCCGATGTTATCGCCCGCCAGGTGGTCGAACCCGGCACCCCGGCGCTCCAGGCCATTGCCGGCCACTTCGGGCCACAGATGATTGCCCCCGACGGCACGCTAAACCGCCGTCTGCTGCGGGAAAAAATTTTTGCTCAGGTGGAGGAAAAAGCCTGGCTCAACGCGCTGTTGCATCCGCTGATTCAGCAGGAAACGCGCCGCCAGATGCAGGCCGCCACCTCCCCTTATCTCCTCTGGGTCGTACCTTTGCTGGTCGAAAACCGCCTGTCCAGCCAGGCCGATCGCGTACTGGTCGTCGATGTGCCAAAAGAGACGCAAATCGAACGCACCATGCTGCGCGATAAGGTCAGCCGCGAACATGCTGAACATATTCTTGCCGCCCAGGCCACGCGCGAGCAGCGCCTGGCCGTCGCGGACGATGTTATTGAAAACACTGGCACTCCGGATGCAGTGGCATCGGATGTTGCCCGCCTGCACGAAAAGTACTTAACGCTGGCATTGCAGGCCGCCTCACAGGAAAACTCGTAATGCATACTCCCGTTCTGTTTGAACATCCTCTTAATGAGAAAATGCGCACCTGGCTGCGCATCGAATTTCTGATCCAGCAGATGGCTTTCCATCCGATGATTTCCAGCCATGCCGATGCGCTCCATTTTTTCCGTAACGCCGGCGATCTGCTGGATGTCCTGGAGCGCGGCGAGGTGCGTACCGATCTGGTCAAAGAGCTGGAGCGCCAGCAGCGTAAGCTCCAGTCCTGGGCAGAAGTGCCGGGAGTCGATCAGGAGCGCATTAACGCGCTGCGCCAGCAGCTCAAGCAGTCTTCCAGCACCCTGATGGCCGCGCCGCGCATTGGTCAGTTTCTGCGTGAAGATCGCCTGATTGCGCTAGTACGCCAGCGCCTGAGTATCCCTGGCGGCTGCTGCAGCTTCGATTTACCGACCCTGCATATCTGGCTCCATATGCCGCAGGCGCATCGTGACGAGCAGGTGGCCAGCTGGCTTGCCAGCCTCGATCCATTGGTCCAGTCCCTGAGCCTGATCCTCGATCTGATTCGTAACTCCGGACAGTTTCGCAAACAGACCAGCCTCAATGGCTTTTATCAGGATAATGGCGAAGATGCCGATCTGCTGCGCCTGCGTCTCGATCTGGCCCACCAGCTTTATCCGCAGATCTCTGGCCATAAGAGCCGTTTCGCCATCCGCTTCCTGCCGCTGGACAGTGAGTATGGGATCGTGCCGGAGCGCTTTGATTTTGAACTGGCCTGCTGTTAAGGAGATAACATGTCAGAAGAGACTATCGTTAATTGTCCGACCTGCGGCAAAAACGTGGTATGGGGCGAACAAAGCCCCTATCGTCCATTTTGCAGCAAACGCTGCCAGCTGATCGATTTGGGAGAATGGGCAGCAGAGGAGAAGCGCATCCCCAGCGCGGGCGATCTCTCCGACAGCGATGACTGGAGCGAACAGCAGCCCTGATTTGACGGCACGCTAACCCAACGCCAGTTGGGTTAGCCTCCCAACCTGGGGTTCAGCCCTGGGCGATAAGTTTGCGGATAACCGGTTCATTCGCCGGGGGAAACGCTTCCGGATCCAGCGCCTGCCGCGTCATCCACTGTCCCGGCTGCCCCTCTTTACCCCAGGGCTCGCCTTCCCAGCTTTCCACGAGGAAAAACCACAGCGTAATGTGGCGATCGGGGAACTGATACTCCAGCTTATCAAATAGTGAAAAGGTAGTGGCCGTAATTCCCACCTCTTCCTGCAGCTCGCGGATCAACGCCTGCTCCGGCGTTTCATCAGATTCAATCTTCCCGCCCGGGAACTCCAGCTTATTCGCCATATGGGCATCCGCGGCGCGCTGGGTAATAAAGATGTCGCCTTCTGGATTGCGAATTATCCCTACGGCGATTTGCAGTTTTTTCATTGAATCAGCTCCATAAAAAAGGCGCAGAACTCTGCGCCTTTGTTTTTTTATCAGCCCTTAGCTCAGACGGCCATGGCACTGTTTGTATTTTTTACCGGAACCGCACGGGCAAGGATCGTTACGCCCCACTTTACGTTCGCCGGTTTGTGCCGCCAGATCCTGTGCAGCGGCTTCATCATCGCTCTGATGGCTGAGCTGCTGCATCTGCGCCAGGCGCTCGGCCTCTTCACGACGTTGCTGCTCCATCGCCTCGACTTCTTCCGGCATCCGCACCTGCACTTTGCTCAGGGTGCTGATCACTTCATACTTCAGTGACTCCAGCATCGCGGCAAACATAGAGAACGATTCGCGCTTGTACTCCTGCTTCGGATCTTTCTGCGCATAGCCGCGCAGGTGGATACCCTGGCGCAGGTAGTCCATCGCCGCCAGATGTTCTTTCCACAGTGAATCCAGAGTCTGGAGCATCACGCCTTTCTCGAAGTGGCGCATCATTTCAGCGCCGACCACTTCTTCTTTACGCTGGTAGGTCTCTACCGCGCTCTGCAGAATACGTTCGCGCAGGGTCTCTTCATGCAGCTCCGGCTCTTTATCCAGCCACTCTTTGATTGGCAGGTCGAGGTCGAAGTCGTTTTTCAGACGCTCCTGCAGGCCTTCGATATCCCACATCTCCTCCAGCGACTGCGGCGGAATATGGGCATCGATAGTCGCCTTAAACACGTCTTCGCGGATGCTGTTGATGGTTTCGCTGACGTCAGACACGTCCAGCAGTTCGTTACGCTGAGTGTAAATTGCCCGGCGCTGGTCGTTGGCCACATCATCATATTCCAGCAACTGCTTACGAATATCGAAGTTACGGCTCTCGACTTTACGCTGCGCGTTGGCGATAGCCTTGGTGACCCACGGGTGCTCAATGGCTTCGCCGGGTTTCATCCCCAGTTTACGCATCATGCCGGAAACGCGATCGGAGGCGAAGATACGCATCAGGGCGTCTTCCATCGACAGGTAGAAGCGGGAAGAACCGGCATCCCCCTGACGACCGGCACGGCCGCGCAGCTGGTTATCGATACGGCGTGATTCATGACGCTCGGTACCGATAATGTGCAGGCCGCCTGCGGCCAGTACCGCATCGTGGCGCACCTGCCAGTCGGCTTTGATTTTTTCAATCTGCTCAGGCGTTGGATTTTCCAGCGCCGCGACTTCCGCCTGCCAGCTACCGCCGAGCATAATATCGGTACCACGGCCCGCCATGTTGGTAGCGATGGTCACCGCGGAAGGATAGCCTGCCTGAGCGACGATATCCGCTTCGCTGGCATGGAACTTGGCGTTCAGAACGTTGTGCTTAATGCCGGCTTTGGTCAGCTCACGGGAAACCACTTCCGATTTTTCGATCGAGATTGTCCCCACCAACACCGGCTGACCGGCTGCGGTACGGGTTTTGATATCTTCGATAATCGCCTGAATTTTTTCCGCTTCGGTCATATAGACCAGATCCGCCATGTCTTTACGGATCATCGGACGGTTGGTCGGCACGACCACGGTATCCAGCTTATAGATAGAGCTGAATTCAAAGGCTTCAGTATCGGCGGTACCGGTCATCCCCGCCAGTTTCTCATACAGACGGAAATAGTTCTGGAAGGTGATAGAGGCCAAGGTCTGGTTCTCGTTCTGGATCTCCACGCCCTCTTTGGCCTCAACGGCCTGGTGCAGACCATCGGACCAGCGGCGGCCCTGCATTGTACGACCAGTGTGCTCATCGACGATGATAACTTCGCCATCTTTAACAATGTAGTCAACGTCGCGGGTGAACAGCGCATGGGCGCGCAGCGCGGCGGTGACGTGGTGCATCAGCATAATGTTGGTCGGGGAGTACAGGGACTCACCTTCATCCATAATGCCTTCCTGTACCAGCAGCTCTTCAATCAGCACCAGACCACGTTCGGTCAGGTTAACCTGACGCGCTTTTTCATCCACCGAGAAGTGGCCTTCGCCGGTGAAGGTGTCCGAATCTTCTTTTTCCTGACGGATCAGGTGCGGAATGATCTTGTTGACCTTACGGTACATTTCAGAGCTGTCTTCCGCCGGGCCGGAAATGATCAGCGGCGTACGCGCCTCATCGATCAGGATGGAGTCCACCTCATCCACCAGCGCATAGTGCAGTTTACGCTGAACGCGCTCTTCCGGGCTGAAGGCCATGTTGTCGCGCAGGTAGTCGAAGCCGTATTCGTTGTTGGTGCCATAGGTGATATCGGCAGCGTAGGCTTCACGCTTCGCCGGCGCCGGCAGGCCGGACATGTTGATGCCAACCGTCATGCCGAGGAATTCAAACAGCGGGCGGTTATTTTCGGCGTCACGCTGCGCCAGATAGTCGTTGACGGTCACCACGTGAACGCCTTTGCCGGTCAGCGCATTGAGGTAGGCCGGCAGGGTCGCGGTCAGGGTTTTACCTTCACCGGTACGCATCTCGGCGATGCAGCGATCGTTAAGCACCATACCGCCCAGCAGCTGGACGTCGAAGTGGCGCATGCCGAACACACGCTTACTGGCTTCGCGAACGACGGCGAACGCTTCAGGGATCAGGTTTTCCAGCACTTCGCCTTTTTCCAGGCGCGCGCGGAATTCAGCGGTTTTCGCTTTCAGCTCGTCATCAGAGAGTTTTTCCATCGCCGGTTCCATACCGTTGATGATATTGACGACTTTGCGCATACGACGCAGCGTACGGTCGTTACGGCTGCCGAAAACCTTAGTTAACATTTTAATAAGCATAATAAAATCTCAAACGCCCCGCGGTGCGGAGTCACAAAAAATAGGATGGTCCGTGGTTATTTTCAGCTGAGACGTTGAGGGCCTGCGCGGATCCCCGCTACCTGGCTTATCCAGGCGCTGACGCGGAAGGCAGAATATGAGGAAGGGATATACGCCGCCTGGCGGATCACTACCGGCGGCGTACTGTCCTGCGTCAGCAGCGCGCTGAGCGTGTCGAGCAGCGCCAGATGCTGCGCCTGCAGCGGAGACGCTTCTTCCGCCACCGGCAACGCCTGCGGCGCCATGGCGAAAGAGAGATGACGAATAACGGTGCGAATGGCATGCTGATGCCAGTAGTCGACGGTAAAGTTGGGCCGGCGATTCGTCTCCAGCAGCGCCAGCTGGGAGAAATTAACTTTACTCGGGTTGTGGTTGCTGGCGGTCGCCTTTGCTGGCGTCGCGGTCGCATGGCCGTTGCTTAGCGCAGGCAGGCCGAGGCTGGCCGCGACCATCCCCAACAGGAGATGCGGCCAAAAATACCGTCTGCCAAACTGTCGCCAGCGCGTCAGCAATCCACTCACGTTCATTACCTTTCTTTGGTATACCCGTCGTCGTTCAGGCTGTCTCTTTATTGACGTTTTTCGCAGGACAACCTGATGTCCACGGGGTAAAGCAACCCGGAGAAATAATTTTGCGCTCAAATACTAACATTAATAGCGCGCTGAGGCAGCATGAATGAAGGCCGTTGCCCGGGGAAAACGCTTAATAAAGCAGCGAACGCGCGCTAATTATTACCCAGCGATCGCAGCGAAAAATAACGGGAAGAGGCTATAAAAGAAAAACGACTGGTTCCCTGGTCGGAGAGAGTACCAGGTTACCAGTCGAATTTACTGAATGGTCAGGCTTACGCCAGAACCATCGACGGTGCGCGGAACGCCATTGGCAATTTTGCGTCGTCTTCGAAGGTCACATACTCCCAGGCTTCCTGTTTTGCCAGAACAGCCTGCAGCAGTTTGTTGTTCAACGCGTGACCCGATTTGTACGCCGTGAATGCGCCGATAATGTTGTGACCACACATAAACAGGTCACCGATCGCATCCAGCATTTTGTGGCGAACAAATTCGTCTTCAAAGCGCAGACCGTCTTCGTTCAGTACGCGATAATCGTCAACAACGATGGCACAATCGAAGCTGCCGCCCAGGCACAGGCCACGGGACTGCAGATATTCGATATCGCGCATGAAACCGAAGGTACGCGCACGGCTAATCTGACGCATGAACGCATCGGCCGAGAAGTTCAGCGTATAGCGCTGGGTGCTGGCATCAATCGCCGGATGGTTAAAATCGATGGTGAAGTCCAGCGAAAAACCATTGTACGGTTTGAATTCAGCCCATTTGTCGCCATCTTCGACGCGAACCGTCTCTTTGATACGTACAAATTTCTTGGCGCAGTTCAGTTCATCGATGCCGGCGTCCAGCAACAGATAAACGAACGGAGCCGCACTGCCGTCCATAATCGGGATTTCCGGTGCATCGACTTCAACAATAATGTTGTCGATACCCAGGCCAGCCAATGCGGCGTTCAGGTGTTCAACCGTAGAAATCCGCACGTCATGCTCATTAACCAGGCAAGTACAGAGCATGGTATCACGCACAGATTTGGCATCAGCCGGAAAATCTACCGGTGGATTCAAGTCGGTGCGACGATAGATGACCCCGGTATTTGCCGGCGCAGGGCGTAACGTCAGTGTGACTTTCTTGCCGGTATGCAAACCGACACCAGTCGCCTGAACGATACGTTTAAGAGTCCTTTGTTTGATCATCGTATAATCTCGCCAATTTACCTATCCAACCGAAGTGTACACCACTATCGGGAGGCCAGTTTAGCACAAAGAGCGCAGATGCCCAACTTCCAGTCGATTCTTAATCGGCTTGCTTACGCAGGAAGGCTGGGATATCCAGATAATCCGGCTCTTTCGCGGTTTGCGGCGTATTGTCGTTCACCACTTTTGCCGCCGGCTTCTGCTCTTGCGTCAGCGGGGACATACCGTGCTGCTGGTAGCGATCCATCACCGGCTGCTGAACCTGTTTGTTGGTCACCAGGGTAATTTCCGGACGCTTGTCCATGCCGATACCGGTCGCCACTACGGTGACGCGCAGTTCGTCGTTCATATCCGGGTCCAGAGAGGTACCGATAACCACGGTGGCGTTATCCGAGGCAAATGCGCGGATAGTGTTACCCACGGTTTCGAACTCATCCAGACGCAGGTCGAAGCCCGCGGTGATGTTAACCAGCACGCCGCGCGCACCGGACAGGTCGATATCTTCCAGCAGCGGAGAAGAGATGGCCATTTCAGCCGCTTCTTCCGCACGGTCTTCACCGCTCGCCACGCCGGAGCCCATCATCGCGTAGCCCATTTCAGACATCACGGTACGGACGTCCGCGAAGTCAACGTTCATCAGACCCGGACGAGTGATCAGTTCAGCGATACCCTGCACCGCGCCTTTGAGGACGTCGTTTGCCGCGCCGAACGCGTCAAGCAGAGAAATACCGCGGCCAAGTACTTTCAGCAGCTTGTCGTTTGGGATGGTGATCAGTGAGTCAACGTGCTTGGACAGCTCGGTGATCCCCTGCTCAGCAAACGCCATGCGCTTCTTACCTTCAAAATTAAACGGCTTAGTGACCACCGCAACGGTGAGGATCCCCAGATCCTTAGCCACTTCGGCAACAACAGGCGCCGCGCCGGTACCGGTACCGCCGCCCATGCCTGCCGCGATGAACACCATGTCTGCGCCATCAAGGGCCGCACGCAGCGCTTCACGGTCTTCGTCCGCCGCATTACGGCCGACTTCCGGGTTCGCGCCAGCGCCCAGACCTTTGGTAATACCGCTACCGATCTGGATAGTCTGGCCAACAGCCGTTTTACGCAGCGCCTGCGCATCGGTGTTCACCGCGAAGAATTCAACACCCTCAATGCGCTCGCGCACCATGTGTTCAACGGCATTACCGCCGCCGCCACCGACGCCGATGACTTTAATCACCGCGTCGTTGGTCAGTTCCATAGGTTCAAACATAGTTTCTCTCCGTCTTGTGCCTGTCGCCTGAGAACGCTAATTGTCTGCGTTCTCTTAAAAAATTAAAACTCTTTTCGCAGCCAGCTGTTGAGTCGCTTAATCCACGAGCCCACCGACGCCGTCACGCGTTTTTCGACTTCCGCTTCACCACTCAGATGTGACTCTTTTCCGTAGTGCAGCAGCCCCACCGCCGTCGAATAATACGGCTCCTGGGCATAGTCCGTTAAACCGGTGATGTTCAGCGGCGCGCCAATGCGCACCTGGGTATGGAACACGCGCTGCGCACAGGCCGCCAGACCTTCAATTTGCGCCGCGCCGCCGGTTAACACAATCCCCGCCGCCAGATGGTGTTTCACCCCCTGCTGGCGGAGCTGTTCCTGCAGCTGCAGGATCTCTTCATTGACCAGATTAAGCAGTTCGGTATAGCGCGGTTCAATCACCTCAGCCAGCGTCTGACGTTGCAGGCTACGCGGCGGCCGTCCGCCTACGCTCGGTACTTCGACGTTTTCGTCTTTACCGACGATGGAACCCAATGCGCAACCGTGACGAACCTTGATGGCTTCGGCGTCGCTCGGCGGCGTCCCGAAGGCATAGGCGATATCGCTGGTCACCACGTTGCCCGCGTACGGGATCACTTTGGTGTGACGCAGCGCGCCGCCGGTATAGACGGCGATATCCATTGTACCACCACCAATATCCACCACGCAGACGCCCAGCTCACGTTCGTCTTCTGTTAATACGGAATAACTGGCCGCTAAACCGGCGAAAATAAGTTGGTCAACTTTCAGACCACAACGTTCCACCGCTTTAACAATGTTTTTCGCCATATCGTTATGGCAGGTAATCAGATGCACCTTCGCCTGCATGCGCACGCCGGACAGCCCAACCGGGTTTTTAATCCCTTCCTGGTAGTCAATGGCGTATTCCTGCGGAATCACGTGCAGGACGCGATGCTCATCGCGGACGCGAACCGACTTCGCGGTATGGACCACGTTTTCGACGTCGTCCAGCGTCACTTCTTCTTCCGAAATCGGTACCATCCCGATTTCATTCTGACAGCTTATATGTTTACCCGAAAGAGCCAAATAAACTGATGAAATCTGGCAATCCGCCATCAGTTCGGCCTGGTCGATGGCGCGCTGTACGCATTTCACCACCGACTCGAGGTCGTTCACACCGCCTTTATCCATACCACGCGATGGGCAACTGCCCACGCCGATGATATTAATCATGCCGTCGGGCAGAACTTCCCCTACTAAAGCGGCCACCTTGGCGGTGCCAATCTCCAGTCCAACTACCAGTTTTCTGTCCGTCGCCTTGATCATTGTTGTTCTGCCTGTGCCTGATTCTGTTGTTGATTAGTTTCCTCTGCGGGAGCAGGTACCCAGCCCACTGCCGCACCCGAGTCATAACGCAAATCAACGTAGCTAATCCGTTTGCCGTCGGTCTGCGCCTGCTGCTGAAGAACCGGGTAGAGTTCCATAAAGCGCTGAAGCCGTTTCATGGTGTCGCCACGACCAAGGTTGAGCTTAATGTCATTATTAAGCGTCAACTGCCAGGAGCGACGGGCGGTCATCGCCGCCACTTTCAACGTGAATTTATCCTTTGCCAGCACCTGCCCCATGTCACGATACCCTTGCAGCACTTCGTTCTCGCTGCCTTCCGGGCCGTATAACATCGGTAAATTCTGTTTGCTGGTGCGATCCGCCGGCACGCTGAAGGCATTTCCCTCTGCATCCACCATATGTTGATCATTCCAGCGCGCAATCGGCACATATTCAACCAGATGAATCTTCAATTCATCGGGCCACTGCTTTCGGACGCTCGCCTGCTTAATCCACGGCAGACGTTCAATCTGACTCTGAATGATGTTCACGTCCTGAGTCATAAAGGTGCCCGGCGAACCCAGCGCCAGGATCGCCTGGCGGATGTCATCATTGCGCGTATAGTGACGCTCGCCGGTCACCACCATCTTCGACAGCGGTAAACGCTGCGCGTCCTCCATCCAGCCAAGAACCATCCACCCGCTGACCAGCACGGTAAACAGCACCGCCAGCAGGAAAACGATCCCTGCCAGCCGCGTTCCATTACTCCGACGCGAAGAAGAAACGTCCTCTTCATGGTTCCGCGTATTCAGCGCAGCCTGCGACATATCACCCCGCCAGGTCCAGAATTCGTACAACAAGCTGGGAGAAGCTCATTCCTGCCTGACGCGCCGCCATCGGTACAAGGCTATGGCTGGTCATGCCCGGAGAAGTATTCGCTTCCAGCAGATAAAACTGGCCATCGCTGTCCAGCATGACGTCAATACGGCCCCAGCCTTTGCAACCCAGAACATTCCAGGCTTTAAGCACCAGGCTTTGAATGGCTGACTCACGCGCTGGATCCTCCAATCCTGGGCAGAAATATTGCGTCTCATCAGAGAGATACTTCGCCTCATAATCATAGAAGGTTCCAGCCGTCTGGATACGTATTGACGGTAAAATTTCTTCACCGACGATGGCGACGGTAAATTCCGGCCCACTGAGCCATTTTTCGACTAAAACTTCATCATCATGCTGAAAAGCCAACGCCAGTGCACTTGCTAAATCACAGCTTTCGCTGACTTTCGACATCCCAACGCTGGAGCCTTCGCGGCTGGGCTTGATGATGAGCGGCAGACCCAGCGCCGCAATCTGCTGTTCGACATCAGCAGACAATCCGGCGCTAAACTGGGCGCGGGTCAGCGCCACCCACGGCGCGACCGGTAATCCGGCCCCCTGCCACAGCCATTTGCTGCGCAGTTTATCCATTGAAATCGCCGAAGCCATCACGCCGCTGCCGGTATAAGGCAGCTGGATCAGATCCAGCACCCCCTGCAGCGTGCCATCTTCCCCGCCGCGACCGTGGAGGGCAATAAACGCTTTCTTAAACCCCAGCTTTTTCAACTGGGTAATATCGACATCGCGCGGGTCAACCGGATGGGCATCCACCCCGGCTTCACGCAGCCCGGCCAGCACCGCGGCGCCTGAATTCAGCGACACTTCACGTTCAGCGGAGGTTCCACCGAAAAGCACCGCGATTTTATCAGCCATGGCGCTCCTCCTCCGTTTTTTGCGGGATCAGTTTGATTTCAGCCAGGTGACGGGCGATTTTTCCAATGTTTCCGGCCCCCTGCACCAGCACTAAATCGTTGCCGGTCAGCACCGACGCCAGCATCGCCGCGGCCTGCGTCGGGTCGGACACCAGAATCGGGTCAACTTTACCGCGACCACGGATTGTACGGCACAGCGAGCGGCTGTCGGCACCCGGGATCGGCGCTTCGCCTGCCGGGTAGACATCGAGCATCAGCAGCGCATCGACCTGGGTCAGCACGTTGGCGAAATCATCGTACAGATCGCGAGTACGGGTATAACGGTGCGGCTGGAATACCATCACCAGATTTTTATCCGGCCAGCCGGCACGCGCCGCTTTGATAGTGGCGTCGACTTCCGTCGGGTGGTGGCCATAGTCATCGATCAGCATCGCGCTGCCCGCTTTGCCGTTGACTTCCGTCAGCGGATATTCGCCAAGGAAGTCGAAACGACGGCCGGTACCCTGGAAGCTTTCCAGCGCGCGCAGGATCGCCTGATCGTCAATCCCCTCTTCCGTCGCCACGGCGACCGCCGCCGCCGCGTTCAGCGCGTTATGGCGTCCCGGGGCATTGAGCGTCACCTGCAGCAGTTCTTTATCCTGACGCACCAGGCGGAAATGCCCCTGCGCTCCAACCTGACGGTAGTCTTCTACGCGGACGTCGGCGTCGTCGCTAAAACCGTAGGTGGTGATCTGCCGGCCGACGCGCGGCAGCAGTTCCCGGATCACCGGGTCATCCACACACATCACCGCGCGTCCATAGAACGGCAGGTTGTGCAGGAAGTTAATAAAGGTCTGCTTCAGATTCTCGAAATCGCCATGGTAGGTGTCCATGTGGTCGGCTTCGATGTTGGTAACAATGGCCACCATCGGCTGCAGGTGCAGGAACGATGCATCGCTCTCATCCGCTTCCGCAATCAGGTAACGGCTATGGCCGAGGCGCGCATGGACGCCCGCCGCTTTCACCAACCCGCCGTTGACGAAAGTCGGGTCCAGCCCGGCTTCGGCGTAAATACTGGATACCATCGCGGTGGTGGTGGTTTTGCCATGGGTCCCGGCAATGGCGATCCCGTGACGGAAGCGCATCAGCTCCGCCAGCATTTCCGCACGACGGATCACCGGGATACGCGCCTCGTGCGCGGCGACGATTTCCGGGTTATCGGCGGAAATCGCGCTGGAAACTACGACCACGCTGGCATCGCGCACGTTTTCCGGGCGATGGTTGAAATAAATAGTGGCGCCAAGCTGCGACAGCTGCTGGGTCACCGGATTCGGCGCCAGGTCGGAGCCGCTGATCTGATAACCTTCGTTAGCCAACACTTCGGCAATACCGCCCATACCGGCACCGCCGATGCCGACAAAGTGAATGTGCCGGACGCGACGCATCTCGGGCACTATGGAACGCAGTTTTGCCAAATCTTGTGTATTCATTCTTTACGCCATCAACTTCTGTATTCGGGCGGTGAAAATCACCGCAATTAGCGCGCCAAAGCTACGGCGCTGACCTCTTCTGCTACCCGCTCGGTAGCGTCCGGAATCGAAGCGCCACGCGCTCGTTCCGCCATATCCAGCAAGGTTTCCCGATCCCAGCTCGCCAGAGTAGAGGCTACCGCCTCAACCGTGAACGCCGGCTGTTCGAGAATTTTCGCCGCGCCGGCTTTTTCCAGCGGCAGCGCATTCCAGTACTGCTGACGATCTTTGTGCTGGAACGGTACAAACAGCGCCGGTAAGCCCGCAGCCGCGATTTCGCTAACCGTCAGGGCGCCGGAACGGCATACCACAACATCTGCCCAGGCATACGCCGCGGCCATATCATCAATAAATTCCGTCACTTTATGCTGCGACTGCCCCGCGGCGGCATAGGCCTGCTGTACGGTTTGCTGGCCGCCTTTACCGCTCTGATGCCAGATGGTCACCGTATCGCCGAGCTTCGCCGCCACCTGCGGCATGGTCTGGTTCAGGACGCGCGCGCCCTGAGAGCCACCGACCACCAGCACGCGAATCGGCCCCTGACGGCCTACCAGACGTTGCCCCGGCAGCGGCAGCGCCAGCACATCGGTGCGCACCGGATTCCCGACGACGTCCGCATGCGGAAAGGCGCCGGGAAACGCCTGCATCACTTTCTTCGCAATCTTCGCCAGCCATTTGTTGGTCAGGCCGGCAATGCCGTTTTGTTCGTGGAGGACCACCGGGATCCCCAGCGACCACGCCGCCAGGCCGCCAGGCCCGGACACATAGCCGCCCATACCCAGCACCACGTCCGGCTGGAAACGCTTCATGATCGCCCGCGCCTGACGCCAGGCGTTGAAGATCCGCACCGGCGCCAGCAGCTGTGCTTTAATCCCTTTGCCACGCAGGCCGGAGATACGGATAAAATCAATCTCGATGCCGTTTTTCGGCACTAAATCCGCTTCCATACGATCGGCGGTACCCAGCCAGCGAACCTGCCAGCCCTGGTCCATTAGATAGTGCGCGACCGCCAGTCCCGGGAACACATGCCCGCCGGTACCGCCCGCCATCACCATCAACCGCTTTTCCTGACCGCTCATCGAACACCCCGTGTAAACGCCTGGGCTTTTTCCAGACGCGTTTCATAATCAATTCGCAACAACAACATGATGGCCGTCGACATAATCAGCAGACTGGAACCACCATAACTGATCAGCGGCAGCGTCAAACCTTTCGTCGGCAGCATCCCCGCCGCCGCCCCGACGTTAACTAACGCCTGGAAGCTAAACCAGATACCAATCGCACAGGCGAGGAAGCCGGAGAAGCGATGATCGATCTCCAGCGCTTTTCGGCCAATCGACATGGCGCGGAAAGCGACGAAGAATACCATTAAAAGCGCCAGTACCACACCGATATAACCGAGTTCTTCGCCGATGATGGCGAAGATAAAGTCAGTGTGCGCTTCCGGCAAATACTCCAGTTTTTGCACCGAGTTGCCGAGTCCCTGCCCCCACATCTCGCCGCGGCCAAAGGCCATCAGCGACTGGGTCAGCTGATAGCCGCTGCCGAACGGGTCTTCCCACGGGTTCCAGAAGGAGGTCACGCGGCGAATACGGTACGGTTCGGCGAGGATCAACAGGACCACCGCCGATATGCCCATGCCGATAATAGCGATGAACTGCCACAGCTTGGCGCCGGCGAGGAAAAGCATCGCCAGCGTGGTGACGAACAGCACCACCACCGTACCGAGGTCAGGCTGCGCCAGCAGCAGGATGGCCAGTACGAAAATCACGCCCATCGGTTTTAAGAAGCCGCGCAGGTTGTTGCGCACTTCGTCGGCTTTGCGCACCAGATAGTTGGCGATGTAGCAGAACAGCGACAGCTTGGTGAACTCCGCCGGCTGGATGCGCAGCGGACCGAGGGCGATCCAGCGCGATGCGCCGTTTACCGAGCTACCCACCACCAGCACGATCAGCAGCATGACGATCGAGGCGATCAGCATCGCGGTACTGTGGCGCTGCCAGAAATCCATCGGCAGGCGCAGCGTCACCAGCGCGAGGACAAAGGCCAGCACAATGTACAGGCCGTCACGCTTGGCGAAGAGGAAAGGATCGTTCGCCAGGCGCTGTCCCACCGGCATTGACGCCGAGGTCACCATAATAAAGCCGATCGCCGCCAGGCCGAAGGTCAGCCACAGCAGCATCCGGTCATACATCACCAGACTGTCGTTATCTTTTGGGCGCGAGCCCATCACCCAGCCTTTCAGCGCGGCGAACAGCCAGGCGAAGATAAACATCCCCGGCAGTCGCGGCAGTCTCAACCGAGGCAAGCTCAGCTGCGGCATTCTCAGGCGTGGGAGAGAGAAACGCATCAACCTAACTCCTTCGCCAGGCGGGCAAACATCTCGCCCCGTTGTTCAAAGTTCTTAAACTGATCCAGGCTGGCGCAGGCTGGCGACAGGAGAACCATATCGCCCGCCTTCACCAGGGGCGCTATCTGACGCATCGCCTGCTCCATGGTTTCAGTTTGTACCGCCACCTCAGGACGCAGCTCGGCGAGCTCGGCGCCGTCGCGACCAAAGCAGTACAGACGGATACGATCGCCGCCAAGGTAGCGCTTCAGCGGAGTGAAATCAGCGGACTTGCCGTCGCCGCCCAGCAGCAGATACAGCGTGCCATCAAGCTGCAGGCCGTTCAGCGCCGCCTCGGTACTGCCGACGTTGGTTGCCTTCGAGTCGTTAATCCAGCGCACGCCGTTGTGATCCAGCACCAGCTGGAAGCGATGCGCCAGGCCGGTAAAGGTGGTCAGCGCCTTCAGGCTGCTGGCACGCGGCAGACCCGCGGCATCGGCCAGCGCCAGCGCCGCCAGGGCGTTGCTGTAGTTATGCTGGCCCGTGATAGACATCTCTTTCACATTGAGGACTTTCTCACCTTTTACGCGCAGCCAGGTCTCGCCCTGCTGACGGTTAAGGTGATAGTCACCGACGTCGATACCAAAGCTGATGCAGCGATCGTCCGCGCCGCGTACCGGCATGGTGAGCGCATCGTCCGCGTTGACCACGCAGGTCTTCGCATTCTCGTAAATCCGCAGCTTCGCCGCGCGATACTGCTGCAGCCCCAGCGGGTAGCGGTCCATATGGTCCTCAGTCACGTTGAGGATGGTTGCCGCCACCGCCTGCAGGCTGGAGGTGGTTTCCAGCTGGAAGCTGGAGAGCTCCAGAACATACAGCTCACGATCGGTATCCAGCAGCATCAGCGCCGGCAGGCCGATATTGCCGCCCACGCCGACGTTAATCCCGGCCGCTTTCGCCATCTCGCCCACCAGGGTGGTGACGGTGCTTTTGCCGTTCGAGCCGGTAATGGCGATGATCGGCGCCTGCGCTTCGCGGCAGAACAGTTCGATATCGCCAACGATCTCTACGCCAGCGTCTGCCGCCGCGCTCAACGAAGGATGGGCCAGCGCGATGCCAGGACTGGCGACAATCAGATCCGCCGCCAGCAGCCAGGTATCATTGAGGCCACCGACATGGCATTCGACCGATTCAGGCAATTTATCCAGCCCAGGAGGCGCGACGCGGGTGTCCATCACGCGCGGGGTTACGCCGCGCGCCATGAAAAAGTCCACGCATGACAGGCCGGTCATGCCCAGCCCAATAATGACGACTTTTTTACCCTGATAATCTGCCATGATTAACGTACCTTCAGCGTCGCCAGGCCAATCAGCACCAGCATCAGCGAAATAATCCAGAAGCGCACGATAACGCGCGGCTCCGGCCAGCCTTTCAGTTCATAGTGGTGGTGGATCGGCGCCATGCGGAAGATACGCTGACCGCGCAGCTTAAAGGAGCCAACCTGCAGAATCACCGACAGGGTCTCCACCACGAAAACGCCGCCCATAATCACCAGCAGGAATTCCTGACGCAGCAGCACGGCGATAATGCCCAGCGCGCCACCGAGCGCCAGCGAACCGACGTCGCCCATAAAGACCTGCGCCGGGTAGGTGTTAAACCACAGAAAGCCTAGCCCCGCGCCGACGATCGCCGTACAGACGATCACCAGTTCGCCGGCGTGGCGCAGATAAGGAATGTGCAGGTAGTTGGCGAAATTCATGTTACCGGTCGCCCACGCCACCAGCGCAAAACCCGCTGCGACGAAGACGGTGGGCATGATCGCCAGGCCGTCGAGACCGTCGGTCAGGTTAACCGCGTTGCCAGTGCCGACGATCACGAAGTAGGCCAGCAGGATATAGAACAGCCCCAGCTGCGGCATGACGTCTTTAAAGAACGGCACCACCAGCTCGGTCGCCGGGGTGTCTTTCCCCGCTAGATACAGGGCAAAGGCTACCCCAAGGGCAATCACCGACATCCAGAAGTACTTCCAGCGGGCGATCAGACCTTTGGTGTCTTTGCGCACCACTTTACGGTAATCATCAACGAAGCCGATGATGCCGTAGCCGATCAACACCGTCAGCACGCACCAGACGTACGGGTTGGACGGGTAAGCCCACAGCAGCACCGACACAGTGATCGCGGTGAGGATCATGATCCCCCCCATGGTCGGGGTACCGCGCTTACTGAAATGAGACTCCGGACCGTCGTTACGAACCACCTGGCCGAAGGAGAGTTTTTGCAGACGGGCGATCATGCGCGGGCCCATCCACAGAGAGATGAACAGCGCGGTCAGCAGGCTGACGATGGCGCGAAACGTCAAATACGAAAAGACGTTAAAGCCGGAATAATATTTGACCAAATGTTCGGCCAGCCATACTAACATGTCCCAGTCTCCTGTAATGCGCGTACTACCTCTTCCATGGCGGCACTACGTGAACCCTTCACTAAAATGGTCATTATCTTATGCTCCGCCAGCAGCTCGCGCAGGCGAGCCACCACGGCGGCTTTATCGTTAAAATGTTCGCCCACGCCGCTGGCGCGGCTGATATCCGCGCTCAAGACGCCGACGCTGAGAACGCAATCCAGCCCTGCCGCTTTCGCCGCTTCGCCGACTTCACGGTGGCAAGCCGCGCTTTCCGCGCCAAGTTCGGCCATATCGCCGACCACCATCGTCCGGAAGCCCGGCATCTCTGACAGGACCTGCACCGCCGCGGTCATCGAACCGACGTTAGCGTTGTAGGAGTCATCCAGCAGCAGCTGGCTCTCGGTCAGGCGGATCGGGAACAGACGTCCCGGAACGGCCTGCAGCTGCGCCAGACCGGCTTTCACCGCCGCCAGATCGGCGCCTACCGCCATCGCCAGCGAGGTCGCCGCCAGCGCGTTAGCGATGTTGTGGCGTCCCGGCAGCGGCAGCAGTACATCAACGTTACCGGTTGGAGTCTGCAGCGTAAATTCGGTGCCGTGGCTGGTGATCTGCACGTTAGTCGCAGTGAAATCGCTGTTGGCCGCATTCGGTGAGAAGCGCCACACTTTGCGATCGCCAATCACCGCCTGCCAGTTCAGCCAGTCGTTGTTGTCGGCATTGAGAATGGCGATGCCGTTTTCCGGCAGTCCGGTATAGATTTCGCCCTTCGCCTTCGCCACGCCCGCCAGCGAGCCGAAACCTTCAAGGTGCGCGGCGGCAAGGTTGTTGACCAGCGCCGCTTCAGGACGCGTCAGGCTGACGGTCCAGGCGATTTCGCCCTGGTGGTTGGCGCCGAGCTCAATCACCGCGTACTGATGTTCTTCGGTCAGACGCAGCAGAGTCATCGGTACGCCGATATCGTTGTTCAGGTTACCGGCGGTATACAGCGTATTGCCGCACTGGCTGAGGATCGCCGCGGTCATCTCTTTGACCGAGGTTTTACCGGACGAGCCGGTCAGGGCGACGACGCGGGTCGGCACCTGCTGACGGACCCAGGCGGCTAACTCGCCGAAAGCCTGCCGGGTATCTTTCACGATCACCTGCGGGAGATCGCAGGCCAGCGGACGGCTCACCAGCAGCGCGCCGGCGCCTGCCGCTTTCGCCTGTTCGGCAAAATCATGGGCGTCGAAACGCTCGCCTTTTAGCGCCACAAACAGGCAGCCCGCTGTGACTTTACGGGTGTCGGTGGTTACCTCGTCGATAGCGATATCGCTACCCTGCCGTTCGCCATGGGCGATCGCGGCGAGCTGGCTTAACGTAAAGCGAATCATGCTACCGCTCCCAGCAGACGCGCGACGGTGACGCGGTCGGAATAATCCAGACGACGGTTACCGACGATCTGGTAATCTTCATGGCCTTTACCCGCCACCAGCACCACGTCGTTCTCCTGCGCCTGCATCACGGCGTTGGTCACCGCTTCCGCACGGCCTTCCATCACTTTTGCATGACCTGCATCGAGCATGCCGGCCAGAATATCGTTGATAATCGCCCGCGGTTCTTCGGTACGCGGGTTGTCGTCAGTGACGACCACAATATCGGCGAACTCTTCTGCAATCGCCCCCATCAGCGGACGCTTGCCTTTGTCACGGTCGCCGCCGCAGCCGAAGACGCACCACAGCTTGCCGCTGCAGTGCAGGCGCGCGGCCTGCAGTGCTTTTTCCAGTGCGTCAGGGGTATGGGCATAATCCACCACCACCGCCGGTTTACCGGGCGCGCTGAACACTTCCATACGGCCGCATACCGGCTGTAAACGCGCCGCAGTTTTCAGCAGATCGGCCAGCGGATAGCCCAGCGCCAGCAGCGTGGCCAGCGCCAACAGGAGGTTGCTAACGTTAAAGGCGCCCATCAGGCGGCTTTCGATTTCACCGTTGCCCCAGCTGGAGTCAAACTGGATGGTGGCACCGCTGTCGTGATAGTTAACCGCGGTGGCCTTCAGCCAGCGGCCGTGGCAGTTCGGATTGATATGATCTTCCATCGACACCGCCACCGCGTCCGGCAGCTTCGCCAGCCAGCGACGACCGACTTCATCGTCAGCGTTGACGATGGCCTGACCGCAATGGTGGGTGGAGTACAGCAGCCATTTTGCCGCTTCGTAGTGCGCCATGTCGCCATGGTAGTCGAGGTGGTCGCGGCTCAGGTTGGTAAATACCGAGGCGGCAAACTGCAGGGCCGCCACGCGGTGCTGTACCAGCCCGTGGGAAGAGACTTCCATCGCGCCGAAGGTTGCCCCCTGCTCGACCAGGCCGGAAAGCACGTGCTGAACATCGACCGCAGAACCGGTGGTGTTTTCGCTCGGCACCACTTTATCCAGCAGGCCGTTGCCGACGGTCCCCATCACCGCGCTGGTTTCGCCGAGTAGTTTCGCCCATTGCGCCAGAAGCTGGGTGGTGGTGGTTTTGCCGTTGGTACCGGTCACGCCCACCAGACGCAGTTGCTGCGACGGCTGATGATAAAAACGCCCGGCCAGCGCCGATAAGCGTTCGTTAAGCTGGCTCAGGTAGATAACCGGCACGCCGTGCATTTCACGGATCTCACCGTCTTTAGCTTCGCCCTGGGCTTCAGCAATAATGGCAGCCACACCTTGCGCTATCGCCTGCGGGATATAACGACGCCCGTCCGCCTGATGACCCTGTACCGCGATAAAGAGATCGCCGGAAGCAGCCACCCGGCTGTCCAGCGTCATCTCTCGCAGAATGCGCTCCGGTGCGTTTGGCACCCATGGAGCGAGAAGGTCGCGCAAATTACGATCTGCCACCTGTTCCCTCGCCTTGATTAATTACAAATTCACTTTTTTCGCCCGTTGCCAGCGCATCCGGCTCGATGTTCATGGTGCGCAATACGCCGCCCATGATGGCACCGAACACCGGCGCGGAAACGGCGCCACCGTAGTATTTACCTGCCTGCGGGTCGTTGATCACCACCACCAGCGCAAAGCGCGGATGGCTGGCGGGCGCAACGCCTGCGGTGTAAGCAATATATTTGTTGATGTAGCGGCCATCCGGCCCCACTTTTTTCGCCGTACCGGTTTTAATCGCGATGCGATAGCCTTTGATCGCCGCTTTCACGCCGCCGCCGCCAGGCAGCGCCACGCTTTCCATCATATGAACGACGGTACGAACGAGTGATTCCGGGAAGACACGTTCGCCCGGAACCGGTGGATCAACTTTGGTAATCGACAGCGGGCGATAGATGCCGTAGCTGCCAATCGTTGCGTAGACTCGCGCTAACTGTAACGGGGTTACCATTAGCCCGTAGCCGAAAGAAAAGGTGGCCCTCTCTATGTCAGACCACCGTTGTTTTTGAGGATATAAGCCACTGCGTTCTCCGACCAACCCCAAATTGGTCGCCTTTCCAAGCCCAAAACGTGAGTAAGTATCTACTAACGCTGAGGACGGCATCGCTAACGCCAGCTTAGAAACACCGACGTTACTCGACTTCTGTAGTACCCCGGTCAGGGTCAATTCGCTGTAGCGCGCCACGTCTTTAATTTCGTGGCCGTTAATTCGATAAGGCACGGTATTGAGCACGGTATTTTCGTTGACGATACCGCGCTGCAGCGCCGTCATCACCACCATCGGCTTCACCGTCGAACCCGGTTCGAACACGTCGGTGATGGCGCGGTTACGCATGGTGTCTTTCGCCGTGCCGGCAAAGTTGTTTGGGTTGTAGGACGGGCTGTTGGCCATCGCCAGCACTTCGCCGGTGTTCACGTCCACTAACACCGCGCTGCCGGACTCGGCTTTGTTAAAGGCCACGGCGTTGTTCAGCTCACGATAGACGAGCGCCTGCAGACGCTCGTCGATGCTCAGCGCCAGGTTGTGCGCCGCCTGGCTGTCGGTGGAAGAGATGTCTTCAATTACCCGGCCATAGCGGTCTTTACGCACGATACGCTCGCCCGGCTGGCCGGTAAGCCATTTATCAAAGCTCTTTTCGACCCCTTCAATCCCCTGGCTGTCGACGTTGGTAAAGCCGATGAGGTGAGCGGTCACTTCCCCGGAAGGGTAGTAACGACGGGATTCTTCACGTAGATGAATGCCCGGCAGCTTCAGTTTTTTGATGTAGTCGGCCATGTCAGGGTTAACCTGACGCGCCAGATAGATGAAACGCATCCGCGGATTGGTATTGATGCGCGTCGCCAGCTGATCCAGCGGCATATTGAGGGCATCCGCCAGCGCCTTCCAGCGCGTATCCAGGGTTACCCCGCCGGCATCATGAAGTTCTTTTGGATCGGCCCAGATAGCCTTCACCGGCACGCTGACCGCAAGCGGACGACCGGAGCGGTCGGTAATCATCCCGCGCGCGGTGGATACTTCCTGTACGCGCAGAGAACGCATATCGCCCTGGCGCACCAGCATGTCCGGGCTGACTACCTGTAGCCAGGCAACCCGCCCCAGCAGAAAAGCCAGCGCCAGTAGAATACAGCCGCACAGCAACGCAAAACGCCAACTGATAAAGTTGGCCTGTTCTTCCTGACGTTTTGCTTTAGGCGTTTTTGGCGCTGCTTTCATCCGTCGCAATAATCCTTATTTCTGTACAACGATATTTTCTTGGGATGGATCGACGTGCTGCATCTGCAACTTCTCGGTCGCGATCCGCTCAACCCGACTGTGATCGCCGAGCGCGTTCTCTTCGAGGATCAGGTTGCGCCATTCAATGTCCAGGGCGTCGCGTTCCAGAACCAGTTGTTCACGCTGCGCGGTCAGCAGGCGCGTGTGGTGCGCGGTGGTGACCACGGTAATTGCCGTAATAATGATGCAAATGAACAGGCAGAGTGGCAGTTTCCCAAACCGCAGAAGGTCGTCCCCGATCACGCCAGGCAAAGCATGGCGCTCGTTGCTTCCAATCGACCCTTTAACCTTGCTTAAGGCCTCTGTCACTCTGCCGATCATGCGTTCGTCCTCTCTGCAATACGCAGCACTGAACTACGGGCGCGTGGATTCTCTGCCACCTCTTCTTCGCCCGGCATCAACTTGCCTAGTGCTCGTAACTCACGGCCGCCCAGTTTTTTGAGCTGCGATTCGGTCATCGGTATTCCCGCCGGAACCTGCGGACCGCGGCTTTGCTCGCGCATAAAGCGCTTTACAATGCGATCTTCCAGCGAATGAAAACTAATGATCGACAGCCGCCCGCCTGGGGCCAGCACGCTGAGCGAGCTTTTTAGCGCCTGCTCTATCTCCTCCAGTTCACTGTTTACCCAAATGCGCACCGCCTGGAAGGTACGGGTCGCGGGATGTTTGTGCTTATCTTTTACCGGCATCGCGGCGGCGATGACCTCCGCCAGCTCTTTGGTGCGAGTCATCGGTGCAATGCGATTACGTTCGACGATCGCGCGGGCGATCCGTTTGCCGAAACGCTCTTCGCCGAAGGTTTTAATCACCCAGGCGATATCCGCTTCTTCAGCGGTCTGCAACCATTCGGCCGCAGACTGACCGCGCGTCGGATCCATGCGCATATCCAGCGGTCCGTCGCGCATAAAGGAAAAACCGCGTTCCGCATCGTCAAGCTGTGGGGAAGAGACGCCGAGATCGAGCAGAATGCCGTCGATCTTACCGGTAAGATTGCGCTCGCCGACATAATCAGCAAGCTGTGAAAATGGACCATGTACGATGGAAAAGCGGGGATCATCGATGGTTTGCGCGACGGCAATCGCCTGTGGATCGCGATCGATTGCCAGCAAGCGTCCTTCCGCTCCCAGCCGGGAGAGGATCAGGCGCGAGTGACCGCCGCGACCAAAGGTACCATCAATATAGATACCGTCTGGACGAATATTGAGGCCTTTGACGGCTTCATCCAGAAGTACCGTAGTGTGTTTAAAATTTTCCATCATTTTTATAAAGACAAATCCTGCAGGCGCTCCGACAGTTCACCGGTCGCGGACTGCTCAGCGTCAATATCTTCCTTGACCCGTTGATACCAGGTCGTTTCGTCCCACAGTTCAAATTTATTAAACTGCCCGACCAGCATCACTTCTTTTGTCAGCCCGGCATGCTGCCGTAACACCGGCGCAATCAGCAAGCGACCAGCATTATCCATCTGACATTCGCTGGCATGACCCAGAAGCAAACGCTGTACGCGCCGCTCAACGGGATTCATGCTCGATAAACGCGACAATTTCTGCTCGATGACTTCCCATTCAGGCAATGGATAAAGCAGCAGGCACGGGTGATGAATGTCAATGGTGCATACCAATTGACCGGCAGCGTCCTCGATCAGCCCATCGCGATAGCGCGTTGGCACGGCCAGGCGGCCTTTGCTGTCGAGATTGACTAACGTTGCTCCACGGAACATGCCAGCCTCACCCCTTTTCGCCACTTTATCCCACAAATTCCCACCAGAAGGAGTTTACGGAGCGGAGGAAAAGCTTGTCAAGCCAGCACGAATGCCAACGGAGCTCAAAAACCCATTATTTACAGCCGACATTAGCCCTGATGAAAAAATCATCAACAGGCGAGGCAAATTAACGTTATGAATACGTGTAAGAAAATAACCAACAAACTCGTAACAGTTATAAACAACAAAATATCTTCGGCGGGAAAATATAAAGTGTCAGTTTGCGACGCGAGCGGCATTTTAGGCCATTATGCCGGCCGTTAACAGTACCTGTTGCTGCCTGAGGGGTGGACCAGGCGCGGGATAAGGCAGGGGAGAACGGTAGTGGCGAACAAAATGGGTGTTAATTCAGCAATTAACCTGGTGAATGTAACAAAATAATACAATTAAAGCCTGCACCATCATTTTTTGTGTCCTGTTTTGAGTCACAAAACGATTGCCAGGGAATAAAACAAAATAACGCGTAAAGAAGTTTAAGGATTTGTCTGAAATATATTCAGTTTTGCATTCTGGACGTCAGTTGCCTGATTTATCGCCAGCGGCCTGCTCTCTGGCAGGCCTGCCAGGAATAATCCTGGATGCTGACGATATTGCGCCCTTAACGGCGATTCAGGCTGCCGCGGCGATAAAGATTACGACGAATACGGCTGAGGCCTGGTTTCGGCTTGCGCGGTTCATCGAGGCTAGCGAGGACGATCTCGAGCACCCGCTCAGCAACATCGCGATGGCGCTGGGCCACGGCCAGTACCGGACACTGCAGGAAATCGAGCAGCTCATTATCGCCGAAGGTGGCGATCGCCAGCTCGGAAGGCAGTTTACCCTCACGGCGCAGCGTCACATCCATGACGCCCTGCAGCAGCGGGAAAGAGGTGGTAAACAGCGCCTGCGGCATCGGATGAGTTTCAAGCCATTTTTCAAATAGCTGGGCCGCCGCTTCTCGCTCATAGCTGTTGGCATAGAGATAATGCACCTCACGCGGATCGTCCTGCCAGGCTTTACGGAAGCCTTGCTCGCGCAGGAAGCTCACCGACAGTTCCGGCAGCGCGCCAAGATAAAGCACCGTTTCGCCTGGAAAAGTCCGCAGCTCGGCGGCGAGCATCTCGGCGTCATCCTGATCAGCGCCGACGACGCTGGTGAAGTGCTCGCGATCAAGGGCGCGGTCGAGGGCGACAATCGGAAACGGATCGTTAGCCCAGCGCTGGTAGAAAGGGTGCTCCGGCGGCAGCGAGGTGGAAACAATGATGGCGTCCACCTGGCGCTGTAGCAGATGCTCGATACAGCGCATTTCGTTATCGGGCTGATCCTCCGAGCAGGCAATCAGCAGCTGATAGCCGCGCTGGCGCGCCTGCCGCTCCAGATAATTTGCAATGCGGGTATAGCTGGTGTTTTCCAGATCCGGGATCACCAGACCGATAGAGCGTGTGCGTCCTGCACGCAGGCCAGCAGCGACCGCATTCGGATGATAGTTGTGCTCTCGCACGACAGCCATCACCTTTTCGACCGTCTTGTCGCTTACGCGGTACTGCTTCGCTTTGCCATTAATCACATAGCTCGCGGTGGTTCTTGAAACACCGGCCAGCCGGGCGATTTCATCCAGTTTCACAATTGCCCCTTGGGTAAGAAGTGCCAAACATAACCATTATTCAGGTATGGAACCCTTTTTATAACATCTAAACGCAGAATAGTTAGCGCAGCAACCGCTTTCGCTTACAGTTCCTACTGATTTCGCAAAAAAAAAGCCCGACAGTCGCTGCCGGGCTATTTTTGCATCAATTCCCGATCCTCAGCGCATGATTTTATCACCGCGAGACAGGCCGACCACGCCGGAGCGAGCCACTTCCACGATCCGAGCGACATCGCGCAGCGAGGCCAGGAAGGCGTCGAGCTTATCGCTGGTGCCGGCGAGCTGGACGGTATAGATAGAAGGCGTCACGTCGATAATCTGTCCACGAAAGATTTCGGTGTTGCGCTTCACTTCTTCACGGCCGTAACCGCTGGCCTGGACCTTCACCAGCATGATTTCACGTTCGACATGAGCCCCCTGCCCCAGTTCGCTGACCCGCAGGACATCCACCAGCTTGTGCAGTTGCTTTTCAATCTGCTCGATCGCTTTTTCATCGCCCACGGTCTGGATGGTCATCCTGGAGAGGGTCGGATCGTCTGTCGGCGCGACAGTCAGGCTTTCTATATTATAGCCGCGCTGGGAAAAGAGGCCGATAACGCGGGACAATGCGCCCGATTCGTTTTCCAGTAATACCGATAATATCCGGCGCATAATCAGGTCCTCTCCGTTTTGCTCAACCACATTTCATCCATGCCGCCGCCGCGGATCTGCATGGGGTACACATGCTCACTGCCGTCGACGGTGACATCGACAAACACCAGCCGGCGCTGTCGCACCTGCTCCAGGGCTTCAGCAAGCTTCGTCTCCAGTTCCTGTGGCTCACTGATGCGGATGCCAACGTGGCCATAGGCTTCCGCCAGACGCACAAAGTCCGGCAGCGACTCCATATAGGACTGCGAGTGGCGCCCGGAATAGAGCATATCCTGCCACTGCTTCACCATCCCCAGATAGCGGTTGTTGAGGTTAAGCACCAGGACCGGCAGTTCATATTGCAGCGCGGTAGAAAGTTCCTGAATATTCATCTGGATACTGCCGTCACCGGTCACGCAGACGACCATTTCGTCCGGCAGAGCCATTTTGACCCCCAGCGCTGCCGGTAGGCCAAAGCCCATGGTGCCGAGACCACCGGAGTTAATCCAGCGCCGCGGTTTGTCGAAGGGGTAATAAAGGGCGGCGAACATCTGGTGCTGACCCACATCGGAAGTGACATAGGCATCGCCCTGGGTCAGTCGCCAGATCGTTTCAATCACCGCCTGCGGTTTGATCTTATCGCTCTGGTCGTCGTAGCGCAGACAATGGCGGGCGCGCCACTGCTCAATCTGTAGCCACCAGTCGCGAATATCGTCCAGCGGCTGCTGCGCCTCTTCCTGTTCCAGCAGCTCCAGCATCTGTTCCAGCACCAGCCGGGCATCGCCGACGATCGGCACATCTGCCGGCACGGTTTTCGAGATTGAGGTCGGATCGATATCAATATGCAGCACAGTCGCGTTCGGACAGTATTTGGCCAGGTTATTGGTGGTCCGATCGTCAAAGCGAACGCCGACGGCAAAAATCACGTCTGAATGGTGCATGGTCATGTTGGCTTCATAGGTGCCGTGCATGCCCAGCATCCCCAACGCCTGCGAGTGCGTCGCCGGGAAAGCGCCCAGCCCCATCAGGGAGGAGGCCACCGGCAGCTTCAGCTTTTCCACCAGTTCGCGCAGCTGTGGTTCGCATTGCGCATTGATCGCCCCGCCGCCGACGTAGACGACCGGCTTGCTCGCCGCCACCAGGGTCTGCAGGGCGCGTTTAATCTGGCCTTTATGGCCGCTGGTCGTCGGGTTATACGAGCGCATGCTGACCGCGTCTGGCCAGACGTACGGCAGTTTCTTCGCCGGATTGAGTATATCCTTCGGCAGATCGACCACCACCGGCCCGGGGCGACCGCTGGCCGCTAACCAGAAGGCTTTCTTCAGCACGCCGGGAATATCTTCGGTCTGCTTCACCAGGAAACTGTGCTTCACCACCGGTCGGGAAATCCCCACCATGTCGCACTCCTGGAAGGCATCGTAGCCGATAAGCGATGTCGCCACTTGCCCTGAGAGGATCACCAGCGGGATAGAGTCCATATAGGCCGTCGCGATACCGGTGATGGCGTTCGTCGCCCCAGGCCCTGAGGTCACCAGCACCACACCGACCTCCCCGGTCGCTCGCGCCAGACCATCCGCCATATGCACCGCCGCCTGCTCGTGGCGAACCAGCACATGATCGATACCGCCAAGGGTATGTAACGCATCATAGATATCGAGGACTGCGCCTCCGGGATAGCCGAATACTTGCTTGACGCCCTGATCGACAAGCGATTGGACGACCATCTCGGCTCCTGACAACATCTCCATGGTTTGCCTCCAGGCTTATTGTTTTACGACAGCGGAACTCAATTTCCGCGCGCTCGCACGATGCGAAGGGGTACCCCTCCGCACTGAGGTGAATGGACTGCATGCCACTACCATAACTGCTCGCCAGCAGGCAGGCAATTCGCCACGACAGGGGCTTTCTAAGTGGAATAAGAAGAAAAACAAGCGGAGAGAGGAAAATATGGTGGAATGCTTCAGAGATAAGAAAAGAGAATAGTAAATACTCGGAGAAAAGGCGCGATAGCAGGAATTGATCCATTTTTTGTTAACGGGAGGAGAGCAACTGAAAGAGTAAACAGCATAAAATTCTGCATTCTTGTAATTCAATCATATAAAAAAAGGAGCCGAAGCCCCTTTCATGATCATTGCCATCGGCTCAGCGCTGACAAATATCCACCAGCAGCTCTTCCATCCACTGATGGCCTTTATCGCGACCCGCCGCTTCGTGCCAGGAGAGATAGCAGGTCCGGCTATTCACCTTCAGCGGTAGAGGTAATATTTGCAGCGCTAACTTATCGGCAAACTCATTTGCCAACCAGCGCGGCGCAATGGCCACCATCTGTGTTTGTGACACCACGTTTAATACGCTGACCATCGCATTACCTTGATATGCGATGCGCGCTTGTTTATCGGCCGTGTCATACCACGGCAGACTGAATGAGGCATACCGATCGAGAGCCACCGCGGCATGCTCCTCGCGATAAATATCAGCCTCCATCACCGGTCCGGAGATACGCGGATGGTTGCGACTGGCCACCAGAACCATTTCATCTTTGAATAGCGGCACACAGGCAAACTCAGGGCGACGGAACTCTTCATAACCGATCACAAATTCCGTTTCCTGATAACGTAGCTGATGTTCCGTATTTTGATTAAGCGCTGATTTAAAGACTAAATGAATATTGGGCGCGATTTCAGCGACTTTATTAAATATCACCGACGTCAGGATGTTATCCAGCGGGCTACAGACGCACAGATTGAAAACACGCTCACTGCTCAGTGGTTCAAAACCGGAGCCTGGCAATTCGTTTTGCACCAGCTGCAGCGCCTGGCGCACTGAGCCAAAGAGCTGATAGGCCCGCGCCGTCGGCTGAATACCGCGGCCATAGCGCACAAACAGTTCATCATTAAACATCACTTTCAGACGTGAAACCGCGTTGCTCACCGCCGGTTGAGACATGCCTAGCGTATGGGCGGCACGGGTAATATTCTGTTCCTGCATAACCGCATCAAAAACGGTAAGCAGATTGAGATCAACCATCCGTAGTTGAGGTTTTACGACTTCCTGTCCGGGGGCTGATTTATATTCTGGACTTTCAATTAACATATCTAGTTCCGCCGTCACGATGAATTCCCTTTACTAAACCGCTATGATTAGCGGCGAAAATATCATTTATCATGCTAATGACATTTGCAAAATAGCAAAGGTGTATTTTAGGAATATATCAAGGCTATGAGTGGCAGTGTAAATCCGGTACCGCCGGAATAGGTGAACTGCTCAAACCATACTAGTTACTTAATGATGATGAGTTTAACCATAATTCAGAAAAATAAAAACAACACCAATGATTAACTGTAACTTAAGCAATAATAAAGCATTTTATTTTCTACCCCATAAAATTAACAACCATTTATCATTGAAAAAAGAGCCGCTAAGGGGTGGAGATATTCACACGAAAAATAAATATAATCTTTTCATTTAGATAGCGATTTTTTGCCGCCTCGCTCGCGGCGCATCGTGAGCGAAGCCTTTAATGCAAAGTACATTGTCAAATGAAACATATCCCAGTGCGCTCCCGCAGGGCCAAAAAAGGATCTTCGGCAAAAAAGGGCAAACATCAGCACAATTAGCTAATTCACGCCGTGGACCAAAAACGCTTTTTCCATGCCAGGGGTTGACTTTGAAACGGCTATCCAGTAACTCTAAAAGCATAACGATTTCATCTGGAGTTTGACGCAATGATTCGCACCACTCGCATCACCAGCCTACTACTACTAAACGCATGCCATTTGCGCGGTAGGCTGTTGGGCGACGTTCAGCGTTAAGTCATCTTCCAGCAAGACTATAAAACCCGCGCCTTGGCGCGGGTTTTTTTATGCTCGTCAACAAGGCGCCAGGACACAGACTAAGGATCCAAACCATGAGCCAGCAAGTCATTATTTTCGATACGACCTTACGTGATGGCGAACAAGCGTTACAGGCAAGCCTGAGTGTCAAAGAGAAGCTGCAGATCGCTCTGGCCCTCGAGCGCATGGGTGTTGACGTGATGGAAGTCGGTTTCCCGGTTTCTTCTCCGGGCGATTTTGAATCCGTGCAGACCATCGCGCGCACCATCAAAAACAGCCGCGTATGCGCTCTGGCGCGTTGCGTTGAGAAAGATATCGACGTGGCGGCGGAATCCTTAAAGGTGGCCGAAGCGTTCCGTATCCACACCTTCATCGCCACCTCGCCGATGCATATCGCCACCAAACTGCGCAGCACCCTGGATGAAGTCATTGAGCGAGCGGTTTATATGGTGAAGCGGGCGCGCAATTACACTAACGATGTCGAATTCTCCTGTGAAGACGCCGGCCGTACGCCAATAGCTGACCTGGCTCGCGTCGTGGAAGCAGCGATTAACGCTGGCGCCACCACCATAAATATTCCGGATACCGTCGGCTACACCATGCCGTTCGAGTACGCCAACATTATCAGCGGCCTGTATGAGCGCGTACCGAATATCGACAAAGCCATTATCTCCGTTCACACCCATGATGACCTGGGCATTGCCGTCGGCAACGCCCTCGCCGCGGTCCACGCCGGAGCTCGCCAGGTAGAAGGCGCGATGAACGGTATCGGCGAGCGCGCCGGCAACTGCGCGCTGGAAGAGGTCATCATGGCGATTAAAGTGCGCAAAGACATCATGAACGTGCACACCAATATCAACCACCATGAAATCTGGCGCACCAGCCAGACCGTCAGCCAGATCTGCAACATGCCGATCCCGGCGAACAAAGCCATCGTCGGCACCGGCGCCTTCGCCCACTCCTCCGGTATCCACCAGGACGGCGTGCTGAAGAACCGCGAAAACTACGAGATCATGACCCCGGAATCCATCGGTCTGAACCAGGTGCAGTTGAACCTGACCTCCCGTTCCGGCCGCGCGGCGGTGAAACACCGGATGGAAGAGATGGGCTACCAGGAGAGCGATTACAACCTGGATCACCTGTACGACGCGTTCCTGAAGCTGGCGGACAAAAAAGGACAGGTCTTCGATTACGATCTGGAAGCGCTGGCCTTTATCAACAAGCAGCAGGAAGAGCCAGAGCATTTCCGCCTGGATTACTTCAACGTTCAGTCCGGCTCCAGCGATATCGCCACCGCCTCGATCAAACTGGTCTGCGGGGATGAGATCAAAACTGAAGCCGCCAACGGCAACGGTCCGGTCGATGCTATCTACCAGGCGATTAACCGCGTCACCAATTACAACATTGAATTAGTGAAATATGGCTTAAGCGCGAAAGGCCACGGCAAAGACGCCCTGGGCCAGGTGGATATCGTCGTTGACTACAACGGCCGCCGTTTCCACGGCGTTGGTCTGGCAACGGATATCGTAGAGTCGTCAGCCAAAGCGATGGTTCATGTGCTGAACAACATCTGGCGCGCCGCCGAAGTCGAAAAAGAATTGCAACGCAAAGCTCAGAATAAAGAGAACAATAAGGAAACCGTGTAATGTCGAAGAATTACCATATTGCCGTTTTGCCGGGTGATGGCATTGGCCCGGAAGTGATGAACCAGGCGATGAAAGTACTGGAAGCCGTGCGCCAACGTTTTGCCATGCACATTACCACCAGCCAGTACGACGTCGGCGGCGCGGCCATCGACCGCCAGGGAACTCCCCTGCCGCAGGCGACGGTCGCCGGATGCGAGCAGGCGGACGCGATCCTGTTCGGCTCCGTTGGCGGCCCGAAGTGGGAACACCTGCCGCCCGCAGAACAGCCAGAGCGCGGCGCCCTGCTGCCGCTGCGTAAACACTTCAAACTGTTCAGCAACCTGCGCCCGGCCAAACTGTATCAGGGGCTGGAAGAGTTCTGCCCGCTGCGCGCCGACATCGCCGCCAACGGCTTCGACATTCTCTGCGTTCGCGAACTGACCGGCGGCATCTACTTCGGCCAGCCGAAAGGCCGCGAAGGCAGCGGTCAGCATGAGAAAGCTTTTGATACCGAGGTGTATCACCGCTTTGAAATCGAACGTATCGCGCGCATCGCTTTTGAATCTGCCCGTAAACGTCGTCACAAAGTGACCTCCATCGATAAAGCCAACGTTCTGCAGTCCTCTATTCTGTGGCGCGAAATCGTCAGTGAGATCGGCAAAGAGTATCCGGACGTTGAGCTGGCGCATATGTATATCGATAACGCCACCATGCAGCTGATTAAAGATCCGTCTCAGTTCGACGTGCTGCTGTGCTCCAACCTGTTCGGCGACATCCTCTCCGACGAGTGCGCAATGATCACCGGCTCGATGGGTATGCTGCCGTCCGCCAGCCTTAACGAACAAGGTTTCGGCCTGTACGAGCCTGCAGGCGGCTCGGCGCCGGATATCGCTGGCAAAAATATCGCTAACCCGATCGCGCAGATCCTCTCCCTGGCGCTGCTGCTGCGCTATAGCCTTGACGCTAACGAGGCGGCGAGCGCAATTGAAAGCGCGATTAACCGCGCTCTGGAGGAAGGGGTTCGTACCGGCGACTTAGCGCGCGGCACGGCGGCGGTCAGCACTGATGAAATGGGCGATATCATTGCCCGCTATGTCGCAGAAGGGGTGTAATCATGGCGAAGACGTTATACGAAAAATTGTTTGATGCGCACGTGGTGTATGAGGCGCAAAACGAAACCCCGCTGTTGTATATCGACCGCCATCTGGTGCATGAAGTTACCTCCCCGCAGGCCTTTGACGGCCTGCGCGCCCACGGCCGCCAGGTGCGCCAGCCGGGTAAAACCTTCGCCACCATGGATCACAACGTCTCGACGCAGACCAAAGACATTAACGCGTCCGGCGAGATGGCCCGCATTCAGATGCAGGAGCTGATTAAGAACTGTAAAGAGTTCGGCGTTGAGCTGTACGACCTGAATCACCCGTACCAGGGCATCGTTCACGTAATGGGCCCGGAACAAGGGGTGACCTTGCCGGGGATGACCATTGTATGCGGCGACTCCCATACCGCCACCCACGGCGCGTTCGGCGCGCTGGCCTTCGGCATCGGCACTTCCGAAGTGGAACATGTGCTGGCGACCCAGACCCTGAAACAGGGTCGTGCGAAAACCATGAAAATCGAAGTGCAAGGCAAAGCGGCGCCGGGCATCACCGCCAAAGATATCGTGTTGGCGATCATTGGTAAAACCGGCAGCGCCGGCGGCACCGGCCACGTGGTGGAATTCTGCGGCGAAGCGATCCGCGATCTGAGCATGGAAGGTCGCATGACCCTGTGCAACATGGCGATCGAGATGGGCGCCAAAGCGGGCCTGGTCGCGCCGGATGAAACCACCTTCAATTACGTACGCGGCCGTCTGCACGCGCCGAAAGGCAAAGATTTTGACGATGCGGTGGCGTACTGGAAAACCCTGAAAACCGACGACGGCGCCACATTTGACACCGTGGTGACGCTGCAGGCGGCTGAGATTGCTCCGCAGGTGACCTGGGGCACCAACCCAGGCCAGGTGATTTCGGTCACCGATAATATCCCCGATCCTGCGTCATTCAGCGACCCGGTGGAACGCGCCAGCGCTGAGAAAGCGCTGGCCTATATGGGACTGAAATCCGGCATCCCGCTGACGGAAGTGGCTATCGATAAAGTGTTCATCGGCTCCTGTACCAACTCGCGTATCGAAGATTTGCGCGCCGCGGCGGAAATCGCCAAAGGGCGTAAAGTGGCGCCGGGCGTCCAGGCGTTGGTGGTACCAGGTTCCGGTCCGGTGAAAGCGCAAGCGGAAGCGGAAGGCCTGGATAAGATCTTTATCGAAGCCGGCTTTGAGTGGCGCTTACCGGGCTGCTCGATGTGTCTGGCGATGAACAACGACCGCCTGAACCCGGGCGAGCGCTGCGCCTCCACCAGCAACCGTAATTTTGAAGGCCGTCAGGGCCGCGGCGGACGCACGCACCTGGTGAGCCCGGCAATGGCCGCGGCGGCGGCTGTGACCGGCCATTTCGCCGATATCCGTAATCTGAAGTAAGGAGACCATCATGGCAGAGAAATTTACCCAACATACCGGCCTGGTGGTTCCGCTGGATGCTGCAAACGTCGATACCGACGCGATTATTCCCAAGCAGTTTCTGCAGAAAGTGACCCGCACCGGCTTTGGCGCGCACCTGTTCAACGACTGGCGCTTCCTCGATGATAAAGGTCAACAGCCGAACCCGGAGTTCGTGCTGAACTTTCCTGAGTACAAAGGCGCCTCTATCCTGCTGGCGCGGGAAAACTTCGGCTGCGGCTCCTCCCGCGAGCATGCGCCGTGGGCGCTGACCGATTACGGTTTTAAAGTCGTTATCGCCCCAAGCTTTGCCGATATTTTCTACGGCAACAGCTTCAACAACCAGCTGCTGCCGGTGACGCTGAGCGATGAGCAGGTCGACGAGCTGTTCAGACTGGTGCAGGCCAACCCGGGCATTACGTTTGAAGTGGACCTGGAAGCGCAGGTGGTGAAAGCGGGGGATAAAACCTACAGCTTTAAGATCGACGATTTCCGTCGCCACTGCATGCTTAATGGCCTGGATAGCATCGGCCTGACGCTGCAACATGAAGCGGCGATTTCCGACTATGAGCACAAGCTGCCGGCGTTTATGAATTAAGCTTCGCGCCCGGTCATTTGACCGGGCTTTTTAATTTATTGCGGCAGAAAATTGAGATCTCACGCACAAAAAACAATATTAATTCTTCGAACGTCAGCCCATGACGTTGGCCTGCCCCACGCGATAAAGACGAATGATTTCGCTTTCTTCCCCCTGACCTGCGCGGTTTATGTATTAACCCTTCACTGCAAGTAAAAATAAGGTATGAGTGTTTAATATAAAAATATAACAATGTGAAAGAAGCGTTAATCTCATAGAGAACCCCTATAGCTCACAGCAAAAAAAAGCATTATTTTTCAATTTTTCCCCTCGCTATCTTTTCCCACAGAGAAATATTAACTAAGGACACGCCCGGGCCCCCGCATAGCGGCCTCCCGGCCTCCTGTGGAGAGAAGAGATGAGCCACTATCCGCACCTTTTCAGTCCGTTGACCATCAACGGCATGACGCTAAAAAACCGCATTATTATGCCCCCGATGGGCACCAATATGGCTACGCTCAATGGCGAGGTCTCGCAGGAACAGCTGGAATACTACGAACTGCGGGCCAAAGGCGGCACCGGTCTTATCACCATCGAAAATATCTGTATTGATTTCCCTTTCGCTTCCAACGGCACCACCCAGCTGCGCATCGATAACGATCAATATATTCCACGGCTGTTTAAATTAACCGAGACCCTGCATAAACACGGCGCCTGCGTATCCATTCAGTTAAATCACGCTGGCGCTTCCGCTTATGCCTACCGCCTCGAGGGTCAGACACCGCTCTCCTCCTCGACGACGCCCTCGAAAAAGCACGGTAATATTCCGCGGCCAATGACCCATGAGGAAATTTATCACGCGGTGGAAAAATTCGGGGACGCCGCAGAGCGCGTTCGTCGCGCGGGTTTTGACTGCGTCGAAATTCATGCCGGCCACTCCTATTTAATTAGCCAGTTTTTATCGCCGTTATTTAACAAACGCACCGATGAATTTGGCGGCAGCGTCGAAAACCGCACTCGAATATTAGGTCTGATTGTCGATAAAGTTCGCGCCTGCGTCGGGCCACGTTTTCCGGTCAGCCTGCGCATCAGCGCCGACGACTTCCTCAAAGGCGGCAATACTCTCGAAGATTCCTTGCGCATCCTTGAGCTCTGTCAGGAGAAGGTCGATATCATCAACGTCTCGGCGGCGCAGAACGACAACCTGAATCTGCAAATCGACCAGATGTCGCTGGAGGATGGCTGGAAGCGTTACCTCTCCCGCGCGGTGCGCGATAAATTCCATAAGCCCACGGTCATCGCTGGCAATATCCGTACCCCGCAGGTGGCCGAGGATATCCTCGCCAGCGGCGATGCCGATCTCATTGCCATTGGTCGCGGTCTGATTGCCGAGCCGGAGTGGGTGCAGAAGGTGCAAAGCGGTAAAGAGCGCCTGATGCGCAAATGCATCTCCTGCAACATCGGCTGCGCCGACCATCGCATCGCCCGCTCGCGTCCGCTGCGCTGTTCAATTAACCCGGACATCATTCACGGCGATGCCTACAAAACGCGGCGCGTTAATCGCGAAACGAACGTGGTCGTCATCGGCGCCGGCACTGCCGGGATGGAGGCCGCCTGCACCGCGGCGGAAGTCGGTTGCCACACCTGGCTGCTGGAGGCGAAAAATCACGTCGGCGGTCTCGCCAGCGATATCGCCCGTCTGCCGGAGAAAAAACGCATCGCGGATTTCCCGCAGTTTATGAAAAACCGCATCGCCGCGCTGGACAACCTGATGCTGCAGGTCGGCAAACGGGCAGACGTGGCCTCGGTTTCCGCCCTGCGTCCACATCTGATCGTCAATGCCACCGGCTCAACCCCCCTGCTGCCGCCCATTGCTGGACTGCGGGAGAATATTGACGCCGCGGAAGGCAAAGTCTTCTCCATTACCGGCATGATCGACAATCTGGCGAAATTTACCCATGTCGAGGGCAAACGCATCGCCGTTGTCGGCGCGGGCGCCGTTGGCCTCGACGTCATCGAATACTTTACCGCTCGCGGCGCGCAGGCGGTCTTAATCGAAATGCAGGACGCCGCCGGTCGCGATCTCGACATCATTACCAAGAATGCCATGTTGACCATGCTCGACGAGCACCAGGTCGAACAGCACATGAATACGCAACTGATGGCGGTGGCTGCCGACCATTTCCAGGTGAAAAATACACAGCACACCTTCGATATCCCCTTCGACTATGGCTTTGTCTGTCTGGGGATGCGCGCCAACCGGACGGGTCTCGACGAGATCGAACGCTGGGCCAATGCCAATAACGTCAAAATCATGAATATCGGCGACAGCGTGATGGCGCGACGCATTATCGACGGCATCCGCGAAGGCCGCAACGTGCTGGACACCCTCGAAGACATGGGTGCGCTGGGCAGCCGCGAAGCACAACGAATTCCCTTTCTAACTTATTGAGGATTTTTGTCATGGCAGAACGTATTACTGGACACACTGAGCTGATTGGTCTGATCGCCACCCCGATTCGCCACAGCATGTCGCCCACCATGCACAACGAGGCTTTCGCCCATCTCGGGCTGGACTACGTCTACCTGGCTTTTGAAGTCGGTAATCAGGAGCTGAAAGACGTTGTCCAGGGCTTCCGGGCTTTGAAGCTGCGCGGCTTTAACGTCTCTATGCCGAACAAAACCGAGATTTGCCAGTATCTCGATAAGCTGTCGCCGGCGGCGCAGCTGGTCGGGGCGGTGAATACCGTGGTCAATGACGACGGCGTCCTGACCGGGCATATCACCGACGGCACCGGCTATATGCGCGCCCTTAGCGAAGCGGGTATCGATATCATTGGCAAGAAGATGACCGTGCTCGGTGCCGGCGGTGCGGCGACCGCACTCTGCGTCCAGGCGGCACTGGATGGCGTGAAGGCGATCTCCATCTTCAACCGTCGCGATAAATTCTTCGCCAACGCCGAAGAAACGGTCGCCAAGATCCGCAACAACACGCGCTGTGAGATCCATCTGTTCGATCTTGACGATCATGACAAACTGCGTGCCGAAATCGATAGCAGCGTGATCCTGACCAATGCCACCGGGGTCGGCATGAAGCCGTTCGAAGGCCAGATGCTGCTGCCGGACGACAGCTTCCTGCGTCCGGATCTGATCGTCTCCGACGTCGTATACAACCCGCGCAAAACCCACCTGCTGGAAGTGGCTGAGAAAAAAGGCTGCCGCACGCTAAACGGCCTCGGGATGATGCTGTGGCAAGGCGCGCGCGCGTTCGAAATCTGGACGGGTAAACAGATGCCGGTTGATTACATCAAAAGCATCCTGTTCTAAGGGGCAAGCGATGAAAAATAAATACGTCCCTACCGCGGCAGGGCTGTACCTCAACTACCTGATCCACGGCATGGGGGTGCTGTTAATCACCCTCAACATGGCCCATCTTCAGGAACAGTGGGGAACAGATAAAGCCGGCGTATCGATCGTTATCTCCTCGTTAGGTATTGGTAAGTTAGCGACCATCGTGACCGGCTTTCTGTCGGATCGCTTTGGTCGTAAGCCCTTTATCTATCTGGGGATCCTCAGCTATCTGATCTTTTTTATCGGCATTCTGCTGACCAAAAATATCTATCTGGCCTATGTCTTCGGCATTATGGCGGGCCTGGCGAACAGCTTCCTCGACTCCGGCACCTATCCGGCGCTGATGGAATCTTTCCCGCACTCCGCCAGCCGGGCCAACGTGCTGATCAAAGCCTTCGTTTCCGCCGGGCAGTTCCTGCTGCCGTTCATTATCAGCTTCCTGATCTGGGCGAATCTATGGTTCGGCTGGTCGTTCGTGATTGCGGCGGCGCTCTTTGTACTGAGCGGGATTTACCTGCTTAAAATGCCATTCCCTGACAGCCAGGCAGCGAAAAAAGAGGAATCTCCTGAGCCACAGGCGGAAACGTTCGCCCGTCCGCAGGCCAACAAACTGGATATGATGATCTTCACGCTGTACGGCTATATCGGCATGGCGACGTTCTATCTGGTCAGCCAGTGGCTGGCGCAGTACGGCCAGTTCGTGGTCGGGCTGCCCTATGCCTCGGCGATTAAGCTGCTCAGCATCTATACCGTTGGGTCGTTGGTCTGCGTCTTCGTGACTGCTGCCTTCGTCAAAGAGGTGTTCAGCTCTGCCGTCGCCATGATCATCTATACTGGCCTGTCGATGGTCTCGCTGCTGCTGGTGTGCCTGTTCCCGACGCCGATGATGGTTACCGGCTTCGCCTTTGTCATCGGCTTTGCCGCCGCGGGCGGAGTGCTACAGCTGGGAGCGACGATCATGGCGATGAGCTTCCCGAACGGGAAAGGCAAGGCAACCGGGATCTTCTACACCGCCGGCAGTATCGCCAGCTTCACGATCCCGCTGATCACCGCCAAACTTTCGCAGATCAGTATTGCCAGCATTATGTGGTTTGATTTTGCGATCGCCGTGATCGGCTTTGTGATCGCCCTGTACATCGGCTATCGTCAACTGCAGGCTCGGGCGGCGCAAAAAGTATCACCCACCGCAGTCACCGCCTGAGGTTCAACGCGAATAATAATGGATGCCTACATGACAAATGCAGTTACCGTAAAGAACATCACCTTCCAGGAAGGGGAAACCTTAATTTGTGTACCGCTGATCGGCAAAACGCTGGATGAAATACTGGGTAACGCCCACGGCCTGGTCGACGCCGGCGCCGATATCATCGAATGGCGCGTTGACCACTTTACGCAGGTCAGAGAGATGGCCCAGGTGATGGCCGCGCTGGCGGAAATCCGTGGTGCGCTGAAAGCCCTGCCGTTGCTGTTCACCTTCCGCAGCAAGAAAGAAGGCGGCGAGACCGAGCTCAGCGACGATGCCTACTTCGCGCTCAACCGCGAAGCGGCGCGCAGTGGACTGGTTGATGTCATCGATGTCGAGCTGTTCAATGATGAAGCGCAGATCCGCGCGCTGGTTGACGATGCGCATGCCGCGGGCGTCAAAGTGATCATGAGTAACCATGATTTTCATAAAACCCCCGCCCAGGAAGATATCATCTATCGCCTGCGCCGCATGCAGGATCTGGGTGCCGATCTGCCGAAGATCGCGGTGATGCCGCAATCGCCGCAGGACGTTCTGACCCTGCTCGCCGCCACGCTGACCATGAAAGAGAAGTATGCCACCCGCCCGCTGATCACCATGTCGATGGGAAAATCAGGCGGCGTCAGCCGGGTGACCGGGCGTCTTTTTGGCTCAGCCATGACCTTCGGTACCGTGGGTCAAGCTTCCGCGCCGGGACAGATCGCCATCAATAAGCTGCGTGAAGTGATGGATATTCTCTCCTGATAACCCCTTAGCCCGGAGGACCACTCCGGGCTATTCGCTAACAGATCTTCTGGCTGTCGTGGATGACCACATTTTTAAACGACTGCAGCGCCGGGGAAAGTCCCCGGTCTTTCATGGTCGCCAGATAGATATAGCGCGGAGGGAGGGTGTTTTTAATCTTCAGGATATGGACGTTGTAATGGGAGAGCGCCGAGATCCGCGGCATGATCGCGATCCCGTAGTCAATGCTGACCAGCCCGGCCATCGCGGTATCCTCTTCCACGTAGCAGGCAATCTCCGGCACCAGCTTTTGCTGCATAAATACATTATCGATAAACGGACGTAAGCCGCTATTTTCTGAAAAATAGATATAGGGATAATGAATCGTCTCCACGAGGTCGACTTCATGTTCATACAGACGGGCCAGCGGATGATCCCTGGCGGTCACCACCACCAGCTCCTGCTGAATAACCGGAATAAAATCGATATCGGGCTCATCGGCAATATAAGAGCAGATCGCCAGATCGACTTTTCCCGCTTTCAGCTCCTGCAACAGCGTCAGCGAGGTCCCTTGAGTAAAAGAAAAAGTCACATTGTGAAACTCAGGTGAAAGAGAATATTTATTAATTAACTGCGGAACAACATATTCGCCCATCGTGTAAATAAAGGCGATACGAATGTTTTCTTTATTTTCAGCGCCGTTTTTTTGCAAAACTGTGCGGCCATTTTCCAGTGAGGCCAGGGCATCTTCGACATACGGCAGAAAACGCTTGCCGTTTTGCGTAATTTTAACGTTCCGTCCCTGTCTGGCGAACAGTGCGACCCCTAACTCCTTCTCCAGCTCTGATATCGCATGGCTTAGCGAAGGCTGGGTGATGCACAGACTGGAGGCCGCTTCGGTATAATGTTCAGTTTCAGACAGACGTTTAAAATAATAAAGTTGCTTTAGGTTCATTATTTTTGCCCGTATAATATAAGAATAAATCCACTGATGCTAATATACCATGCAAGCCACCAATAATGCGCATGAGCGGGTAAATATCGGCGGTGTATCAAATATTATTTTCTGAAGCGTATGAATGTGCCACAAAGCGTTGCCATTCATAGATACTACCTATAGTTCCCGGAGATATTTTTGCATATACAAATATATGCAAAAATATTTTAAACTTTAAAGGATCTCGCTATGAGTATGTCAAACTCTCAGGAAGTCCTCACTTCCTCATCAGGGACGAAAAAAAGAAGCCGCGTTCGGATAGTTATTTTACTGCTGTTGTCCGTCGGAACGATGATCAATTATCTCGACCGCACCATCCTCGGTATCGTTGCCCCACAGTTAACCCAGGAAATTCATATCGATCCGGCGATGATGGGCATCATTTTCTCCGCCTTTGCCTGGACCTATGCCCTGGCGCAGATCCCCGGCGGCATGTTTTTAGACCGCTTCGGCAACAAACTGACCTATGCCCTGTCAATTTTCTTCTGGTCGCTGTTTACCCTGCTGCAAAGTTTCACCCTCGGGCTTAAATCTCTGCTGCTTCTGCGCCTGGGACTTGGCGTCAGTGAAGCGCCCTGCTTCCCGGCCAACAGCCGCATCGTCAGCACCTGGTTCCCGCAGCATGAGCGCGCACGGGCGACGGCAACATATACGGTTGGTGAATATATAGGACTGGCGGCCTTCTCACCGCTGTTATTTTTAATCCTCGAACATCACGGCTGGAGAACGCTTTTTTTCCTCACCGGAGGATTAGGTATTTTATTTACTTTGGTGTGGTGGCGTTTTTATCACGAACCCCATGAATCGCGCACGGCTAATCAAGCGGAGCTGGATTATATCGGCGCAAACGGTATTAACAATAAAATCCAGAACGTTCCATTTAACTGGCGTGACGCCAGGCGCCTGCTGGGCTGTCGCCAGATCCTCGGCGCCAGTCTGGGTCAGTTTGCGGGCAACACCACGCTGGTGTTTTTCCTGACGTGGTTTCCCAGCTATCTGGCCAACGAGCGCCATCTTCCCTGGCTGCACGTTGGCTTCTTCGCCACCTGGCCGTTTCTCGCCGCCGCCATCGGCATCCTCTTCGGCGGCTGGATCTCGGACCGACTGCTGAAGCGAACCGGCTCCGTCAATATCAGTCGGAAGTTACCAATAATTTCCGGATTATTACTCTCCAGCTGTATTATTGCGGCGAACTGGGTGAGCGCCAACAGCACCGTTATTATTATTATGTCAGTGGCATTTTTTGGTCAGGGAATGGTTGGTCTGGGCTGGACGTTAATTTCTGATATTGCCCCGGAAAATATGGCAGGCCTGACCGGCGGGATATTTAATTTCTGCGCTAATATGGCGTCGATTATAGCCCCACTGATAATTGGCGTGATTATCTCCGCAACGGGTAACTTCTTTTACGCACTGATCTACGTCGGCCTGACGGCGCTGATCGGCGTGATTGCCTACATTTTTATCATCGGCGACATCAAGCGAATCGAACTGAAGTAAAGACGGCGGCCCCGGCGAATTGCACGCCGGGGCGAAGAGGACGGTCAGATATCTTTCACCTTGCTGGTTAAAAACAGCGTCACCAGCGAAATCGCGGCGATCGTCCAGTAGACGCTGGCGTGGCCATAGCTCTGCGACAGCGCCCCCTGCATCACGCCGGCGAGGATCACGCCAGTGGAAATACTGTTGGTAAACAGGGTGGTCGCCGCCCCCGCGCGTCCCGGCATTAAATCCTGGAACCACAGCATGCCGATCCCGGCGATTATGCCGATAAAAATGGCGTTGAACAGCTGCAGGGCCAGCAGCGCCGTTCGGGCATGAAACAGGATCAGCCCCAGATAAAACAGCACACCGGCCGCCACCGCCGCTACCATCATTTTACGTTTACCAAAGCGCTTCACGTAGTAGCCGGCGAGGATCATCGCCGGAATCTCCAGGCCGGCGGCGGTGCCCATCAGGATCCCGGCCAGACTGTCGGGAAGCCCGAGATCGCTGCTGATCCACAGCGGCATATCAATGATATACATGGTGTTGCAGGTCCACATCAGGGTGGAGGCGATAAACAGCATCCGCACATTCTTGTCCTGCCAGCCGCCGGCCTGCGCCAGCGCCTCCGCCTCTTCCGAGGGCTGTTCCACGCGCGGAACCGAGGGCAGTTTGACCGCAATCAGCGCCAGGCTGATCGCAAAGATGCCCGCCGCAATAGAGAACATGGTGGTAAAGCCATAGTTGAGCGCCAGCATAAAGGCCAGCGGCGGGCCAATCACCCACGCCAGAGACAGCTGGGCACGCATGACCGAGCTGAACATCACCACTTCCCGCGCCGAGCTGTCGGCATATTCCCGCGCCAGGGCAAAGAGCTGAGGCATGGCGGCGTTAGCGATGGATGCCAGCATCACCCCACAGGTGATCAGCGTCAGATAGTGGCGGTTGAAGGCAAACAGCAGCGCATTGCCTACCGCCATCAGACAGCAGAACATAATTAACCGCCGCCGGTCGCCGCGGCTATCGGAGCGCTTGGCCAGCGCCAGGCTCACCAGGATCCCGGCTATCGCATTCACGGTGTAGAACAGGCCCACCCAGAACGGCTGCGCCCCCACTTCGCGGCTGAGAAACAAACTCAACGTCGGCGCCTGCAATGCGCCCGCCACGCCCATCATAAAAGCAACCAGCATAAAGGCGGCATAGACGCCGTTTAGCCGTCGTCCCATCGTCATCAACCACAGCATGAAATGTCCTTAACACACGCGAAGTAAACGAAAAAAGCCAGCAGAGGCTTTCTGCTGGCGGGTGATTCTATACTCTGTGGATTTCACGTTGCAGGACAAACGGTTAACCGTTTTGCGCAGCGCTTACGCTGGCACCGAAAGGGTGAGTCCCGTAGGGGCGATTCACGCGGCCAGAACATAGGCTCTGGGAGCATCGACAGCGATAGACCCGGGCAAGCGCGCGCACCTGCAGCTTGAAAAACGACGAGTATAACACCAATACTCAGTCACACATGATGTCTGCAAGTCAATGATCAGAGGTCTTTGACGTCACTCCCCACTGCATCAGTTCGCCCAGGATTTCCTGCTGTCGTCCTGCCATCAGGCGGGCCAGCCAGGACGCTTCCTGCGTCGCAGAAAAGTAGCGCTGGTAGAACGATTTTGCGGTAGACCTCATCATATTCACCTCCTCGCTTCATCGGGATTCATTATTGGCTTAATATGGGGAGTAATAAATTGCTGAGTTTTGCGCAGGAGTTCCCCTTTTATGTCTTCCGGCCGTCTGCAACAACAGTTCATCCGTCTATGGCAGTGCTGCGACGGCAAGTCGCAGGAGACCACCCTCAACGAGCTGGCGGAAATGCTAAGCTGCTCGCGCCGCCACATGCGCACCTTGCTCAATATGATGGAGTCCCGCGGCTGGCTGACCTGGAAGGCGGAGGCTGGCCGCGGAAAACGCTCGCGGCTGACCTTTCTCTATACCGGCCTCGCCCTGCAGCAGCAGCGTGCCGAAGATCTGCTTGAACAGGATCGCATCGATCAGCTGGTGCAGCTGGTCGGCGATAAAGCCGCCGTCCGTCAGATGCTGGTCTCGCATCTCGGGCGCAGCTTCCGCCAGGGGCGGCACATCCTGCGCGTGCTCTACTACCGGCCGATGAAGAATTTACTGCCCGGCAGCGCGCTGCGACGTTCGGAAACCCATATCGCCCGGCAAATATTCAGCGCGCTGACGCGGGTAAATGAGGAAAATGGGGAACTGGAAGCTGATATTGCCCACCACTGGCAGCAGTTGACGCCCACCCACTGGCGCTTTTTCCTCCGGCCAGGCATCCATTTTCACCATGGCCGTGAGCTGGAGATGAGCGATGTGATCGCTTCTCTGCAGCGCAGCAATGCCCTGCCGCTCTATTCGCATATCGAACGCATCGAGTCGCCCACCGCCTGGACCCTGGATATTCATCTGCGCCAGCCCGACCGCTGGCTGCCCTGGCTGCTGGGCCAGGTGCCAGCGATGGTGCTGCCGCAGGAGTGGCAGACCATGAACCACTTTTCTTCGATGCCGGTCGGCACCGGCCCGTATGCCGTGGTGCGTAACAATCAGAACCAGCTCAAGATCCACGCCTTTGAGGACTATTTTGGCTACCGGGCGCTGATCGATGAGGTGAACGTCTGGGTGCTACCGGAAATTAGCGAAGAGCCCAACGGCGGCCTGACGCTGCAGGGCAATACCGAAAGCGAAAAGGCGGTGGAGAGTCGTCTGGAAGAGGGGTGCTACTACCTGCTGTTTGACTCGCGAAGCCCGCTGGGCGCCAACGAGGCGGTGCGCCGCTGGTTAAGCTATCTGTTCCAGCCCGCGAACCTGCTCTACCACGCGGGCGAACTTTACCAGGGCAACTGGTTTCCCGCCTACGGCCTGCTGCCGCGCTGGCATCACGCCAGCAATCACGCCAGCGACAAGCCGGCGGGGCTGGAGACGGTCACCCTCACCTATTACCGCGATCACGTCGAACATCGGGTGATCGGCGGGATCATGCGCGACCTGCTGGCCGCGCATCAGGTGAAGCTGGAGATCCAGGAGCTGGAGTACGATGCCTGGCATCGCGGCGAGGTAGTCAGCGATATCTGGCTCAACAGCGTTAACTTCACCTTGCCAATCGAATTCTCGCTATTCGCCTATCTGTACGAAGTCCCGCTGATTCAGCGCTGCATCCCCATCGACTGGCAGGAAGACGCCAGCCGCTGGCGCGCGGGAGAGTTTAATCCGGCCACCTGGAGTCAGCGCCTGCTGGCCAGCCAGCATATCGTGCCGCTGATCCATCACTGGCTGATGATTCAGGGCCAGCGCAGTATGCGCGGCGTGCGGATGAACACCCTCGGCTGGTTCGATTTTAAATCCGCATGGTTTGCGCCGCCGGAGCCGTAAGCGCTTTCCGTCATCTGACAAAATCATTACACTAAGGCCGTTCTCAACGGGGTGCTAATAAACATACGCAATATCATTCAAGTTGCATCAAGGCAGCAAGCGGGTGAATCCACTGGAGCATAGATAACTATGTGACTGGGGTGAACGCGCGAAGCTAACGCAGATGCGGCTTGAAGGATGAAGCGTATGGGCTGAGAAAATACCCGTCGAACCTGATCCGGATAACGCCGGCGAAGGGATTTGAGGCTCACTCAAAATCCTTTGCCCCCCCTTTTTTCTGAGGTGCAAAGTGTTGAAAAAATTACTCCCGCTGCTGGCGCTGGTCGCCATGCCCGCTTTGGCTAAGCCTGTTCTTACCGTCTATACCTATGACTCCTTCTCTGCCGACTGGGGCCCCGGCCCGGCGGTCAAAAAAGCCTTTGAAGCGGACTGCGGCTGCGAGCTGAAGTTCGTCGCGCTGGAAGATGGCGTTTCGCTACTGAATCGCCTGCGCATGGAAGGCAAAAACAGCAAGGCCGACGTCGTGCTTGGCCTTGATAACAACCTGCTGGAAGCCGCGGCGCAGAGTAAACTGTTTGCCAAAAGCAACGTACCCGCCAGCGCGGTCAGCGTGCCGGGCGGCTGGGATAACGACACCTTTGTCCCCTACGATTACGGCTATTTCGCCTTCGTCTATGACAAAAACAAACTGGCCAACCCGCCGAAGAGCCTGAAAGAGCTGGTCGAGAGCCCGCAAAAATGGCGGGTCATCTATGAAGATCCGCGCACCAGCACCCCGGGGCTGGGGCTGCTGCTGTGGATGCAAAAAGTCTATGGCGATAAAGCGCCCGAGGCCTGGCAGAAGCTGGCGGCGAAAACCGTTACCGTCACCAAGGGCTGGAGCGAAGCCTACGGTCTGTTCCTGAAAGGGGAAAGCGACCTGGTCTTGAGCTACACCACCTCGCCGGCCTACCACATGATTGAAGAGAAGAAAGACCACTATGCGGCGGCGAACTTCGCGGAAGGCCACTATCTGCAGGTCGAAGTTGCCGCCCGCACCGCCGCCAGCAAGCAGCCGGAACTGGCGGAAAAATTCCTCAAATTCATGATCTCGCCCGGCTTCCAGAACGCTATCCCCACCGGCAACTGGATGTATCCGGTGACCCAGGTCGCGCTGCCGGCCGGTTTTGCAAGCCTGGTAAAACCGCAGACCACGCTGACGTTTACCCCGCAGCAGGTCGCCAGCGAGCGTCAGACCTGGATTAGCGCATGGCAACGCGCCGTCAGCCGCTAAACCTGAGCGGGCTGCTGCCGGGCCTGTTCGCCGCTACGCTGCTCTGCGCCGTCGCGCTGGCGGCGTTTCTGGCGCTGTGGTTCAGCGCGCCCGGCGCGGGCTGGCGGACGGTCTTCAGCGATAGCTACCTCTGGCATGTGGTGCGCTTCTCCTTCTGGCAGGCGTCGCTGTCAGCGCTGCTTTCGGTGGGGCCGGCTATCTTTCTCGCCCGCGCGCTTTATCGGCGTCGCTTCCCCGGCCGCACGTTGCTGCTGCGTCTGTGCGCGATGACCCTGATCCTGCCGGTGCTGGTGGCGGTGTTCGGCATCCTCAGCGTCTATGGCCGCCAGGGCTGGCTGGCCTCGCTGTTTCACACTTTTGGCTGGCAGTGGGATTTCTCACCTTACGGCCTGCAGGGCATCCTGTTGGCGCACGTCTTTTTCAATATGCCGATGGCCACCCGCCTGCTGCTGCAGGCGCTGGAGAACATTCCCGGCGAGCAGCGGCAAATTGCCGCCCAGCTTGGCATGCGCGGCTATGCCTTCTTCCGCCTCGTCGAATGGCCATGGATGCGCCGGCACATTCCCGCCGTCGCCGCGCTGATTTTTATGCTCTGCTTTGCCAGCTTCGCCACCGTGCTGTCACTGGGCGGCGGCCCGAAGGCCACCACGATTGAGCTGGCTATCTACCAGGCGCTGAGCTTTGACTACGATCCGGCGCGAGCGGCAATGCTGGCGTTGATTCAGATGCTCTGCTGCCTCGGGCTGGTGCTGCTCAGCCAGCGCCTCAGTAAAGCGGTGGCTATCGGCGTCAGCCATGTCCGCGGCTGGCGTGACCCTGACGATCGCCTGCATAGCCGGCTGAGCGATGGGTTGCTGATCGGCGCCGCCCTGCTGCTGCTGCTGCCGCCGCTGCTGGCGGTCATCGTCGACGGGGTCAACCGCAATATGCTGGACGTGCTGGCGCAGCCCGCCCTCTGGCAGGCATTAACGACTTCCCTGCGCATCGCCATCGCCGCCGGGCTGTTGAGCGTGACCCTGACAATGATGCTGCTATGGAGCAGTCGAGAGCTGCGCGCCCGCCAGCGGCCGCTGGCCGGGCAGGCTATGGAGCTGAGCGGCATGCTGATCCTTGCCATGCCGGGCATCGTGCTGGCTACCGGCTTCTTTCTGCTGCTCAATAACAGCATCGGCCTGCCGGAGTCCGCCGACGGCATCGTCATCTTTACCAACGCTCTGATGGCGATCCCCTACGCGCTTAAAGTGCTGGAAAACCCGATGCGCGACATTGCCGTCCGCTACAATATGCTGTGCCAGTCGCTGGGGATCGAAGGCCTGACGCGACTGCGGGTCATCGAACTTCGCGCGCTCCGGCGCCCCCTAGCCCAGGCGTTAGCCTTCGCCTGCGTGCTGTCGATTGGCGACTTCGGCGTGGTGGCGCTGTTCGGCAACGAGGCGTTCCGCACCCTGCCTTTCTATCTCTACCAGCAGATAGGCGCCTACCGCAGCCAGGACGGCGCCGTCACCGCTCTGCTTCTGCTGCTGCTCTGTTTCTTATTATTTACGCTGATTGAAAAACTTCCGGGGCGTGATGCTAAAACTCAATGATGTGACATGGCTGTACCAGCATCTGCCGATGCGCTTTACTCTCGACGTCGCGCGCGGCGAGCGCATCGCGGTGCTCGGCCCCAGCGGCGCCGGAAAGAGCACCCTGCTGAATCTGATCGCCGGTTTTCTGCCGCCCGCCAGCGGCAGCCTGCAGATTAACGGCGAGACGCATCACGCGACGCCGCCGGCGCAGCGTCCGGTCTCGATGCTGTTCCAGGAGAATAACCTGTTTAACCATCTGACCATTCGGCAGAATATCAGCCTCGGGATCCACCCTGGCCTGAAACTGAGCCGCGAACAGCAGCAGAAAGTCACGGCGATTGCCGTCCAGATGGGAATTGATGCCCTGCTTGACCGCCTGCCGGGAGCGCTCTCCGGCGGTCAACGGCAGCGCGCGGCGCTGGCCCGCTGTCTGGTGCGCCAGCAGCCGGTGCTGCTGCTGGATGAACCCTTCTCGGCGCTCGACCCGGCGCTGCGTCAGGAGATGCTGGCGCTGGTGGCGGATGTCTGTGAACAGCAGCAGCTCACCCTGCTGATGGTTTCGCACAGCGTGGAAGATGCCGCGCGCATCGCGCCGCGCTCGATTGTGGTCGCCGAAGGGCGCATTGTCTGGGATGGCGCTACCGCCGAGCTGTTAAGCGGCCGCAGCAGCGCCTCGCATCTGATGGGGATCAGCGCGCGATAACCTTGTGCAGGATCGCCAGATAGACCGGCATCAGCGGATGGCGGAAGACAAATGTTAACGCCGTTGCCGCCAGCGCGACCATACACGGCGCCAGCCACAGCAGACGCCCGCGCGGCAGCCAGCGGGACAGCCGATCGCCAGACGTTTTCGCGCTCCGCCACAGCCGCCAGCACAGCCACCCCGCCAGCCAGGCCAGCAGCGCCGCCCCCAGCAGCAGCCATTTAAAGCTGGCGCTGTTTTCATCGGCCGGAATATCAATCGCCGCGCCGGCGAGAATCCCCGGCAGGAAATAGAGCGGCGGCCAGAGCAGGCAGCCGATAATATTCGGGAGCACGAATTTGGCCACCGGCAGGTCGAGCATCCCGGCGACCATCGGCACCAGCGGACGCGTCGGCCCGACAAAGCGGCCAATCAGGATGGTGATCATGCTGTGCTGGTGCAGCGCATGCTCGGTTTTTTCCAGCAGGGCGCGGTTTTTCTTCATGAACGACCAGCGGTGCAGCGGCTTTTTAAAGCGCCAGCCGAGCCAGAATGAGATCCAGTCTCCCAGCAGACAGCCCACGATCCCCGCCAGCCACGCCTGCCAGAAATTAACCTCACCGCCGCCAATCAGCGCGCCAAGGCCGGCCATCATCACCGTTCCGGGTAAAATAAGCCCCACCAGCGCCAGCGACTCGAGAAAGGCCACCAGCATCACGGCTAACAACGAGTAGACCGTGGATTGGGTAATAAAGTGTTCGAGCAATGCTTGCATAATGTACCCGGTTAAAAAACGAAGCCCGGATTCTCCGAAGCCATCGCGCCGTCGTCAAGCCAACAATTGTCTTAATAGTTTACTGGCTGTGACATTTAAGCGGGTCATCATTTCACTTTCTTTACTTTTTATTCACATCCCGCGCGGAATTCGCTCGGGCTGGCGCCGGTGCATTTTTTGAACACGCGGGAAAAATAGAGCTGATCTTCAAAGCCGACGTTGCGCCCGACGGTGGCGATCGGCATCCGCGTGGTGCTCAGCAACAGTTTGGCCTGGCTGATGCGCTGGTCTTCACGCCAGCCGAGCACGCTGATCCCTAACTGCTGGCGGAACAGGTGCGACAGACGCGAGGGCGACAGGCAGACGTGCTGGGCGACGCTGGCGATATCAAAATGGCTGTCCGCCAAATGGTCGCTGATGTACTGGCAGGCGTCGCGCACCCGGTTATCCAGCGGCGGATGCAGCGATTCGTTGATCGCCTCCATCCGCCGCAGCAGGAGCTGTTCCAGCAGATTAATCGCCAGCAGTTCGGAATAGCGCCCCGCCCCCTGTCCGGCATCGACTATCTGGCCGAACAGCTCGCCAAAGCGCGCCTGCCACTGCTCGTCCGGACGGAAAAAGCCGGTCTGGGCGAAGATGGTCGGCCAGTTGAGCCACTCGTGCCAGTAGGCGCGCGGGCGGAAGTAGACCCACTGGTGATACCACTCGCTGGCGTCGGGATGGCGGCCGTAGTGATGGATCTCCCCCGGCGGGAACAGCAGCATATCGCCCGGCCGGCAGACAAACTGCTCGCCGTGGTTGTTGATCACCCCCTCGCCGCGGATCGTCAGGTTGAGGATATAGCCTTTCATACCCAGCGGGCGGTCGATAAAAAAATCCAGGTATCCCTGCGCCTCAATCGGCGTCAGACCGGTGACCAGATGAGCGTTAAAAGAGTAGCCCGGCAGCAGCGGATCGTTTTGCGTTTCGGCCATACGCGTGGTTCTCCCCGAAGGTATTAGTGACACCAATTGTCCATATTCATCATTTTATCGCTCTCGGCCCTGTCACGACTGCGACGGCAGTGGGAATTTCGCTAAAAAGCCGCACAGCAAGCGAAAAAAGCGCCAGCGGCGTGCATTCCACCGTGATATGCCGGGTAACAAAAGTGTCTATAAATACGGCAGGAAAGTCCACATCGAATATTTGCACGGCGTCACACTTTGCGAGGTGACAGCAAAATAATCCATAAGATTAGCGAATCCGGCCTGACGGATTTTGCCGGGGATATCTACTGTTGCTGCATGAATGATTTCTGCATGGAGTAACAAGATGGCAATTGCGATTGGCCTCGACTTTGGTAGTGACTCAGTCCGCGCCCTGGCGGTGGAATGCGCCTCCGGCGCAGAACTGGCGGCAAGCGTGGAGTGGTATCCGCGCTGGCGGGAAGGGCAATATTGCGATGGCGCTAACAACCGGTTCCGCCACCACCCGCGAGATTACATCGAGTCCATGGAAGCGGCGCTGAAAAGCGTACTTGCCTCCCTGAGCGCCGAACAGCGCGCCGACGTCGTGGGCATTGGCGTCGACAGCACCGGCTCAACCCCGGCTCCCGTTGATGCCGAGGGCAACGTGCTGGCGCTGCGCGAAGAATTCGCTGACAACCCTAACGCCATGTTTGTCCTGTGGAAGGATCACACCGCGGTCGAGGAAGCCGAGGCGATCACCCGCCTGTGCCACCAGCCGGGCAAAGAAGATTACTCGCGCTATATTGGCGGGATCTACTCCAGCGAATGGTTCTGGGCCAAAATCCTCCACGTCACCCGGGAAGATAACGCCGTCGCCCAGGCAGCCGCCTCGTGGGTGGAGCTTTGCGACTGGGTGCCCGCCCTGCTCTCCGGCACCACCCGTCCGCAGGATCTGCGCCGCGGCCGCTGCAGCGCCGGGCATAAATCCCTGTGGCATGAGAGCTGGGGCGGTCTGCCGCCGGCCAGCTTCTTCGATGAGCTTGATCCCATCATTAACCAGCATCTGGCCTGGCCGCTGTTCACCGATACCTGGACGGCCGATGTGCCGGTCGGCACGCTGAGCGCAGAGTGGGCCCAGCGCCTGGGCCTGTCGCAGACCGTGGCCATCTCCGGCGGCGCCTTCGACTGCCATATGGGCGCCGTGGGCGCCGGCGCGCAGCCTAACGCGCTGGTGAAAGTCATCGGCACCTCCACCTGCGACATTCTGATTGCCGATAAAGAGAGCGTCGGCGACCGCACGGTCAAAGGCATCTGCGGCCAGGTCGACGGCAGCGTGGTCCCGCACTTTATCGGTATGGAGGCAGGCCAGTCCGCCTTCGGCGATATTTACGCCTGGTTTGGTCGCATTCTCGGCTGGCCGCTGGAGCAGCTAGCCCAGCAGCAGCCAGCGTTGCGGGAGCAAATCAAAGCCAGCCAAAAACAGTTACTGCCGGCGCTCACCGAAGCCTGGGCCAACAATCCATCGCTGGAGCATCTGCCGGTGGTGCTTGACTGGTTCAACGGCCGTCGCACGCCGAATGCCAACCAGCGCCTGAAAGGGGTGATCACCGACCTTAACCTGGCCACCGACGCGCCGGCGCTGTTCGGCGGTCTGATCGCCGCCACCGCCTTCGGCGCCCGCGCCATTATGGAGTGCTTCACCGAGCAGGGGATCCCGGTTAACAACGTCATGGCGCTTGGCGGTATCGCGCGGAAAAACCAGGTCATCATGCAGGCCTGCTGCGACGTGCTGAACCGTCCGCTGCAGATTGTCGCCTCCGATCAGTGCTGCGCGCTGGGGGCGGCTATCTTCGCCGCCGTCGCCGCCGGCGTCTATGAGGATATTCCAGCCGCCCAGCAGCGGATGGCAAGCCGGGTGGAAACCACCCTGCAGCCGCGCCCGGCGCAGGCACAGCGTTTCGAACAACTCTATCAGCGCTACCAACAGTGGTCGGTCAGCGCCGAACAACACTATCTCCCTTCGGCTGCAAAGGCGGAAAAAGCCCCGCAATCTCAGGCAGCGCTCACCCATTAAGGATACGAAAATGACGATTTTTGATAACTATGAAATATGGTTCGTTATTGGCAGCCAACATCTGTACGGCCCGGAAGCCCTGCGCCAGGTGACGAAGCATGCCGAACATGTGGTGAACAGCCTGAATGCGGAAGCCAAACTGCCGTGCAAACTGGTCCTTAAGCCGCTGGGCACCACCCCGGACGAGATCACCCACATCTGCCGCGACGCTAACTACGATGACAAATGCGCCGGGTTAGTGGTCTGGCTGCACACCTTCTCGCCGGCAAAAATGTGGATCAACGGCCTGACCATTCTCAACAAGCCGCTGCTACAGTTCCATACGCAGTACAATGCCGCGCTGCCCTGGGACAGCATCGATATGGACTTTATGAACCTGAACCAGACCGCGCATGGCGGCCGCGAGTTCGGCTTCATCGGCGCCCGTATGCGCCAGCAGCACAGCGTGGTGACCGGCCACTGGCAGGATAAAGAGGCCCACCAGCGCATCGGTGGCTGGATGCGCCAGGCGGTCTCCAAACAGGATACTCGCCATCTGAAAGTGTGCCGTTTCGGCGATAACATGCGCGAAGTGGCGGTGACCGACGGCGATAAAGTCGCGGCGCAGATCAAGTTTGGCTTCTCAGTGAACACCTGGGCGGTCGGCGATCTGGTGCAAGTGGTCAACAGCGTCAGCGACGGCGATATCAGCGCCCTGGTCGATGAATACGAGAGCAGCTATCGTCTGACCCCGGCGGCGCAGGTTCACGGCGACAAGCGTCAAAACGTGCTGGACGCCGCGCGCATTGAGCTGGGGATGAAACGCTTCCTCGAACAGGGCGGTTTCCACGCCTTTACCACCACCTTTGAAGATCTCCACGGCCTGAAACAGCTCCCGGGGCTCGCCGTACAGCGCCTGATGCAGCAGGGCTACGGCTTTGCCGGCGAGGGCGACTGGAAAACCGCCGCTCTGCTTCGCATCATGAAGGTGATGTCAACTGGTCTGCAGGGCGGCACCTCCTTTATGGAGGATTACACCTACCACTTCGACAACGGCAACGATCTGGTGCTCGGCTCGCACATGCTGGAAGTGTGCCCGACGATCGCCACCGCCGAGAAACCGATCCTCGACGTCCAGCCGCTGGGCATCGGCGGCAAAGCGGATCCGGCGCGCCTGATCTTCAATACTCAGACCGGCCCGGCGATTGTCGCCAGCCTGATCGACCTGGGAGACCGCTTCCGTCTTCTGGTCAATACCATCGAAACCGTCCCGACCCCGCACGACCTGCCGAAGCTGCCTGTGGCCAACGCCCTGTGGAAAGCGCAGCCGGATCTGCGTACCGCTTCGGAAGCCTGGATCATCGCCGGCGGCGCGCACCATACCGTCTTCAGCCATGCGCTGAACCTCGACGATATGCGCCAGTTCGCCGAACTGAATGATATCGAGCTGACGGTCATCGACAACGACACCCGTCTGCCGGCCTTCAAAGACGCGCTGCGCTGGAATGAAGTCTATTACGGTTCAAAACGCTAAGAGGTCGCCCCCTCACCCTCCCCTCTCCCCGCCGGGGAGAGGGTACCGACCTGGCGCGATGCCGCCTTTCTCCCTCTCCCGCCAGGAGAGGGTCGGGGTGAGGGATACCCGACTCGCCTGCTATTCGGAGCACACTATGTTAGAAGATCTTAAAAGCCAGGTGCTGGAAGCCAACTTAGCGCTGCCGCAGCATAATCTGGTGACCTTAACCTGGGGCAACGTCAGCGCCGTCGACCGCGACCAGGGCGTTCTGGTTATCAAACCCTCCGGCGTGGATTACCGCGTGATGACCGCCGACGATATGGTGGTGGTCAGTCTGGAGAGCGGCGAAGTGGTGGAGGGTAAGAAGAAACCCTCGTCGGATACCCCGACCCATCGCCTGCTGTATCAGGCCTTCCCGACGCTGGGCGGCATTGTGCATACCCATTCGCGCCACGCCACCATCTGGGCGCAGGCCGGTCAAGCTATTCCGGCGACCGGCACCACCCACGCCGACTATTTCTATGGTCCGGTGCCCTGCACCCGGCTGATGACCGATGCGGAGATCAACGGCGAATACGAATGGGAAACCGGCAAGGTGATTGTCGAAACCTTCCGCCAGCGCGAGATCGACCCGGCGCAGATGCCCGGCGTGCTGGTTCATTCCCACGGCCCGTTCGCGTGGGGTAAAAACGCCGAAGACGCGGTGCATAACGCCATCGTGCTGGAAGAGATCGCCTATATGGGCATCTTCTGCCGCCAGCTGGCGCCGCAGCTGCCGGATATGCAGCAGACGCTGCTGGATAAACACTATCTGCGTAAGCATGGGGCCAAAGCCTACTACGGCCAATAATCACCCTGCTCGCGCTGCGTTTAGCAGGGCTACGGCTCTGCACCGTCTGGCAGACCGGATAAGGCGCAAGCCGAAATCCGGGGGCCACCTCAGCGCCGAATACCTGTATAAAATCCCAGCACTCATTGAGAAACTAGGCTATAATCAGGCCTGGTTTTTTATCATCGAGAGCACCCGTGACCCAGCCACGAGCAGGTTTTCTACTCACCCGTCACTGGCGGGACACTCCGCAAGGCACCGAGCTTTCCTTCTGGCTGGCCACCGACGACGGCCCGCTGCAGGTCACGCTGCCGCCGCAGGAGTCCGTCGCCTTTATCCCCGAAGCGCAGCGGGCGCAGGCTGAGCGACTGTTGCAGGGTGAGAAAGGCTTCCGCTTCGCCCCGCTGGCCCTGAAAGATTTCCACCGCCAGCCGGTTGTCGGCCTCTACTGCCGCGCCCATCGTCAACTGATGCGTCTGGAGAAGATGCTCCGCGACAGCGGCGTCACCCTCTATGAGGGCGATATCCGTCCGCCGGAGCGCTACCTGATGGAGCGCTTTATTACCGCCCCGGTGTGGGTGGAAGGCGAAACGCGCGGCCCACAGCTGGTTAACGCGCGCATGAAACCTAATCCTGACTATCGCCCGCCGCTGAAATGGGTGTCGCTGGATATCGAAACCAGCCGCCACGGCGAGCTGTACTGCATCGGCCTGCAAGGCTGCGGTCAGCGGGTGGTCTACATGCTGGGCCCCGAACCGGAAACGCCGCCAGACGTCGATTTCGATCTGGTCTACGTCGCCAGTCGCCCCCTGCTGCTGGAAAAACTCAACGCCTGGTTTGCCGATCACGACCCCGACGTGCTGATCGGCTGGAACGTGGTGCAGTTCGATCTGCGCGTCCTGCAAAAGCATGCCGAACGCTACCGCATCCCGCTAAGGCTCGGCCGCGGCAACAGCGAGCTGGAGTGGCGCGAGCACGGTTTTAAGAACGGTGTCTTCTTCGCCCAGGCCCACGGCCGGCTGATTATTGACGGCATCGACGCGCTGAAATCGGCGTTCTGGAATTTCTCCTCCTTTTCGCTGGAGGCGGTGGCCCGCGAGCTGCTGGGCGAAGGCAAAGCCATCGACAACCCATGGGATCGGATGGACGAGATCGATCGCCGCTTCCATGAAGATAAACCGGCGCTGGCCATCTATAACCTACAGGACTGCGAGCTGGTGACGCGGATCTTCCACAAAACGGAGATCATGCCATTTCTGCTCGAGCGGGCGACGGTCAACGGCCTGCCCGCCGATCGCCACGGCGGCTCGGTCGCCGCCTTCAGTCACCTCTATTTTCCGCGCATGCACCGCCTGGGCTACGTGGCGCCGAACCTCGGCGACGTGCCGCCCCAGGCGAGCCCCGGCGGCTATGTGATGGACTCCCGCCCCGGCCTGTATGACTCGGTGCTGGTGCTGGACTACAAGAGCCTGTATCCGTCGATCATTCGCACCTTTTTAATCGATCCTGTCGGCCTGGTGGAGGGCCTGGCGCAGCCCGATGACCAGCACAGCATTGAGGGCTTCCTCGGCGCCCGCTTCTCGCGAGACAAGCACTGCCTGCCGGGGATTGTCAGCCAGATCTGGCACGGCCGCGATGAAGCCAAGCGCCAGCACAATAAGCCGCTCTCCCAGGCGCTGAAGATCATCATGAACGCTTTTTACGGCGTGCTGGGCACCAGCGCCTGCCGCTTCTTCGACCCACGTCTCGCCTCGTCGATCACCATGCGCGGCCACGCGATCATGCGTCAGACTAAAGCGTTAATTGAAGCCAATGGTTATGACGTCATCTACGGCGATACCGACTCCACCTTCGTCTGGCTTAAGCGCCCGCACAGCGAAGCGCAGGCGGCGGAGATCGGCCGGACGCTGGTGAACGACGTCAACGCCTGGTGGGCGCAGGAGCTTGGCAAACTCCAGCTAACCAGCGCCCTGGAGCTGGAATACGAAACCCACTTCTGCCGCTTTTTGATGCCGACGATCCGCGGAGCCGATACCGGCAGCAAGAAGCGTTACGCCGGAATGATTCAGGAGGGCGACGGCCAGCGCATGGTTTTCAAGGGTCTGGAAACGGTGCGCACCGACTGGACGCCGCTGGCCCAGCAGTTTCAGCAGGAGCTGTACCTGCGCATTTTCCGCAACCAGCCCTATCAGGATTATGTGCGGGAGACTATCGCCAGGCTGATGAACGGCGAGCTCGATGAGCAGCTGGTTTATCGCAAACGCCTGCGTCGGCCGCTGGCGGAGTATCAGCGCAACGTGCCGCCGCACGTGCGCGCCGCGAGGCTTGCCGATGAGCACAACCTGAAGCGGGGTCGGGCGCAGCAGTATCAGCAACGCGGCACCATCAAATACGTCTGGACCACCGGCGGTCCGGAACCGGTGGATTATCAGCAGTCGCCACTCGATTACGACCACTATTTGTCAAAGCAGCTGCAGCCGGTAGCGGAAGGGATCCTGCCCTTCGTCAACGACGACTTTGCTACAATAGTGACAGGACAGCTGGGGCTATTTTGATTTTTTCTCACCCATTCCGCGGGCGCAGAAGCCTGAAAATGAACCGTGAGGAGGACGTGACGAACGTTCTGCCATCCAGTAATATAGCGCCCTTTCCATTCCTGGCCCCAATTTTGACGCATCTCCGGTTGTACATGGAGATGATCAACTATTGCCTGCAATTAAAGAACTAAAGAGCCGAACATATATGCCTTTTACACTTGGTCAACGCTGGATTAGCGACACAGAGAGCGAACTAGGATTAGGGACGGTGGTAGCGCTGGATGCGCGCATGGTCACTCTCCTTTTCCCCGCCATCGGCGAAAACCGTCTGTACTCACGCAACGATTCCCCGATCACTCGCGTGATGTTTAACCCGGGCGACACCATTACCAGCCACGAAGGCTGGCAGCTCCACGTTGACAAAGTGCATGAAGAGAACGGGCTGCTGTCCTACACTGGCACCCGCCTCGATACCCAGGAAGCGAACGTCACCCTGCGTGAAGTGCTGCTCGACAGCAAACTGGTGTTCAGCAAGCCGCAGGACCGCCTGTTCGCCGGACAAATCGACCGCATGGACCGCTTTGCCCTGCGCTACCGCGCGCGCAAGTTCCAGAGCGAGCAGTACCGCATGCCGTGGAGCGGCCTGCGCGGCCAACGCACCAGCCTGATCCCGCATCAGCTGAACATCGCCCACGACGTGGGCCGTCGTCACGCGCCACGCGTCCTGCTGGCCGATGAAGTGGGCTTAGGTAAAACCATCGAAGCCGGGATGATCCTGCACCAGCAGCTGCTCTCCGGCGCCGCCGAGCGCGTACTGATTGTGGTCCCTGAAACTCTCCAGCACCAGTGGCTGGTGGAAATGCTGCGCCGCTTCAACCTGCGCTTCTCGCTGTTTGACGACGAGCGCTACGCCGAAGCACAGCATGACGCCTACAACCCGTTCGAAACCGAACAGCTGGTGATCTGCTCTTTAGACTTCGTGCGCCGCAGCAAGCAGCGTCTGGAGCACCTGTGCGACGCCGAGTGGGACCTGATGGTGGTCGATGAAGCGCACCATCTGGTGTGGAACGAAGACGCCCCGAGCCGCGAATATCAAGCGATTGAACAGCTGGCCGAACGCGTGCCGGGCATTCTGCTGTTGACCGCGACGCCGGAACAGCTGGGGATGGAGAGCCACTTTGCGCGCCTGCGCCTGCTGGATCCGAACCGCTTCCACGATTTCGCGCAGTTTGTCGAAGAACAGCAGAACTACCGTCCGGTGGCCGACGCCGTCGCCCTGCTGCTGGCGGGTAACAAGCTGAGCGATAGCGAACTCAATACCCTCGGCGATCTGATCGGCGAGCAGGATATCGAGCCGCTGCTGCAGGCCGCCAACAGCGATCGCGAAGACGCCCAGGCCGCGCGCCAGGAGCTGGTCTCGATGCTGATGGATCGCCACGGCACCAGCCGCGTGCTGTTCCGTAACACCCGTAACGGCGTCAAAGGTTTCCCGAAACGCGAGCTGCACACCATTCGCCTGCCGCTGCCGACCCAGTACCAGACCGCCATCAAAGTATCCGGCATCATGGGCGCCCGCAAAACCGCGGAAGAGCGCGCGCGCGACATGCTCTACCCGGAGCAGATCTATCAGGAATTTGAAGGCGATACCGGCACCTGGTGGAACTTTGACCCGCGCGTCGAGTGGCTGATGGGCTACCTGACCAGCCATCGCTCGCAGAAGGTACTGGTGATTTGCGCCAAAGCCGCCACCGCGCTCCAGCTGGAGCAGGTGCTGCGCGAGCGCGAAGGTATCCGCGCCGCCGTGTTCCATGAAGGGATGTCGATTATCGAACGCGACCGCGCCGCGGCGTGGTTTGCTGAAGAAGACACCGGCGCCCAGGTGCTGCTGTGCTCCGAGATCGGCTCCGAAGGACGCAACTTCCAGTTCGCCAGCAACCTGGTGATGTTCGATCTGCCGTTTAACCCGGATCTGCTGGAGCAGCGTATCGGCCGTCTCGACCGTATCGGCCAGGCGCACGATATCCAGATCCACGTCCCGTACCTGGAAAAGACCGCGCAGTCGGTGCTGGTGCGCTGGTATCACGAAGGCCTCGACGCCTTTGAACATACCTGCCCGACCGGACGGACCGTCTACGACAGCGTCCATGACGAGCTGATCAACTACCTTGCGGCGCCGGAATCCACCGACGGCTTTGACGATCTGATCAAATCCTGCCGCCAGCAGCATGACGCTCTGAAAGCGCAGCTGGAGCAGGGCCGCGACCGTCTGCTGGAGATCCACTCCAACGGCGGCGAGAAAGCCCAGGCCCTGGCGGAGAGCATCGAAGAGCAGGATGACGACACCAGCCTGATCGCCTTCTCGATGAACCTGTTCGATATCGTCGGCATCAACCAGGACGACCGCGGGGAAAACCTGATCGTCCTCACCCCTTCCGACCATATGCTGGTGCCGGATTTCCCGGGGCTGCCGGAGGACGGTTGCACCATCACCTTCGAGCGTGACGTGGCGCTGTCCCGTGAAGACGCGCAGTTCATCACCTGGGAACACCCATTGATCCGCAACGGCCTCGACCTGATCCTCTCCGGCGATACCGGCAGCAGCACCATTTCCCTGCTGAAGAACAAGGCGCTGCCGGTCGGCACTCTGCTGCTGGAGCTGATCTACGTGGTCGAAGCGCAGGCGCCGAAGCAGCTGCAGCTCAACCGCTTCCTGCCGGCGACCCCGGTTCGCATGCTGCTGGATAAAAACGGCAACAACCTCGCCGGCCAGGTGGAGTTTGAAAGCTTCAACCGCCAGCTGAGCGCGGTCAATCGCCACACCGGCAGCAAGCTGGTCAACGCGGTGCAGCAGGACGTTCATGCCATTTTGCAGCAGGGCGAAGCGCAGATCGCCAAGGCGGCGCAGGGGCTGATCGACGCGGCGCGTAGTGAAGCCGACGATAAGCTGACGGCGGAGCTCTCCCGTCTGGAAGCGCTGAAGGCGGTCAACCCGAACATCCGTGACGACGAACTGGCGGCGATTGAAAGCAATCGCCAGCAGGTGCTGGAGGCGCTGGGACAGGCCGGATGGCGTCTGGACGCGCTGCGTCTGATCGTCGTCACTCACCAGTAACGGAACGCGAAATGGCGATGGAAAACTACAATCCGCCGCAGGATCCCTGGCTGGTGATCCTGTATCAGGATGAGCACATCATGGTGGTCAACAAGCCGAGCGGCTTGTTGTCCGTGCCGGGTCGTCTTGATGAGCATAAAGACAGCGTGATGACGCGCATTCAGCGCGACTTCCCGCAGGCCGAATCGGTGCATCGCCTTGATATGGCCACCAGCGGCGTGATTGTGGTGGCGCTGAATAAGGCGGCCGAGCGCGAACTGAAGCGCCAGTTCCGCGAGCGCGAGCCGAAGAAGCAGTACATCGCCCGCGTCTGGGGCCATCCGCAGCCGGCGGAGGGCCTGGTGGATTTACCGCTGATTTGCGACTGGCCGAACCGGCCAAAGCAGAAGGTGTGTTATGAAACCGGCAAAGCGGCGCAGACCGAGTATGAGGTGCTGGAGTACGCGGAAGATAATACCGCCCGCGTGCGCCTGAAGCCAATTACCGGACGGTCACACCAGCTGCGCGTGCATATGCTGGCGCTGGGACATCCGATCCTTGGCGACCGCTTTTACGCCACGCCGGAGGCGCTGGCGATGGCCCCGCGCCTGCTGCTTCACGCCGAGACGCTCACCATCACCCACCCCGCCTACGGCAACGCGATGACCTTCCGCGCGCCGCTCGACTTTTAGGACCTCCCCGGCAGCGCTCTGCCGCCGGGGAATGCTAACCCGTTAATCGCGGGCAAACCACGCGTCAATCATCTGCTCAACGCGGGCAACGACGAGATCGGTGTCGTGACGACGGCTACGCGCGCAGGCGTGCGCCGGCTCATCGCACAGCAGGCAGCGGCGCTGCGACTCGCCCAGCGACTGGCGTCCCACCTGCCCGCTCTGCGGACAGATCACATCGATATCCCACAAGCGTCCCAGCGGATGGCTCTGCTCCAGCGTACTGCACATCGCTTTGATTTCGCTGGCCGGATGCGCCACGCACCACAGCGCTTCAGGCCCGGTCGGCAGCCACAGCACCTGACGATCCAGCGTTTGCCAGCGGTGCTTCCAAAGCAGCTGATCGCAGGCCTGGAGGGCTACGCCCATCATGTTGCGATAGCGAATGCTGTCCTTCACCGCCCCGGGGGTTACCAGGGTCAGGGAAATAACAGGCTGCTGATAATGGGCCAACCAGTCGGCCTGGCGGGCTGCACGCTGCTCTTTCGCCGCCAGCAATGCGTCGATGCTGACGCCCGCCTGGGCGGGAGTATCCACTGACATTAATTCCTCTCCTACATATGATAAATGCGACAGCGCCTGGACTGTCATAATGATGGTTGCGATAGCCGATCGCGCGCTGATTGTAACGCTAAATGCGGAGCATTTAGGATACAGAACGCAGATATTTTCGGCGTTCTGTAGCGGAAAATAGCAGTTTTATCGCTGAGCGTAGCGTTATATCACGCCAGATAGTGGCTGAGGAACAGCAACCCCAGAGAGACATTTATCGCCCCGCCAATCCGGGTAGCGATCTGCGCGAACGGCATCAGGCTCATGCGGTTACCAGAGGTCAGGATCGCCACATCGCCGGTGCCGCCCTGCCCGCTCTGGCAACAGGAGACAATCGCCACATCGATCGGGTGCATCCCTATCTTTTTACCGACCAGGAAACCGGTCGCCACCAGCGCGGAGACGGTGCTGACGATCACCAGCAGATTGGTGAAAGTGAAGGCGTTCACCAGCTCCTGCCACGGGGTGATCGCCACACCGACGGCAAAGAGGATCGGGTAGGTGACCGCGGTGCGGAAGAATTTATACACCATCTGCGATCCCTCCTGCAGGCGCGGAGACACCACATTAGCCAGCTTTAACAGCACCGCGAGAAACAGCATGCCCACCGGCGCCGGCAGACCAATCAGTTTGTGGCCGAGCATCCCCATCATATACAGCAGTACCGCCAGCAGCGCGCCGGAGGCCAGCGTCCCGACGTCGGTTTTACCGCTCATGCCTTCACTCTCGCCGAGGCTGCGGGTTTCATGGCTGCGGTTCGGCATCAGTTGCCCTTCGCCGGTCAGATGCGGGAAGCGCTTGCCGAGTTGGTTGAGGCAGCCGGAGATGACGATCGCCGTCAGGCTGCCGAGCATCACCATCGGCAACACCCGGCCCAGGGCCACCCCCTGCTCCATATGCATCAGCGCGGCATAGCCCATCGACAGCGGGATCGCCCCTTCCCCCACGCCGCCGGCCATGATCGGCAGCACGATAAAGAAGAACACCTGAAACGGCTCCATGCCCAGCAGCGTGCCAACGCCGATGCCCACCAGCATGCCGACCACCTCGCCGCACAGCATTGGGAAGAAGATCTTCAGGAAGCCCTGAATCAAGGTGGTGCGGTTCATACTCATGATGCTGCCGACGATAATGCAGCAGATATAAAGATAGAGGATGTTGGTGGATTTATAGAATTTGGTGGTGGATTCCACGACCACGTCCGGCAGCAGGCCGTAATGGACCAGCGCGGAAGGAATAAAAGTGGCGCAGATCGCCGCCGCGCCGAGTTTCCCCAGCACCGGCAGGCGTTTACCAAACTCGCCGCAGGCGAAGCCAAAGAAAGCCAGAGTGGCCACCATCACCACGATATCGCTCGGCAGTTTACCGCCAAGGCAGTCGAGGGCAATCAGCCCCCCGGCCAGCAAAAACAGCGGCAGCGGGACGATCCCTACCTTCCAGTTATCCATGATGTGCCACCAGCGCTGCCTGAGCGTGGCTTTCGGCGTATTGATCGGTTCAAGGGTTGCAGAGAATGCATTGTCTGTCGTGCTCATAAATTCAGCCCTGTCGTTATTATTCATTTTCAGCGTAAAGGGACAGCGGCGTCGTTAATGTGAAGCTCCCCGAATTAAAAAAGAAGTTTTAATGGTCACTATGGTTTTTATGGTTTCTATTCGCGGATCCGCGCAGGGGTGATATATCTCTGATTTATTATCGTGGTTTTTATGGTTTTTATTTCCCATCACGCCTTATATCCACCGCAACCGCTGGCGGCAGCCCGCGCCTGCGCCGCTGATCACAACTTTCCTTTAACATTTACGTCACGTGACAGAAAAATGATAGAGTGCCGGTATGGTGAATACGTCGTCCGGGACCTATGAAATTATCTTTTCAATATAAGCTGTTTATTTCGCTGGTCGCTTTTTTCTCAGTCCTCTTTATCGCGCTGGGTATTTATTATTACTTTGACGCCAGCCGCCAGCTTTATCAGGAAATGAGCGCCCGGGCCAAAATTCAGGCCGAAGAGATAGCCCTGATGCCAAATTTACGTCAGCAGGTCAGCCGGCATGACCCACAGGCGATTCAGGCGTTTATGCAGCAAATCGCCGCCCATAGCGACGCCAGCTTTATCGTCATCGGCGACCGCCAGGGGATGCATCTGTTTCATTCGGTCCATCCGGAGTGGGTTGGCACGCGGCTGGTTGGCGGCGACAACCAGGCGGTACTGGAGGGAAAATCCATTACCACCATTCGCAAAGGCGGACTTGGGGTCTCGCTGCGCAGCAAAACACCGATCGTCGATGACGAGGGGCGGGTGATCGGCATTGTCTCCGTCGGCTACCTCACCAGCTATCTCGACAGCATTACCCTGACCAAAGTGATCAATATTTTTATCGCCGCCGTCCTGCTGCTCATCGCCCTGTTTATCTTCTCCTGGTACTTTACCCGCAGCATTAAAAAGCAGATTTTTTCGCTCGAGCCGCGGGAGATAGGCCTGCTGGTGCGACAGCAAAAGGCGATGATGGAGTCGATCTTTGAGGGGGTGATCGTCATCGATCGCCAGCGGCGCATTGAGGTGATAAACCATGCCGCCCGCAGCCTGCTGGGACTCAGCCAGCCCGCCAGTCAGCTGCGCGGTCAGTCGATTGACAGCGTGATTTCCCCGCAGCCCTTTTTCGCCAGCGGCGACATGCTTGAGCGCGACACCCACGATGAGCTGTGCCGCTTCAACCAGTTGACCGTGCTCGCCAGTCGGGTACGCATTATGCTGGAGAATACCCTGCAGGGCTGGGTGATCACATTCCGTGACCGCAATGAAATCAATGCCCTCACCGCCCAGCTGAGCCAGGTGAAGCGCTATGTCGACAATCTACGCATCATGCGCCACGAGCAGCTCAACCGGATGACTACCCTCTCCGGCCTGCTGCATATGGGCCATTATGACGAAGCGATCCGCTATATTCAGGCCCAGTCGGAACATGCTCAGGAGCTATTGGACTTTATCTCCTCACACTTCCACTCGCCGACGCTATGCGGTCTGCTGCTCGGCAAAGCCACCCGCGCCCGTGAAAAAGGCGTGGCGCTGAGCTTCGACCCGGCCTGCCGCATCGACCGTCCCCTGCCGTCGCTGATGGAATCCGAGCTGATCTCCATCATCGGCAACCTGCTGGATAACGCCATCGAAGCCACGCAGCGCGCCGAGCTTCCGCATGAGCCGGTGGAAGTCCTGATCCAGCTCAACGCCCGGGAGCTGATTATCGAAGTGGCCGACCGCGGCGTCGGCATCCGCCCCGATATCCGCGAGCGCATTTTTGAACGCGGCGTCACCACCAAAACCCGTGGCGATCACGGCATTGGTCTGTATCTTATTGAACATTATGTCACTCAGGCGGGCGGCACCATCGAAGTCGCCGATAACGCGCCGCGGGGAACGATCTTCACCCTGTTTATCCCGGCCGACGCGCCTGCCCGTCCGCACCCGGAGGCCCACGATGCATCATGACCTGGTCGATGTGCTAATCATTGAAGATGAGAGCGAGCTTGCGCGCCTGCACGCCGAGCTTGTGCAGAAACACCCGCGCCTGCGGCTGGCGGGCATGGCGGCCTCCCTCGCCCAGGCCCGCCAGTTGCTCCACGCCACCCCGCCGCAGCTGGTACTGCTGGATAACTATTTGCCGGACGGCAAAGGGGTGACGCTGATGACCGATCCGGCGCTGGCGACCAGCCAATGCTCGGTGATCTTTATCACCGCCGCCAGCGATATGGAAACCTGCAGCCAGGCTATCCGCAACGGCGCCTTCGACTATATTCTTAAGCCGGTATCATGGAAGCGGCTAAGTCAGTCGCTGGAGCGTTTTATCCAGTTCTACGATCAGCAGCGGGAGTGGAAAATCGTCGATCAGCAGAACGTCGATTCCCTCTATCAACTGCAGGCGAAGAACTATCGCGTAGATAGTGGCAGCAAGGGGATTGAAGAGAAGACGCTGGCGCTGGTACAGGGTCTGTTTAGCGGCCGGGAAGCGCACTGCTTTTCCGTTGATGAGGTGGTCAGCGCCGCCGGACTCAGCAAAACCACCGCCCGCCGCTATCTTGAACACGGCGTTGAGACCGGGTTTCTGGAGGTGGAGATGCTGTATGGAAAAATCGGCCATCCGCGGCGGCTGTATCGCCGCGCACAGGCCAAACGCTAACCCCTCTCGCCGGGCGAGGGGCTGAAAAACTCAGAAGCCGCGCTGTTCTTTGATCAGCTCCCAGGCCTTCTGGATCTCCTGGGCTTTCTGTTTGGCCATCTCCATCATCTCCGGCGGCAGCCCTTTCGCCACCAGCTTGTCCGGATGGTGCTCGTTCATCAGCTTACGATAGGCGCGCTTCACCGTCGCCGCGTCGTCAGTCGGTTTCACCCCCAGCACGTTGCAGGCGTCCTCCAGCGTTGGCCCGCGCTGCGCCTGCTGCCAGCCGGCGTTGCCGCCGTGCTGACCATAAGATTGCTGCTGCGAACCGCCGCCAAACTGGGCGCCGCCCTGCATCATTCGCAGGAATTGATCGAACTGGGCGCGAGAGATGCCAAGCTCATCGGCGATGACGAACAGCACTTCACGTTCGTTAGGGTGCAGTTCGCCGTCAGCGAACGCCGCCTGCAGCTGAATTTCCAGAAACATCCGAATCAGATCGAAGCGGCCAAAGCAGACGCTGCGCAGCTGGCGCATCTTCTCGCGCAGCGGATAATTGTCGGCTTTACCGTCGCGAAACGCCTGCTGCGCCGCGGTACGCGAAGCGCCGTGCAGATTCATGCGATCCATCAGCACATTGGCGACGTGAATATCCGCCTCGGTAACGCGGCCCTTGGATTTGGTCAGATGCCCCATCACTTCAAAGGTGGTGGAAAAGAAGAGCGACTGACGCTCCTGCTGATTGGCGAAGAGATTCAACCGGCGGCTGCGCGCCCGGTCAAACATATGGCCGACCAGGAAGCCGAGCACCACGCCCCAGAACCCACCGCCCATCAGCAAAGCTACTGCCACGCCAATCACTTTACCCAAATACTGCATAGACTCCCCAACTGTTTGTCGCCGTTAAGCACGAATATGACCGCACGTTACCCGGCACTCGCGCCTCGGTCAATTGTGGGACATAGCCTATAATTTGCTTTATCATACTCGTCATTCAACAGGGTGCCTAACGCTCGGGCTCGAAACGGGCAGGATTAACACTAGCGTGATAAAGTTGAGTAAGTTAGGCTCTGACCGTTTGCAAGCCGCTGCCACAAGATGATGGAACAATAAATACAACGTATGAAAAAACGTATTCCCAGCCTCCTGGCTACGATGATTGCCAGCGCCTTGTATAGCCAACAAGGCCTCGCTGCCGATCTCGCAACGCAATGTATGCTTGGCGTGCCAAGCTTTGATCGTCCGCTCGTGGAAGGGCGGCCTGGCGATCTGCCGGTGACGATTAACGCCGATCATGCGAAGGGCAATTACCCGGACAACGCCGTCTTTACCGGCAACGTCGATATCAACCAGGGGAATAGCCGCCTCCGCGCCGACGAAGTTCAGCTGCATCAGCAGCAGGCCGCGGGCCAGGCGCAGCCGGTGCGCACGGTGGACGCGCTGGGCAACGTGCATTACGACGATAACCAGGTGATCCTCAAAGGGCCAAAAGCCTGGTCGAATCTGAATACTAAAGATACCAACGTCTGGCAGGGCGATTATCAAATGGTCGGACGCCAGGGACGCGGTACTGCTGACCTGATGAAACAGCGCGGTGAAAACCGCTATACCATTCTGGAAAACGGCAGCTTTACCTCCTGTCTGCCGGGCTCCGACACCTGGAGCGTCGTGGGCAGCGAAGTTATCCACGATCGCGAAGAGCAGGTCGCCGAGATCTGGAACGCCCGCTTCAAGCTTGGCTCCGTGCCGATTTTCTACAGCCCCTACCTGCAGCTGCCGGTGGGCGATAAGCGTCGTTCAGGCTTCCTGATCCCGAACGCGAAATACAGCACCAAAAACGGCGTGGAATTCTCCCTGCCGTACTACTGGAACATCGCGCCAAACTTCGATGCCACCATCACCCCGCACTATATGAACAAGCGCGGCGGCGTGATGTGGGAAAACGAATTCCGCTACCTGACCCAGCTCGGCAGCGGCTTAACGGAGTTCGACTACCTGCCGTCGGATAAAATCTACGAAGATGACCACTCCAGCGACAGCAACAGCCGCCGCTGGCTGTTCTACTGGAACCACTCCGGGGTTATCGATCAGGTGTGGCGTCTGAACGCTGACTACACCAAGGTCAGCGATCCTGACTACTTCAACGATTTCAGCTCGAAGTATGGTTCCAGTACCGACGGCTATGCGACGCAGAAATTCAGCGCCGGGTATGTCAATCAGAACTTCGACGCCACGGTCTCAACCAAGCAGTTCCAGGTCTTCGATCGGGAGTCGAGCAACTCCTACTCGGCTGAGCCGCAGCTCGACATTAACTACTACCAGAACGATGTCGGTCCGTTCGATACCCATCTGTACGGCCAGGTCGCCCATTTTGTTAACTCGAATAACAACATGCCGGAAGCGACCCGCGTTCACTTCGAACCGACGATCAACCTGCCGCTGTCGAACGGCTGGGGCAGTCTGAATACCGAAGCCAAGCTGCTGGCGACCCACTACCAGCAGAGCAACCTCGATAAGTACAACGCCGCCAACGGCACGGACTACAAAGAGTCCGTTAGCCGCGTGATGCCGCAGTTTAAAGTCGACGGCAAAATGGTCTTCGAGCGCGACCTGCAGGAGGGATTCACCCAAACGCTGGAACCGCGCATGCAGTATCTGTATGTGCCGTACCGCGATCAGAGTGAAATCGGCAGCTACGACTCCACGCTGTTGCAGTCGGACTACACCGGCCTGTTCCGCGACCGTACCTATAGCGGTCTCGACCGCATCGCGTCGGCCAATCAGGTCACTACCGGTATCACCTCGCGCGTGTATGACGCCGCCGCGGTGGAACGTTTTAATATTTCCGTTGGTCAAATCTACTATTTCACCGAGTCACGCACCGGTGATGACAACATCAACTGGGAGAACAACGACACCACGGGTTCACTGGTATGGGCCGGCGACACCTACTGGCGCATTGCCGATAACTGGGGTCTGCGCGGCGGGATCCAGTACGATACGCGTCTGGATAACGTCGCAACCGGTAACGGCACCATTGAATACCGTCGCGATGAAAACCGCTTAGTCCAGCTTAACTATCGTTACGCCAGCCCGGAATATATTCAGGCCACACTGCCGTCATATTCCACCGCGGCGCAATATAAAGAGGGTATCTCGCAGGTGGGGATGACCGCCAGCTGGCCGATCGTCGATCGCTGGTCCGTGGTCGGTGCCTACTACTACGATACCAATACCCGGAAAGCAGCAAACCAGATGTTGGGTGTCCAGTATAACTCCTGCTGCTACGCCATCCGTCTTGGCTACGAACGTAAAGTCAACGGCTGGGATAGCAACAACAACGGCGGCGAGAGCAAATACGACAACACCTTCGGAATCAATATCGAATTGCGCGGTCTGAGCTCTAACTACGGCCTCGGCACCCAGCAGATGCTGCGTTCGAACATTTTACCGTACCAGAGCTCCCTGTGATGCGGCTGGTTTACAACATCATCCGCATTTGCGGTTAATCGAAATGGAAAAAGTATGAAGAACTGGAAAACGCTGCTTCTCGGTATCGCCATGATCGCGAATACCAGTTTCGCTGCCCCCCAGGTGGTCGATAAAGTAGCGGCCGTCGTCAATAATGGCGTCGTGCTGGAAAGCGACGTCGATGGTTTGATGCAATCGGTTAAGCTCAATGCTGGTCAGGCTGGCCAACAGCTGCCGGATGACGCGACCCTGCGCCATCAGATCCTCGAAAGACTGATCATGGACCAGATCGTGTTACAGATGGGGCAGAAGATGGGCGTGAAGGTCTCTGACGACCAGCTCGATCAGGCCATCGCCAACATCGCTAAACAAAACAACATGACCATGGATCAGATGCGCAGCCGTCTGGCCTATGAAGGCATCAACTACAACACCTACCGTAACCAGATCCGTAAAGAGATGCTGATTTCGGAAGTGCGTAACAATGAAGTACGTCGTCGCATCACCGTGCTGCCGCAGGAAGTGGAAGCGCTGGCCAAACAGATCGGCGACCAGAACGACGCCAGCACCGAGCTCAACCTGAGCCACATCCTGATCCCGCTGCCGGAGAACCCGACCTCCGATCAAGTCGCCGCGGCCCAGGAGCAAGCGAATGCTATCGTTGAGCAAGCGCGCAACGGCGCCAACTTCGGTAAACTGGCGATCACCTACTCCGCCGACCAGCAGGCGCTGAAGGGCGGCCAGATGGGCTGGGGTCGTATCCAGGAGCTGCCGGGCATTTTCGCCCAGGCGTTAAGCACCGCGAAGAAAGGGAATATCGTCGGTCCGATCCGTTCCGGCGTCGGCTTCCACATTCTGAAAGTGAACGATCTGCGCGGCGGGACCCAGAACATCTCCGTCACTGAAGTGCATGCCCGTCATATTCTGCTGAAGCCATCGCCAATCATGAACGATGCGCAGGCTCAGGCGAAGCTGGAGCAAATTGCCGCCGACATTAAGAGCGGGAAAACCACCTTCGCTAAAGCGGCGAAAGCGTATTCTGAAGATCCGGGCTCGGCGAACCAGGGCGGTGATTTAGGCTGGGCCACGCCGGATATCTTCGACCCGGCGTTCCGCGATGCGCTGATGCGTCTGAACAAAGGGCAGACCAGCGGACCGGTACACTCCTCCTTCGGCTGGCACCTGATCGAACTGCTGGATAGCCGTCAGGTCGACAGAACCGACGCCGCGCAGAAAGATCGTGCTTACCGTATGCTGATGAACCGCAAATTCTCTGAAGAAGCGGCAACCTGGATGCAGGAACAGCGCGCCAGTGCGTATGTTAAAATTCTGAGCAACTAATATCGATGCCTGAAACCCGTAAAGTTGTTATCACTCCCGGCGAACCCGCCGGGATTGGCCCTGACCTGGTCGTGCAGCTTGCCCAGCGCGACTGGCCAGTTGAGCTGGTGATCTGCGCCGACGGCGCCCTGTTAACTGACCGAGCCCAAAGGCTCGGTCTTCCTTTATCTCTCCTGCCATACGATCCTGCGCAACCGGCCGTTCCGCAGCGTGCCGGTACGTTGACGCTGCTTAACGTCCCGCTGAGCGTCCCGGCGGAGCCCGGCGTGCTGAACGTACATAACGGCGCCTACGTGGTCGAGACGCTGGCGCGCGCCTGCGACGGCTGCCTGAGCGGAGAATTCGCGGCGTTAGTGACCGGCCCGGTGCACAAAGGCAACATCAACGACGCCGGCATCGCCTTCACCGGTCATACCGAGTTCTTCGAAGAGCGCGCGCAGGCCAGCAAAGTGGTGATGATGCTGGCGACCGAGGAGCTGCGGGTGGCGCTGGTGACGACCCATCTGCCGTTGAAAGCCATCAGCGAGGCGATAACGCCCGACCTGCTGCGCGAGATCATCACGATTCTCGATCACGACCTGCGCACGAAATTTGGTATTGCCCAGCCGCACGTGCTGGTTTGCGGACTTAACCCGCATGCTGGCGAAGGCGGTCATATGGGAACGGAAGAGATAGACACCATCATTCCGGTGCTGGAAGAGATGCGCGCGAAGGGGATGCACCTCAGCGGTCCGCTGCCAGCTGACACCCTTTTCCAGCCCAAATACCTTGACCATGCCGATGCAGTACTCGCGATGTACCACGATCAGGGCCTGCCCGTGCTAAAATACCAGGGCTTTGGCCGCGGCGTGAACATTACGCTCGGTTTACCTTTTATTCGTACCTCCGTCGACCACGGCACCGCACTGGAATTAGCGGGCCAGGGAACAGCGGACGTCGGCAGTTTTATCACGGCGCTTAATCTCGCCATCAAAATGATTGTTAATACCCAATGAATAATCGAGTCCATCAGGGCCATTTAGCCCGTAAACGCTTCGGGCAGAACTTCCTCAACGATCAGTTTGTGATCGACAGCATCGTCTCGGCGATTAATCCGCAGAAAGGCCAGGCGATGGTTGAAATCGGCCCCGGTCTCGCCGCGCTGACCGAGCCGGTCGGCGAACGCCTTGACCAGTTGACCGTCATTGAGCTGGACCGCGATCTGGCGGCACGCCTGCAGACGCATCCGTTCCTCGGGCCGAAGCTGACCATCTATCAGCAGGATGCGATGACCATGAACTTCGGCGAACTGGCGGAGAAAATGGGTCAGCCGCTGCGCGTCTTCGGCAACCTGCCGTACAATATTTCGACCCCGCTGATGTTCCATCTGTTCAGCTATACTGATGCCATTGCCGATATGCACTTTATGTTGCAGAAGGAAGTGGTGAATCGTCTGGTTGCCGGACCGAACAGTAAGGCGTATGGTCGGTTAAGCGTGATGGCGCAATATTATTGCCAGGTGATCCCGGTACTCGAAGTGCCGCCGAGCGCGTTCACCCCGCCGCCTAAGGTCGATTCCGCGGTGGTCCGTCTGGTGCCGCACAGCACGATGCCGTATCCGGTCAAAGAGATCCGGGTGCTGAGCCGCATCACCACCGAAGCGTTCAACCAGCGCCGCAAGACCATCCGCAACAGTCTCGGCAATCTGTTCAGTGTGGAAGTGCTGACCGATCTGGGCATCGACCCGGCCATGCGTGCAGAAAATATTTCCGTGGCGCAGTACTGCCAGATGGCCAACTGGCTGTCTGACAATCTGCCATCGAAGGAGAGCTAACCATGATCAATTCGCCTCGTGTTTGCGTCCAGGTGCAAAGCGTCTATATCGAATCGCAATCTTCTCCGGAAGAAGAGCGCTACGTCTTCGCTTATACCGTCACCATTCGCAATCTGGGGCGGAGTCAGGTTCAGCTGCTTGGCCGCTACTGGCTCATCACTAACGGCCACGGTCGTGAGACTGAAGTTCAGGGTGAAGGGGTGGTCGGCGAGCAACCGCATATTCCCGCCGGCGGTGAATATCAATATACCAGCGGCGCGGTCATTGAAACGCCGCTGGGAACCATGCAGGGTCATTATGAGATGATCGATATCGACGGCGCGCCGTTCCGTATCGAGATCCCTGTTTTCCGTCTCGCAGTTCCAACGCTCATTCATTAAAACAATGTCAACATACCTTATTGGCGACGTTCACGGTTGCTACGATGAACTGATCGCATTATTAGCGCAGGTTGAATTCGACCCGCGGAGCGATACGCTGTGGCTGACCGGCGATCTGGTAGCCCGTGGCCCGGGGTCGCTGGAGGTTCTGCGCTATGTCAAATCTCTGGGCGACAGCGTGCGACTGGTGCTGGGCAATCACGATTTACACTTGCTGGCGGTCTTCGCCGGCATCAGCCGCAACAAGCCGAAGGATCGTCTGAAATCACTGCTGGAAGCGCCGGATGCCGATGAGCTGCTTAACTGGCTGCGTCGTCAGCCGCTGCTCCAGGTGGACGAAGAGAAAAAGCTGGTGATGGCCCATGCCGGCATCACTCCGCAGTGGGATCTGGAGACCGCCCAGCAGTGCGCGCGCGATGTTGAAGCGGTGCTCTCCAGCGACTCCTACCCTTTCTTCCTCGATGCCATGTACGGCGACATGCCGAATCACTGGAGCAACGAGCTGAGCGGCCTGGCGCGCCTGCGCTTTATCTCTAACGCTTTTACCCGCATGCGCTACTGCTTCCCGAACGGCCAGCTGGATATGTACTCGAAAGAAGCGCCCGAGGACGCCCCGGCGCCGCTGAAGCCGTGGTTTGCCATTCCTGGTCCGGTCAGCAGTGCCTACAGCATTGCCTTTGGTCACTGGGCGTCGCTGGAGGGACGCGGTACGCCGGAGGGCATTTACGCGCTGGATACCGGCTGCTGCTGGGGCGGTGAACTCACCTGCCTGCGCTGGGAGGATAAGCAGTACTTTACCCAGCCGTCGAACCGGCAGAAAAGCCTCGACGAAGGCGAAGCCGTCGCGTCCTGAAGAAACAGGCGCACTCCCCCGGGCCCGCGCAAGCGCAGCGCCGCCGGGCAAGAACAGCGGACGCGAAGCCACTTTTGTGTCGGGTGGCGGCTAACGCCTTACCCGACCTACGTTTAGGTGCCATTTGTCAGCCGGGCAGCACTCTGGAAAAACGCATCCCGCGACAGGAGACATGGCGCAGAAAAGTAGTGGCAGCGTCATCCGCGCTGAATTCACGGCAAAGAAAACCCCGGTCACGCCAGACGCGACCGGGGTTTTTCATTGCTATCCTTCCCGCTTAACGGCGTTCGAGGATCTCAAAGCAGTAGCTGTGGGAGTTCTGCGCGTCGGCGTCATGAAACTCGCTGAACACCGATTCCCACTGGTCCGGATCGTAATCCGGGAAATGGGTATCGCCTTCCACTTCCGCATCGATATGGGTCAGATAGAGCTTCTGCGCCTTTGGCAGGAACTGCTCATACACCCGACCGCCGCCGATCACCATGATCTCTTCCACATCGCCGCAGGCGGCAATCGCTTCGTCAACGGAGGAGACCCACTGCACGCGATCGTCGCTGCCTGGCTTGCTGCTGATCACGATATTTTTACGCCCCGGCAACGGGCGCCCAATGGATTCCCAGGTCAGACGCCCCATCACTACCGGCTTATTTAATGTGTTGCGTTTGAACCAGGCGAGATCGGCAGGCAGGTTCCATGGCATGGCGTTTTCCATACCAATGACGCGATCTACCGCTAACGCCGCAATCAGACTGATCATTCATTCATTCCTGAGTACAAAAAATTGTCGCCACTATACGGAAAGCGTACAACTTCGTCGACTGGCCGGAGGGTAAAGAATAAGAAAATTTTCTGATTTGCTGGCAAGCCCACGTTCACACCGTGGGCCGCCAGAACAGGATCCAAACGAAAACAGAATGTTACTGATTAGCGTCAGGCGGAGGGCTTATTTTCCGGCTCATCGGCGATATCGCCGGTGTGCCTGCCCTCTTCCGTCCCCTGCCAACCGTGCCGCTGCACCAGCGACAGATGATGACGATCTTCGTTGATGATGCCGGTCAGCATATCGCTGGTCCGCTTGAAGACCGCCACCCGCGACGCCGCGTCGTTTTCCGCCATCGCCACCATCTCTTCGACCATCTGCAGGTTGAAACGACGGAACAGATCGGCCCGCTCGCGCGCTTCATACGCGCCGAGCCCCAGCGCCTCCAGGGTCATTCGGCCGGATTTCAGTGCCGCCTCGAAGGTTTCACGCTCCGGGGCATCAACGCCAGCCTGACGCAGCTGGATATAGTGATCGACATCGCGGGCGCGGGAGATAATCTGCAGATGCGGAAAATGCTCTTTTACCCTCGCCACCAGCTCCAGGCTGACATGCGGATCGTCAATGGCATTGATCAGTACCTCCGCCTTTTCGGCGCCGGCCGACTCCAGCAGATCGACCCGGGTGGCATCGCCGTAGAAGACCTTCATATCAAATTTGCGCAGGGTATCGACATGGTCCGGGTCGTGATCGAGGATCACCATCTTCACCCCGCTGGAGAGCAGGAGTCGCCCGGCGATCTGCCCGAAGCGGCCAAAGCCGGCGACAATCACCCGCGGCTGCTCTTCATCAATCTCGTCCGCATCCCGCGCCTGGCCGCTGGACGATTTCTCCAGACGGGTCAACAGCACCAGCAGAATGGGGGTTGCCGCCATCGACAGCGCCACCGCCAGGGTCAGCGCCTTTGCCCATTCGCCGTCCAGCACCTCCGCCATCCGCGCGGCGCCAAAGACCACAAACGCGAACTCACTCCCCTGCCCCAGCAGCACCGCAAACCAGCGGCGCTGAGCGCGAGGCACGCCAAGCGGCCTGGCGATAAGCCACAGCATCAGCATTTTTATCGCCAGGAAACCCACCAGCAAAATCACGATACGCAGCGGATGGGTGACCAGGGTGCCGAAATCAATCGACATCCCGACGCCGATAAAAAACAGCCCCAGCAGCAGGCCTTTAAACGGCTCAATATCGCTTTCCAGCGCATGGCGATACTCGGAGCTGGCCAGCAACACCCCGGCGAGAAACGCCCCCATCGCCATCGACAGCCCCACCTCCTCCAGCAACAGCCCAAAGCCGAAGACCAGGAACAGGGCCACGGCGCTGAATACTTCGCGCAGACCGGAACGGGCGACAAAGCGCAGCAGCGGACGGGTCAGATAGCGCCCCAGCACCACCACCAGCGCCAGCGCTGCGGCCACCTTCAGCGCGGAAAGGGCAAAAGCCATCAGCGAAGTGGCGCCGCCGCTGGCCGCCAGCAGCGGGATCATCGCCACCAGCGGGATCGCCGCGATATCCTGGAACAGCAGCACCGCGAAGGCGCTGCGCCCCATCTGCGATACCGTCAGATTGCGCTCATTCATCGCCTGCATGGCGATCGCGGTTGAGGAGAGCGCCAGGGTCATACCGATCAGCTCGGCCACCTGCCAACGCAACCCCAGCAGCATGCAGAAGAGGCCGATCAATACCCCACAGGCCACCATCTGCAGCGCACCGCCGCCAAACACCGAAGCGCGCAGCTTCCACAGACGCTGCGGATCCAGCTCCAGACCAATGACGAACAGCATCAGCACCACGCCAATCTCGGCAAAGTGCAGAATCGCCTCGGCGTCGGTCACCAGCCGCAGCCCCCACGGCCCAATAATACAGCCGGCGATGAGATAGCCCAGCACCGACCCAAGCCCAAGGCGGACGGCGATGGGCACAATCAGCGCCGCGGCGCCCAGGTAAATCAGCGCCTGTATCAGCGTATGGCTATCCATTCTGATGTGCCTCCTGCCAGTCAATTAAGCGTTGACGATAATGGCGGGCCTGCGCCTGCAGCGTTTCGTCATCGCAGATAAAGGTGCAGTGCATGGCGAACGGCGGCAGCCATTTCATCCCGCAGTAGAGCGCCGTGGCCTGCAGCGGCTGCGCCAGCACCGGGAAACCGGGAAACGAACCGATATCAAAGTGGCTTTCACCGCCGCCGGTGGTCACCGCCCACATCAGCGATTTACCGCGCAGCGCAATACCGTTATGGCCATAGGCCCAGCCGTGCGACAGCACTTTGTCCATCCACAGCTTCAGCAGCGGCGGCACGCTATACCACTGCATCGGGTGCTGCCAGATAACCAGATCGGCACGGGCGAGCGCCGCCTGCTCGGCGGCGACATCGATATTAAAGTCGGGATAGAGTTGATAGAGGGAGCGTATCTCTACGCCTTCAAGCGTCCCTGCTTGTTCAAGCATTCGCTTATTCGCATGCGAATGCTGCGGATAAGGATGCGCATAAATTATCAGAATCATTGATTGGCCTGCGTTAGCTCTTGTCGTAATCAGCAAGAGTGTAGACAGTTAAATGAACCGCTTACAATGATAACTGTGATTTATGTCGCGGTGGTGGACACAACGCGCGCCTGAATGGCAAACGTCAGGCCTTAATTATCCAGCTCATCCATAGATTTCACCTGATCGCGGTTAATCTGCTCCACGCGTCCGGTTTCGGCATTTTTGTAAGAGACCAGACCGGTATCATCATCCACCTGCGGTTTACCGCTGGTGACAATGGTCTTGCCGTCGGTGGTTTTGATCGACTGATTCGATGAGCAGCCGGCCACGAACATGATTGCCGTCGCTGCCAGTGCGGATGCCACCAGAATATTGTTCCGCATTGTATCCTCCTGTCTTTTCATCAATAGGTATCGTTATGGTGCTAACTATAGTTAGCCTGACCCGACAGGGGGTTAAAAGCAGAACTCTCTGAAGATGGCCGAAGCCAAAAAAATGGGCTGACGAAGTCGTCAGCCCAGGTGTGTTGCTATCCGGCCAGGCCGGAGCGCTTATTTGGTGATTTGCGCGTGCATTTCCTGAACCGAAATCACCTTGTCGGTGGCGTCAGCGTTCAGCGCCATCGCGGTGGCAAAGCCGCCGTTCAGGGTGGTGTCATAGTGCACCTTGTACTGCAGCGCGCTGCGGCGAATCAGCTTGGAGTCTTCAATCGCCTGACGACCTGCGGTGGTGTTGATGATGTAGGTATATTCGCCATTCTTGATACGGTCCTGAATGTGCGGACGACCTTCATGCACCTTGTTCACCAGACGCGGGTTGATGCCCGCTTCGCCCAGCACAATCGCCGTGCCGTGAGTCGCATCCAGCTCGAAGCCAAACTTCAGCAGCTTCGCTGCCAGGTCGACCACTCGCTCTTTGTCGCCTTCGCGGACGGAGAGCAGCGCGCGACCCTGTTTCTTCATGGTCGAGTTGCTGCCCAGCTGCGCTTTGGCGAACGCTTCGGCAAAGGTACGGCCAACGCCCATCACTTCCCCGGTGGAACGCATTTCTGGCCCTAACAGCGGGTCAACGCCCGGGAATTTGTTGAACGGCAGGACCACCTCTTTCACCGAGTAGTACGGCGGGATGATCTCTTTGGTCACGCCCTGCTGCGCCAGCGTCTTACCGGCCATCACGCGCGCCGCCACTTTCGCCAGCGGTACGCCGGTGGCTTTGGAGACGAACGGCACGGTGCGCGCCGCACGCGGGTTGACTTCAATCAGATAGACTTCGTTATCTTTCACCGCGAACTGGACGTTCATCAGACCGCGAACCTGCAGCTCGAAGGCCAGCTTCTGCACCTGCTCGCGCATCACATCCTGAATCTCTTTGCTCAGGGTATAGGCTGGCAGGGAACAGGCGGAGTCGCCGGAGTGGACGCCTGCCTGTTCGATATGCTCCATGATGCCGCCAATCAGCACCATTTCGCCATCGCAGATGGCATCGACATCCACTTCAATCGCGTCGTCGAGGAAGCGGTCCAGCAGCACTGGCGCGTCGTTGGAGACGCTGACCGCAGTCTGGAAGTAGCGGCGCAGATCCTGCTCGTCATAGACGATCTCCATCGCCCGACCGCCGAGCACGTAAGACGGACGCACCACCAGCGGGTAGCCAATCTCTTTCGCTTTCTCTACCGCCTGCTCAATGGCGGTGACGGTGGCGTTCGCCGGCTGCTTCAGCTTCAGACGGTCAACCGCGTGCTGGAAGCGCTCACGGTCTTCCGCCCGGTCGATAGCGTCCGGGCTGGTACCAATAACCGGTACGCCTGCGGCTTCCAGGGCGCGCGCCAGCTTCAGCGGAGTCTGCCCGCCGTACTGCACGATAACGCCTTTTGGCTTCTCGATGCGCACGATTTCCAGCACGTCTTCCAGGGTGACCGGCTCGAAGTACAGACGGTCGGAAGTGTCGTAGTCGGTAGAGACGGTTTCCGGGTTACAGTTGACCATGATGGTCTCGTAACCGTCTTCGCGCAGCGCCAGCGAGGCGTGTACGCAGCAGTAGTCAAATTCGATACCCTGACCGATACGGTTCGGGCCGCCGCCGAGGACCATGATTTTATCGCGGTCAACGGACGGGTTGGACTCGCACTCTTCTTCATAGGTGGAGTACATGTAGGCGGTATCGGTGGCGAATTCCGCGGCGCAGGTGTCCACGCGCTTGTAGACCGGGTGCAGGTCATACTGGTCGCGCAGTTTACGGATTTCCGCTTCCCGCACGCCCGCCAGCTTCGCCAGACGCGCATCGGCAAAGCCTTTACGTTTCAGGGTGCGCAGGAAGTCAGCGTCGAGGCCGTTGATGCCCACTTCCGCCACTTTCTCTTCCAGACGGACCAGCTCTTCAATCTGCACCAGGAACCAGCGGTCGATGTTGGTCAGGTTGAAGACGCCGTCAACCGAGAGGCCCGCGCGGAACGCGTCGGCGATGTACCAGATACGCTCAGCGCCGGCGTCTTTCAGCTCGCGGCGGATTTTGGTCAGCGCTTCCGGATCGTCGAGGCTCACTTTCGGGTCGAAGCCGGTGGCGCCCACTTCCAGACCGCGCAGCGCTTTCTGCAAGGATTCCTGCTGGGTACGGCCAATCGCCATCACTTCGCCGACGGACTTCATCTGGGTGGTCAGACGGTCATTGGCGCCGGCGAATTTTTCGAAGTTAAAGCGTGGGATTTTAGTGACCACGTAGTCGATGGACGGCTCGAAGGAAGCCGGGGTACGGCCGCCGGTGATGTCGTTCATCAGCTCGTCGAGGGTGTAACCTACCGCCAGCTTGGCCGCCACTTTGGCAATCGGGAAACCGGTGGCTTTGGAGGCCAGCGCCGAGGAGCGGGAAACGCGCGGGTTCATTTCAATAACGATCAGGCGACCGTTTTTCGGGTTGACCGCGAACTGAACGTTAGAGCCCCCGGTTTCGACGCCGATTTCACGCAGCACCGCCATCGAGGCGTTACGCATGATTTGGTATTCTTTGTCGGTCAGGGTCTGCGCCGGCGCAACGGTGATGGAGTCACCGGTGTGGATCCCCATGGCGTCGAAGTTTTCGATAGAGCAGACGATGATGCAGTTGTCGTTCTTATCGCGCACCACTTCCATCTCATACTCTTTCCAGCCGATCAGCGATTCATCAATCAGCAGCTCGTTGGTAGGAGAGAGATCCAGGCCGCGGGTACAAATCTCTTCAAACTCTTCGCGGTTATAGGCGATGCCGCCGCCGGTGCCACCCATGGTGAACGACGGACGGATGATGCACGGATAGCCGACGTCAGCCGCTACCGCCAGCGCCTCTTCCATCGTATGGGCGATACCTGAACGCGCGGTGTCGAGACCGATTTTTTTCATCGCGATATCGAATCGGCGACGGTCTTCGGCCTTGTCAATCGCATCGGCGGTGGCGCCAATCATGGTCACGCCGAATTCAGCCAGCACTCCCTGACGCTCCAGCTCCAGCGCGCAGTTCAGCGCCGTCTGGCCGCCCATGGTCGGCAGCACCGCGTCCGGGCGCTCTTTTTCGATGATTTTGCGCACCACTTCCCAGTGAATCGGCTCGATGTAGGTGGCATCGGCCATTTCCGGGTCGGTCATGATGGTCGCTGGGTTAGAGTTCACCAGGATAACGCGGTAGCCCTCTTCGCGCAGGGCTTTACAGGCCTGGGCGCCGGAGTAGTCAAACTCGCACGCCTGACCGATAACAATCGGGCCCGCGCCCAGAATCAGGATACTTTTTATGTCTGTACGTTTTGGCATGGCTCTTTTACTCCTGATTATTTCGCGGACTGACGGTATTGCTCAATTAACTCGATAAAGTGGTCGAACAGCGGCGCGGCATCGTGCGGCCCCGGGCTCGCTTCAGGGTGCCCCTGGAAGCTGAACGCCGGCTTGTCGGTGCGATGGATCCCCTGCAGGGTGCCGTCGAACAGCGACTTGTGGGTTACGCGCAGGTTGGCCGGCAGCGTCGCCTCATCCACGGCGAAGCCGTGGTTCTGGGCGGTGATCATCACCACGTTGTTATCAATATCTTTCACCGGGTGGTTGCCGCCGTGGTGGCCGAACTTCATCTTAATGGTCCTGGCGCCGCTCGCCAGCGCCAGCAGCTGATGGCCGAGGCAGATGCCAAACACCGGAATATCGGTCTCGAGGAATTTTTCAATCGCCTCGATAGCGTAATCACACGGCGCCGGGTCGCCAGGGCCGTTGGAGAGGAAAATGCCGTCCGGATTCAGCGCCAGCACATCCGCCGCCGACGTCTTCGCCGGCACCACCGTCAGGCGGCAGCCGCGGTCAACCAGCATGCGCAGGATGTTGCGTTTCGCGCCGAAGTCATACGCCACGACGTGGAACGGCAGCTCGCTTTCCGCTTTCGCTTCCGGCAGGTCGCCCGCCAGGGTCCAGCTGCCTTGCGTCCAGCTGTAGGTTTCTGCGGTGGTCACTTCCTTCGCCAGGTCCATGCCATTCAGGCCCGGGAACGCTTTCGCTTTTTCCAGCGCCAGCTGGGCATCCGGGCTGTCGCCCGCGATGATGCAGCCATTCTGCGCCCCTTTCTCACGCAGCAGACGCGTCAGCTTGCGGGTATCGATATCGGCAATCGCCACGATGTTATGGCGCTTCAGATAGGAAGAGAGGTCTTCGGTACTGCGGAAGTTGCTGGCAATCAGCGGCAGGTCGCGAATAACCAGACCCTGAGCATGTACCTGAGAAGATTCTTCATCGGCGGCGTTGGTGCCGACATTACCAATATGAGGATAAGTAAGAGTGACGATTTGGCGGGAATAGGAAGGATCAGTGAGGATTTCTTGATAACCGGTCATTGAAGTATTGAAAACGACTTCCCCAACCGCCGTGCCGGTTGCCCCGATGGCCCGACCGTGAAACTGGGTTCCGTCTTCCAGAACCAATAGCGCTGACTTAATCAAAACATCCTCCAGAGAATATCCACTCACTTTATTTGCATATTAATTCATAAACACGATCTGAATCAATGCAAATCTGTTGCCCGCAGATTTTTGGCAAACGGCGGCATTCTGGAGAGATGTCGGATAAAAGTCAACTTAAAGCGGAGATTTTTAATGTCATTTTACGCCACTGGCGCATAACACGTGATTTTTACGCCAAAAAGATCAACAAACCTGGCTGAGAAAACGCTTGCGGACGGCGAAGAGTGTAAAATCTGGCGCTGGACGGCAAAAAAGTGGACCAGATGGTCAAAATTTACATTTCATTCACTTAAAAACCGAACAACACCCTAACTTATAGCCCATTCAGAAAAATAACAACCTAAAGCGGCCAAAAATAAAAAAGGGCAACAAAATATTGCCCCTTGCATCAATAACTTATTGATAGCAATAACCACATCACGATGGGTAATAATCGTTATAAACTATTCAGATCCAGCACATCACGCATATCAAAGAGTCCGCTTTTCTTGCCTTTCAGCCACAATGCAGAGCGAGCCGCGCCATTAGCAAAGGTCATTCGACTGGAGGCTTTATGGGTGATCTCGATACGTTCGCCAATATCAGCAAACATCGCCGTATGCTCCCCGACGATATCCCCCGCGCGGACGGTGGCGAAGCCAATGGTGCCCGGGACGCGTTCGCCAGTGTGGCCTTCACGGCTGTAGACCGCGCAGTCCTTGAGATCTTTGTTCAATGCTCCGGCGATCGCTTCGCCCATCGCCAGCGCGGTGCCTGACGGCGCATCCACTTTATGCCGATGGTGCGCTTCGATAATTTCGATGTCGGTGTAGTCGCCCATCACCTTCGCCGCCTTCTCCAGCAGCTTTAACAGGACATTGACGCCGACGCTAAAGTTAGCGGCGAAGACAATGGCAATCTCCTGCGCGGCGTCGCGAATCGTCTGCTTGCCGGCGTCGTCAAAACCGGTGGTGCCGATGACCATCCCTTTGCCGTGGTCGCGGCAAAACGCCAGATGGTTCAGCGTGCCTTCCGGGCGGGTAAAATCGATCAACACGTCGAAATCATCTTTTACCGCCGTCAGGCTGCTTTGCACCGTGACGCCCGCTTTGCCGGCACCCGCCAGCTCGCCGGCGTCGCTGCCCACCAGGCTGGACCCTTCACGCTCCAGCGCCGCGCCCAGCGCCACTCCATCCATCTGCAGCGCAGCCTGAATTAACTGGCGTCCCATCCGGCCGCCCGCGCCGGCGATGGCCACGCGGATTTGTGCATCATGCATAGCTATTCTCTTTTGTTAACATTACGTAAATTGTTTTCAGAGTAACCAGCCCGTCAACGGGCCGCTACTCAAAAACGCCGATAATTAGAAATTTATGACAAACGGCGGACGATATCAGTAAAAACTATACGATTGTGCCGCAATTCCTCGTTTACGCAGTGATAACCAGGATGGCGAATGATGATGCCCCGCCCGCCGGTGCGGGCGAAGGCCATGTTGCAGAGGGTTACAGCGGGAAAAGCGCGCCGGCGGGAAACGCGGATAAAAACCAGGTCACCGCCAGCAGATCGGCGCTACCGCCGGGGCTGAGGTGGCGAGCAATCAGATCGTCATCAAACTGGCGCAGCGCCTCCAGGCCACCGTCAGCCAGTACGCCGCCCTGCCACAGCAGCCGCTGCGCCTCCTGCTGGACATAGTTCAGCCCGGCCAGCCCGCCGCGAGACACCAGATTGGTGTCATCATTCCATGCCATCAGATGCAGCAGGGTTTGCAGCAGCGCCAGATTGCTGTCGCCAGTCTCCTCCATCATGCGGTTAAAGACCGGTAATGCCTGGGTGCGCACGGTCAGGAATCCGCTCTCCGCCTCGCCGCGGGCGCCGGAGAAACCGTAACGCAGAAAATGAATCCCGCCTTTGCTCAGCCGTTCCCCGCTGGCGGAGGATAATTCCTGCATAACCATGCCGCGACAGAAGCGCGCCACCTGGTCGCAGAGCCGGTGCTGTTCTATCGGCTCGCCTTTCGAAACCAGCCTGCCCGCCGCCGCGCTGAGCAGGCCAAAAGCGAAGATCGCCCCACGATGGGTATTCACCCCGCCGGTGACCTCCAGCATATCGTTCTCGCAGGCCATTCCCACCGGCCGCAGCATCATCAATACCTGCTCCGGCGCGACCGCCGCGGTATCGTGGCCCATGGTAAAAAACTTCTCCATCCACGGCGCCACCACCGCGGTACTGGCCTCAAACGAGGCCAGATCCATATCCCGGTGCGCGCCAGCGTTACGAATATCCACCAGCCCGGGCTTTGGGGTCAGGCGAACTTCGGTCAACAGCGCGCGCTCTACCGCGCTGACCACCTCTTCGGCGCTCAGTGGTTTCCCGCGTAGCACACGCGGAGGTTGAATTAACACGTCGCTCATAGCCTTTCCCCTCTGCGCTTAGTCGCTGTTTTTCACCTGATGGATCACATCGATGACCGAACCGTCGCGATAGCGGACTACCGCCACCACCCGATCGGTAAATTCGATCGCCTTCGGTTTGCCCGTCAGTAGCTCCGCGCGCTGCTGCAGTTCCTCAATGGTCATCAGCGGAATACCGGCGTTGCGTAAATTGTCGATCAGGTCCTGGCGCGCCGGGTTTACCGCAATGCCATGGTCGGTGACCAGCACATCCACGCTGGCTCCCGGCGTCACGCGGGTCAGCACTTTTTCCACGACGCAGGGAATGCGGCCGCGAACTAACGGCGCGGTAATGATGGTCAGATCCGCGCCGGCGGCGGTATCGCTATGTCCGCCTGACGCGCCGCGCAGCACGCCGTTGGAGCCGGTCATCACGTTGACGTTAAAGTCGGTGTCAATTTCCAGCGCGCTGAGCATCACTACGTTTAAGCGCTCGCAGGAGGCCCCTTTGGAACCCGGGCTGGCATACTGATTGGTAGAGATTTCGACGTGGTTCGGGTTCTGCGCCAGCGAGCGCGCCGCATCGCCATCGAACGATTGGGTGTCGAGCAGCGTTTTAATCAGCCCTTTCTCATGCAGGTCGACCATCGTCCCGGTGATGCCGCCAAGGCCGAAACTGGCGGTAATGCCGTTGCGGCGCATTTTGTCTTCCAGGAAGCGGCTCACCGCCAGCGAGGCGCCGCCGGTGCCGGTCTGCAGCGAGAAACCATCTTTAAAGTAACCGGAATGTTCAACCACTTTCGCCGCCTGGCGGGCGATCAGCAGCTCGCGCGGGTTGCTGGTCAAACGAATGGCGCCCGCGGTGATTTTTTGCGGATCGCCCACTTCGTCCACCTGAACGATCAGATCCACCTGATCCTGGGCGATACTGGCCGGGTAGTTAGGGTAGTCCACCCACTCTTCGGTCAACAGCACGACGCATTTGGCATGTTCCGCATCAACGCGCGCGTAGCCCAGCGAGCCGCAGCGCGACTTACCGCTAAAGCCGTTGGCGTTGCCAAACTCATCGCAGCAGGGAACGCCGAGGAACGCCACGTCAATGGACAGCTCACCGCTTTGGATCAGCTGTACGCGACCACCGTGAGAGTGGATCTGCACCGGATTTTCCATCAGGCCGGCGGAGATCTCCTCGCCAAGCTTGCCGCGCAGACCGGAGGTGTAGATCTGACGGATCACGCCGTTTTTAATATGCTCAATCAGCGGCCAGTGGGCGTCGATCAGCGAACTGGACGCCAGGGTCAGATCGCGAAATCCCATCTCCGCTAGCTTCGCCACCACCATATTGACCACTTTGTCACCGCCGCGAAACGCGTGGTGGAACGAGATGGTCATGCCGTTTTGCAGGCCGGAGCGACGGATTGCCGTTTCCAGCGAGTCGCAGATTTTACGCTGACGCTTTTCCGTCTCACTAGCCAGCCACGGACTTTTCGCCGTCACGCCGTTGTAAGGGGTCAATCCTTCCGGCATCACGTACTGCTGATTAAGCATTGCTACTGTCTCTTTCATCTTATTCCCCTTAATCACGAATACCGGAAGCCGAAAGCGCCACCACTTTGTGCGCGTGGTCGATAATCGGTCCATCGATCATCTTACCGTTCAGCGACACCACGCCCAGACCGCGCGACTCTGCCTCTTCCGCCGCGGCAATCACCTCCAGCGCATGGTCGACCTCTTTTCGCGTCGGGGCATAGACCTGGTGCAGCAGTTCGATCTGGCGCGGGTTGACCAGTGATTTCCCGTTGAAGCCGAGGTTCTTCGCCAGATTCGCTTCCGCAAGAAATCCCTCTTCATTATTAATATCCGACCACACCACGTCATAGGCGGCGATGCCGGCAACCCGCGCAGCATGTAGCACGGCGCAGCGGGCATAGAACAGCTCAGTGCCGTCGCCGCGGGAGGTGCCCATATCCATCACGTAATCGAAAGCCGCCAGCGCGATGGCCGACAGACGCGGGCTGGCGCGGGCGATCTCGACCGCGTTTACCACCCCCAACGCCGACTCGATGGCCGCCATGAGCCTGGTGCTGCCCACTTCGCGGCCGCACGCACGCTCAATACGCTCAACGTGAGCTTCCAGCTCATGGATATCTTCTTTGCTGTCGGTTTTCGGCAGGCGCACCATATCCACGCCCGCACGAACCACGGCTTCCAGATCGGCCAGTCCAAACGGGGTATTTAGTGGGTTAATGCGCACCACCGTTTCGATATCCTGATACAGCGGGTGCTGCAGCGCCTGATACACCAGCAGACGAGCGGTATCTTTCTCGCGCAGCGAAACGGCATCTTCAAGGTCGAACATCACCGCATCGGCGCCGTAGACGAATGAAGTACTTAACATGGCGGCATTGGCTCCGGGGATAAACAGCATACTGCGACGTGGTTTCATAGCTGGCTCCATTGCAATTGAGACTGTTGCGCCGCGCGCAGGGCCGCAGCCTGAACTCGGGCGCGCAGAACGCACTCCAGCGCCCCTTTATCATCCACCACCACGTTGGCCTGGCTAACGCCGAGCTGCATCAGGGTTTCTCTGACCACTCGCTCAATCGCATCGCCAAACTGCTGCTTCACAATGCTGTCGATCTCCAGTTGAATGCCCGGCTGCGTCGCCGGCCCAATCCTGACCATCACATCGCTGGACTCCAGCGTGCCGGCCAGGGCGTCAATCTTCATTTCCATAGAGGCAAATCCTTTGTTATGGCGTAAAAATCAGGCGGTTTGATGTTCGCTTTCCGCCAGTTGCATCAGAAAAGAGAGGGTTCCCGGCGGCACCAGCGCCGCCACCGCCTGCCAGTTGCGCTGCCGGTACAGTTCGCGCACCCTTGAAGCCGATATCGGCCCGCCGTTTTTTTCGATCCGCGCCAGCTCAACGACCTCAACAGGCGGCGCGTCGCCCGGCGCTGCCAGCAACGCTTTCATACGCTGGTTGTAATGGCGGGTCAGCGAACACAGCGGCTCGGTGCCGACAAAACGATGGGTTATCTTCAGCGCCGGGGCTAAATGTTCGCGGAACAGCTGGAGATCGATCTGGTTGTGGCAGTCATCCACCACCCCCTGTTCTTTGAGGAAGTAGCCGGGGAAGGTGGCCCGCGAGATGAGGTATGCCGAACCGGGATGCAGCGTCACTTTGTCGATGCCGGCAATCCCTTTTTCGATTAGCGTGTAGCGATCCTGATACGTGAAACGGGAGGCATCCTCTTTCACCACAAACAGGTGTAGCCAGTCGCATTGACGGGCCGCCTGCTCCACCAGCCAGCGGTGGCCGAGCGTGAACGGGTTGGCGTTCATCACGATAGCGCCGATTTTGCGTCCCGGCTGACGGTACATCGCCAGCTGGCGGCAGTAGCGGGTCAGCCGTTCGCGGCTATTTTCCAGTAACACGGCGAGATTGCCGGCCTGCGCAATTGGCCAGAAGCCGGCGCCGGCAAAGAGCGCGGCGTTACAGGGCTTAGTGAATAAAAACAGTTCGCTGCGCCCCAGTTCGTAAGCCAGGGTGAGTAATTCTGTCAGTAGCTTAAGGCTCAGCCCCTCCCCCTGCAGCGAGGGGTCGATAGCGATGCACTTCAGCACGTTGCCGGCGATGGCGCCGCAGCCGACCAGCCGCTGCCGGTACTCGGCGATAATGGCCATTTCGCAATCAGCCTCTAATGAGAGCTGATGCTGACGGAGAAAGAGGTCAATCGCCTCTCGCCGCGATTTATCCTTCCGTAGCTGAACGCGTTTTAATATCAGAGTCATTTTTTAGCGCTTCGTTATTCCAAAACGACCTGTATTTCGCCAGCGTTCGGCTATCGATTCTTGTATTTAAATCACAGTTTTTCTCGTCGCTTAATTGGCTTTATGGTTTTTATGTTGTTAATTCATTCAGCATAATAAAAATAATTAAATTAATTAAAAACACGAGTATTCAGTGAAGGTTATCACACCTTAACACTGAGTCTATTTATTACTATGCGCCGGTCTTATTACTTCATTGATAAACAGGATAACGTTTATGACTAACATGAGCCAGGCTCCGGCGACGGAGAAAAAAGGCGTGAGCGACCTGCTGGGATTTAAAATCTTCGGCATGCCGTTACCCCTTTATGCGTTTGCGTTAATTACGCTATTACTTTCCCACTTCTTTAATGCGTTACCCACCGACCTGGTTGGCGGCTTTGCCATTATGTTTATTATCGGCGCCCTGTTTGGCGAAATAGGTAAACGCCTGCCGATATTCAACAAATATATCGGTGGTGCGCCAGTGATGATCTTTCTGGTGGCAGCATATTTCGTTTATGCCGGTATTTTCACGCAGAAAGAGATCGATGCCATCAGTAACGTCATGGATGAGAGTAACTTCCTTAACTTATTCATCGCCGTATTAATTACCGGCGCGATCCTGTCGGTAAACCGTCGTCTGCTGCTGAAATCGCTGCTCGGCTACATCCCGACCATTCTGATGGGCATTGTCGGCGCGTCGATTTTCGGTATCGTCATCGGCCTGGTGTTCGGCATCCCGATGGATCGCATTATGATGCTGTACGTCCTGCCGATCATGGGCGGCGGCAACGGCGCGGGCGCGGTACCGCTGTCGGAAATTTATCACTCCGTTACCGGTCGGTCTCGCGAAGAGTACTATTCAACCGCTATCGCTATTCTGACCATCGCCAATATCTTTGCCATCGTCTTTGCCGCCGTACTCGATATCATCGGTAAAAAACACACCTGGCTGAGCGGCGAGGGCGAGCTGGTGCGCAAAGCCTCGTTTAAAGTCGAAGAAGACGAAAAAGCGGGCCAGATCACTCATCGCGAAACCGCCGTCGGCATGGTGCTGGCCACCACCTGCTTCCTGCTGGCCTACGTGATGGCGAAGAAAATCCTGCCCAGCATTGGCGGCGTATCGATTCACTATTTTGCCTGGATGGTGCTGATCGTCGCGGCGCTGAACGCCTCTGGCCTCTGCACACCCGAAATCAAAGCTGGCGCCAAACGCCTGTCGGATTTCTTTTCCAAACAGCTGTTGTGGGTGCTGATGGTCGGCGTCGGCGTCTGCTACACCGACCTGCAGGAAATCATCAACGCTATTACCTTCGCTAACGTCGTCATCGCCGCGGTTATCGTCGTTGGCGCGGTGGTTGGCGCGGCCCTGGGCGGCTGGATGATTGGCTTCTTCCCGATTGAATCAGCGATCACCGCGGGTCTGTGCATGGCCAACCGCGGCGGTTCCGGTGACCTGGAAGTGCTCTCTGCCTGTAACCGTATGAACCTTATCTCTTATGCGCAAATCTCCTCCCGTTTGGGTGGCGGTATTGTGCTGGTCATCGCCAGCATCGTGTTCGGCATGATGATTTAACCCATTTGCACGATGGCGCCGTTGAACGGACGACGACTAGCATCGCCAGGGTCCAATGCCGGGAGCGGCAGAGGGAAATCCACCCTGCTCCTTAGCCGGGAATGCCAGAAACGTCGCCAGGCAGCGCGCCATCGTGCCCCTATTTTGAGAGGTATACATGACTGATGCTGCGCTGCTAGGCGAAGGCTTCACCCTGATGTTTCTCGGCATGGGCTTTGTGCTGGTGTTCCTGCTGCTGCTCATCTTCGCCATCCAGGGGATGTCCCTCGCCGTTAACCGTCTGTTTCCCGAGCCGCTTCCGGCGTCAAAACCGGCACCGGCCGCCGTCGCGCCCGCCGACGACTTCGCCCGCTTAAAGCCGGCGATTGTCGCCGCCATTCACCACCATCGCCGTTTGCACCCTTAATTCACGGAGGAATTCATGACTGTTGCCATTACCGATGTCGTCCTGCGCGACGCCCACCAGTCCCTGTTCGCCACCCGCCTGCGCCTCGACGATATGCTCCCCGTCGCCGCTCAGCTTGACGACGTCGGCTACCGCTCCCTCGAGTGCTGGGGCGGGGCCACCTTTGATGCCTGCATCCGCTTTCTCGGCGAGGACCCGTGGGTCCGCCTGCGCGAGCTAAAAAAAGCGATGCCGAAAACCCCGCTGCAGATGCTGCTCCGCGGCCAGAACCTGCTCGGCTACCGCCACTACGCCGATGACGTGGTGGCGCGCTTCGTGGAGCGCGCCGTCAAAAACGGCATGGACGTCTTCCGTGTCTTCGACGCCATGAACGACCCGCGCAACATGCAGGCCGCCCTGCAGGCGGTGCGCAGCCACGGCGCCCACGCCCAGGGCACGCTTTCGTACACCACCAGCCCGGCGCACACCCTGCAGACCTGGCTCGACCTCACCGAACAGCTGCTGGAGACCGGCGTCGACTCCATCGCCATCAAGGACATGTCCGGCATTCTGACGCCGCATGCCGCCTTTGAGCTGGTCAGCGAAATCAAAAAACGCTACGACGTCACCCTGCACCTGCACTGCCACGCCACCACCGGCATGGCGGAGATGGCCCTGCTGAAGGCCATTGAAGCCGGGGTCGACGGCGTGGATACGGCGATTTCGTCCATGAGCGCCACCTACGGCCATCCGGCCACCGAGGCGCTGGTGGCCACCCTCGCCGGCACGCAATATGACACCGGGCTGAATATCCACAAGCTGGAGAGCATCGCCGCCTACTTCCGCGAGGTGCGTAAGAAGTACCACGCCTTCGAAGGGCAGCTGAAAGGCACCGACAGCCGTATCCTCGTCGCCCAGGTGCCGGGCGGGATGCTCACCAACCTCGAAAGCCAGCTGAAGCAGCAGAGCGCCGCCCACCGTCTGGATGAAGTGCTGGCGGAAATCCCTCGCGTGCGCGAGGACCTCGGTTTCATCCCGCTGGTCACCCCGACCTCGCAGATTGTCGGCACCCAGGCGGTGCTCAACGTCCTCACCGGCGAGCGCTACAAAACCATCGCGAAGGAGACCGCCGGCATTCTGAAAGGTGAATACGGCCACACTCCGGCGCCGGTGAACGCCGCCCTGCAGGCGCGGGTACTCGAGGGCGCAGAGGCCATCACTTGCCGCCCGGCGGACCTGCTGAAGCCGGAGCTGGCGCAGCTGGAAGCCGACGTCAGACGCCAGGCACAGGAGAAGGGCATCACGCTTGCCGAAAACGCCATCGACGACGTGCTCACCGTGGCGCTGTTCCCGCAAATAGGCCTCAAGTTCCTCGAAAACCGCCACAATCCGGCAGCCTTTGAACCGCTGCCGCAGCTGGAAGAAGCCAGACCTGCCGCGAAGGCTGAGAAACCAGCCGCCTCCGGCGTCTACACCGTGGAAGTGGAAGGCAAGGCCTTTGTGGTGAAGGTCAGCGACGGCGGCGACGTCAGCCAGCTCAGCGCCGCGCCGGTGGCCGCTACGCCTGCTGCCGCCCCGGCCCCGGCCGGCTCCGGCACCCCGGTGACCGCCCCGCTGGCGGGCACTATCTGGAAGGTGCTGGCCGCGGAAGGCCAGGCGGTGGCCGAAGGCGAGGTGCTGCTGATTCTGGAAGCCATGAAGATGGAGACCGAAATCCGCGCCGCGCAGGCCGGCACCGTGCGCGGTATCGCGGTGAAGTCCGGCGACGCGGTGGCGGTCGGCGACACCCTGATGACCCTGGCGTAAGGACGAGGAGCGGAAATGGAAAGTCTGAACGCCCTGATTCAGGGGATGGGGCTGATGCACCTGGGGTTCGGCCAGGCGGTGATGCTGCTGGTCAGCCTGCTGCTGCTCTGGCTGGCGATTGCCAGGAAGTTCGAGCCGTTACTGCTGCTGCCGATTGGCTTCGGCGGCCTGCTCTCCAATATTCCGGAGGCCGGGCTAGCGCTCACCGCCCTGGAGAGCCTGCTGGCCCACCACGACCCGGCGCAGCTGGCGGTGATTGCCGCGAAGCTCCACTGCGCGCCGGACGTCCACGCCATTAAGGACGCGCTGGCCCTGGCCCTGCCGTCGGTGCAGGGGCAGATGGAGAGCCTGGCGGTGGACATGGGCTACTCCGCCGGGGTGCTGGCCATCTTCTATAAGGTGGCGATTGGCTCGGGCATCGCGCCGCTGGTAATTTTCATGGGCGTCGGGGCGATGACCGATTTCGGCCCGCTGCTGGCCAACCCGCGCACCCTGCTGCTGGGGGCGGCGGCGCAGTTCGGTATCTTCGCCACCGTGCTCGGGGCGCTGACGCTGAACTACTTCGGCATCATCAGCTTCACCCTGCCGCAGGCGGCGGCCATCGGCATCATCGGCGGCGCCGACGGCCCGACGGCTATCTACCTGTCGGGCAAGCTGGCGCCGGAGCTGCTGGGGGCCATCGCGGTGGCGGCCTACTCCTACATGGCGCTGGTGCCGCTGATCCAGCCGCCGATCATGAAGGCGCTGACCACGAATAAGGAGCGGAAGATCCGCATGGTGCAGCTGCGTACGGTGAGTAAGCGGGAGAAGATCCTCTTCCCGGCGGTGCTGTTGCTGCTGGTGGCGCTCCTGCTGCCGGACGCCGCGCCGCTGCTGGGGATGTTCTGCTTCGGCAACCTGATGCGCGAGAGCGGGGTGGTGGAGCGGCTGAGCGACACGGTGCAGAACGCGCTAATCAACATCGTGACCATCTTCCTCGGGCTGTCGGTGGGAGCCAAGCTGGTGGCGGACAAGTTCCTGCAGCCGCAGACCCTGGGGATCCTGCTGCTGGGGGTGATCGCCTTCTGCGTGGGCACCGCGGCCGGGGTGCTGATGGCGAAGCTGCTGAACAGGTTCAGTAAGAACCCGATCAACCCGCTGATCGGTTCAGCCGGGGTGTCGGCGGTGCCGATGGCGGCGCGGGTGTCGAACAAGGTGGGTCTGGAAGCGGACGGGCAGAACTTCCTGCTGATGCACGCCATGGGCCCGAACGTGGCTGGGGTGATCGGCTCGGCGATCGCCGCCGGGGTGATGCTCAAGTACGTGCTGGCGATGTAGGCCGGCATCCTCTCCGGAGGCGTGGCCGTTACCTCGCCTCCGGGTCAGGATTAACAGCGCCCCCTTGCCATCGATCACTTTTCTGAAATTAGCGGTTCTGTGCGCCATCTGCGGGTTCTCGGGCCGCGAAACGGGGAAACTAATCATTTAATGTCTATTGGCGCTATGTATACCCGAAAAATCACCCACTGGTTTGCCAGGCGATCGTTTCAGAATCGCATCTTCCTGCTGATCTTATTCACCTCGACGATCGTTATGCTGGCGATGTCATGGTATCTGACCGACATTACCGAAGAGCGTCTGCATTACCAGGTCGGGCAGCGGGCGCTGATTCAGGCAATGCAGATTTCGGCGATGCCGGAGCTGGTCGAAGCGGTTCAGAAACGCGATCTCGCCAGAATCAAAGCGCTTATCGATCCCATGCGTTCGTTCTCCGACGCCACCTATATCACCGTCGGTGATGCCAACGGCCAGCGCCTCTATCATGTTAATCCTGATGAAATCGGCAAATCGATGGAGGGCGGCGATAGCGATGAAGCATTGTTAAACGCGAAAAGCTACGTGTCAGTGCGCAAAGGCTCGCTGGGCTCCTCGCTGCGCGGTAAATCACCGATTCAGGACGAGACCGGCAAGGTGATTGGCATTGTGTCGGTAGGCTATACCATTGAACAGTTAGAGAACTGGCTCAGCCTGCAGATAAGCTCGCTGCTGATCCCGATGGCGATCATGTTACTGCTCCTGCTCTACTGCGCCCGCCGCTTCTCGTTGCATATCAAAAAGCAGATGCTGAATATGGAACCTCAACAGCTGTCGCAGCTGTTGATCCAGCAAAGCGTGTTGTTTGAATCCGTGTTCGAAGGGCTCATCGCCATCGACTCCCGTTACAAGATCACCGCGATTAATCAGACTGCCCGCCGGCTGCTCAACCTGAGCCAACCGGAACCGACGCTTATCGGTAAAGGGATCAGCAGCGTTATTTCTCAGGAGGCTTTCTTCTACGATGCGCCGCAGACCAATAAAAAAGACGAGATCGTCACCTTCAATCATATCAAAGTGATCGCCAGCCGGATGGCGGTGATCTTAAATAATGAGCCACAGGGCTGGGTGATCAGCTTTCGTAGTAAAGACGATATCAACACCCTCAGCCTGCAGCTCAGTCAGGTGCAACAGTATGCCGATAACCTGCGCGCCGTGCAGCATGAGCATCGCAATCTGATCTCCACCATCGCCGGCCTGCTGTTTCTTAAACGCTACGATCATGCGCTGGATCTGATCCAACAGCAGTCGGAAAGCCACCAGAAAGTGATCGATTTTATCGCGCGGAATTTCCAGGATAACCATCTGGCCGGGCTGTTGATCGGCAAGTATTACCGCGCCAAAGAGCTCGGTCTGGAACTGGTTTTCGATCCGGCCTGCTTCGTCGACAGATTACCCACCGCCCTTTCTCACAACGAATGGATCTCGATCGTGGGGAATCTGCTTGATAACGCCTACAATGCCAGCCTGCAACAGCCGCAGGGCTCAAAGCAGATAGAGTGCCTGATCAACAGCGACGGCCACGAAGTGATTATCGAGGTCGCCGATCAGGGATGCGGCATTGACGAGACGCTGCGCGATCGGATCTTCGAGCGCGGCGTCACCAGCAGCGTCAGCAAAGATCATGGCATCGGACTCTGGCTGGTTCGCAGCTACGTGGAACAGGCAGGCGGCAGCATCGTCGTCGAAAATAACCTTCCCTTTGGCACCATCTTTACTCTTTATATTCCCCTGACCCGAGATGAACATCATGGATAGCATCACCACTCTTATCGTTGAAGACGAACCTATGCTGGCGGAGATCCTGGTGGATAACATCAAACAGTTTCCCCAGTTCGACGTCATTGGCATTGCGGATAAACTCGAGAGCGCCAGGAAACAACTCAGACTGTATCAACCGCAGCTGATCCTGTTGGATAATTTCTTACCTGATGGCAAAGGTATCGATCTGATCCGCCATGCGGTCAGTACCCATTACAAGGGGCGGATCATCTTTATTACCGCTGATAATCATATGGATACCATCAGCGAAGCGCTGCGCCTGGGGGTGTTCGACTATCTAATTAAGCCGGTGCATTATCAGCGCCTGCAGCACACCCTGGAGCGCTTCGCCCGCTATCGCAGCTCGCTGCGTTCCAGCGAACAGGCCAGTCAGATCCACGTCGATGCGCTGTTTAATATTCAGGCTCGGGAACAGACGGAACCGGCCAGCGCACCGCTACGCGGGATCGATGAAAGCACCTTTCAGCGCGTACTCCAGCTGTTTGCCGACCCGGCGGTGGTACATACCGCCGACTCGCTGGCGCGTATCCTTGGCAGCAGCAAAACCACCGCTCGCCGTTATCTGGAACAGGGAGTGAAGAACGACTTTCTGGAAGCGGAAATCAGCTACGGCAAGGTTGGCCGACCGGAGCGTATTTATCGCGGCAAACAGACCTACCCTGAGCAGATCTGAAACGTTTACGTCAGGGAATAGCTGATCACCAACTGCCCCTTCTTCATCTTAATCTGACTAATGACAATGTCGCCCAGCTCCGCCAGACGGGCGACGTGGGTGCCACCGCAGGGATAGGCGGGCAGCTCGCCGAATCCCACTTTGCGCATGCCGTCAGCGAACGTCACCTGACGCGGTAAATCCTGCGCCTGCCATGCCTTTACTAGCGCCAGTAGCGCACTGGCGTCCGGCAGCGCGGCGCTATTCCTGCTGGCAAAGGTTATCCGCCCTTCGCCGGGCCAGTGGTGCGCTTTCACCGGTTGCCAGCCAAGCTGTTCGCCCGCCAGGCCAAGCAGGTGGCCGGCAGAATGCAGACGAGCATGCAGCTGTCTCGCGGAGGCATCAATTTTCATCTCCACTTCACCGAGGGGAAGCAGTTGCGACAGAATATGCAGCACCCTGTCGCCGCGCACAACCACCGTCTCAACGGCCTGTCCGGCAATCCAGCCGCAATCCGCCGGTTGACCGCCCCCTTGCGGGTGAAACAGCGTCCGATCCAGTTCGATGGCGTAACGGCCATCCGCTTCTGCAGTGCAGGCGATGATCTGGGCGCGCCCGTCGGTAGCATCGCTGGTGTAATAAACCCGTTCAGTCATAGTGATTCTCCTCTCTGTTCGCCCAGTATATTATTAATACCGACAGCGATAATCCCATCATCCGCCAATGCACTCTTGCTCCAGGGGCACAAATGAATCTGAACCTCCTGCCCGACCTTGCCCTCTTCGTACAGATCGTCGACCAGGGCAGCTTCTCCGCCGTCGCCCGCCAGAGCGGCATTACCCCTTCCGCGGTTAGCCGCAGCGTGTCGCGGCTGGAGCGAGAGATGGGCTGCAAACTGCTGCAGCGTACCACCCGCAAACTGCGTCTGAGCGATGCCGGGGAAACGGTGTATCAGCATGCCCAGCAGATGCTGGAAGCGGCGCGACAGGCGATGGATTCCGCCGGCAGTCGCCAAACGGTCGCCCAGGGAAAGCTGACGCTCAGCGTACCGAAAGCTATCGGCCGCTTTGTGATCCATCCGCTGATGATGGCGTTTTTTCACCGTTACCCGCAGGTTGACGTCTGCCTGCGGCTGGAAGATCGCCCTCTGGATTTTATCGATGACGGTATCGATCTGGCGCTACGCATCACCAATACCCCCTCGCCCGGCCTGCATGGCAAACCGCTGATGCCGGTCACGCACGTTATCTGCGCCACTGAAGCCTATTTACAGCGCCACGGTATGCCGAACACGCCGCAGAAACTGCGGGCGCACAGCTGCATCAGCCTTGGCGAAACGCCCGCCGACGCGCGCTGGAAGTTCCGTCGGGAAGGGAAAACCGAAACGGTGCAAACATACGGGCGTTACGCCGCCAACCATACCGCCGTGCGCCTCGACGCGGTTAAGCAGCATCTGGGGATCGGCAGCCTGCCGCTGTTCACCGCCCGCGAGGCGCTGGCGAATGGCGACATTGTGCAGGTGCTGCCCGAGTGGGAATTTATCAGCAGCTACTCCGGCGATCTGTGGCTGCTGTGGGCGGGAGATAAGCATATGCCCGCCAGAATGCGGGCGATGATTGATTATCTCAGCGAGACGGTGCCTGCGCTGAACGCAGGCAGCACAGAGCCAGCGAAATAACCGCAAACCACGGAATGATAATCCCCAGCACGAACCAGATCCCGGAGCGGCCGATGTCATGCATCCGCCGGCAGCCAACTGCCAACAGGGGGATCGCCATCAACAGCAGCCACAGCGCCGCAAAGGGTATGACCACAAAACTGAGGATGCCGTAGCGAGGGTCTAGGCGGGTTGCCAGACACCAGACGGCCAGCGGCGCGCTGGCGATCAGTAGATTGATAAGAAAAAACGTCCAGAACTGCTGTCGGCTGGCCCGGCCGCTAAAATTAAAGGTCTCTTTCCAGCCGCTCAAATACGCCTGTCCATAGGTCATTGCTTCTCTCCTTGAAGATTGGGTGGGTATTACGGCGCCAGGGCAATCACCTCCGCCGCCCAGCGCTGAAACCCTTCCACGTCGATATCCAGCGCCACCTGGGCGTTCGCCGGCTGACCCAGTCGTCCTTCAATATCCACCACCGTGGTGCCGGCGGTCCAGGTGCCCTGCGTCTCCACCGCCACAAAACATGGCTGCAGAGTGAACAGTTCCGGGCGGGCCAGCCATGCGATAGCGCAGAGATCGTGCATTCGCAGACCACTGCTCATGCTGCCGCTGCGATAGTGGCTAAACAGCGCATGGAGCATTTTACCGGTCTGGTTCAGCGTCGGCAGGGTTGCCAGATAATCCGCCGTCAACAGCGCCCGATTGGTGACGTCCAGCCCGCACATCACAATCTCCAGCCCGCTGTGGAAGACTTTCGCGGCAGCTTCCGGGTCGATGGCAATATTGAATTCGGCATTCGGCGTAAAGTTGCCGCGGCCCGCCGAGCCGCCCATGATCACCAGCCGGCGAATGTTGAATACGCATTCCGGATACTGGGTCAGCAGCAGCGCAATATTGGTCAGCGGGCCAATCGCCACCAGAGTGAACGGCTCGGCAGCGTGCATAAGCGCATCACGGATCGCCTGGAAGGCCGGCTTCGCCAGCGGCTGACGTTGATGCTCAACAAAGTCATACCCTTCCATACCGGATTCGCCATGCACCGAAGCGGCATCGCGCAGGGGACGCACCAGCGGCATCGAAGCGCCCTGCGCCAGCGGCACATCGGCATGCCAGAAGTGCAGCAGCTGCAGCGCGTTACGGGTCGTCTTCTCCACCGAGACATTGCCCGCCACGGTGGTCATTAGCTGCAGATCCAGCTCGGGAGCGAACAGCGCCGCAGCAATGGCGGCAGCATCGTCGATGCCCGGGTCAGTATCAAGAATGATCGGTAAGCGCATGGTTTCCCCCTAAAAAAAATGCCAGACGTTAAGTCTGGCATCTTCTCATATTGCAGGCGGAAAGAACTTACTCTAGTTCACGGACATCCACACGCAGCTCTTTCGGCACTTCAAAAACGATATTCTCTTCTCGGCCTTCCAGCGGCACCGCTTCGCCACCGCCCAGCTCCTGCAGCCGGGTGATAACGTTCTGCACCAGAATATCCGGCGCCGATGCGCCCGCCGTCACGCCGACGCAGGCCGCATCCTTGACCCAGGCTTCCTGAATATCGGAGGCATCGTCAATCAGGTAGGCTGCCTTACCCATCCGCTGCGCCAGTTCGGCGAGGCGGTTAGAGTTGGAGGAGTTTTTCGAACCGACCACCAGCACCACGTCAGCCTGCTCCGCCAGCGCGCGCACCGCTTCCTGACGGTTAGTGGTGGCATAGCAAATGTCGTCTTTGCGCGGGCCGACGATTTTCGGGAAACGCGCGCGCAGCGCGTCAATCACATCAGAGGTATCGTCCACCGAGAGGGTGGTCTGGGTCATAAACGACAGCCGGGCGTCGTTTTTGACTTCCAGCTTGAGAACGTCTTCCGGCGACTCGACCAGGTACATGCCCCCTTGCGGGTTATTGTACTGCCCCATAGTGCCTTCGACTTCCGGGTGTCCGGCATGGCCGATCAGAATCGACTCTTCGCCACGGCGGCTGGCGCGGGCGACTTCCATATGCACTTTCGTCACCAGCGGACAGGTGGCGTCGAACACCGTCAGGTCGCGGCTCTTCGCTTCATTCCGTACCGCCTGCGATACGCCGTGAGCGGAGAAAATCAGGATCGCGCCGTCCGGTACTTCGCTGATCTGTTCGATAAATATGGCGCCGCGCTTGCGCAGGCTATCCACTACATAGCGGTTATGCACCACTTCATGACGAACATAGATCGGCGCGCCGTACAGCGTCAGCGCGTTTTCTACAATGCTGATAGCGCGGTCAACGCCAGCGCAAAAGCCGCGCGGGTTAGCCAACAGGATCTGCATGTTAATCCTCCAGCGCCGGATCGATCTCCAGCACTTCAATATCAAAATGAACAGTGCGCCCGGCCAGCGGATGGTTGAAGTCGACGGTGATGGAATCGCCGTTCACTTCGCGGATCACGCCAGGCATTTCGCTGCCATCCATTGCGGTAAAGAGCATAATCGCGCCGATCTCCGGCTCGCCGGCGTCGATAAACTCGCGGCGAGAGAAATACTGAATCAGGTCCGGGCTCGGGACGCCAAAAGCGGCGTCAGGCTCCAGCGAAAAGGCCTTTTTCTCGCCCTCTTTCAGACCAAGAAGCTGTTGCTCCAGCCCTTCAGACAGGGAGGTGTCGCCGAGGCGAAACAGCGCCGGTTTGCCATTGTTACGGGTGGACTCGGCGGTGGATCCATCGTCCAGCTTCAGCGTGAAGTGAACGAGAACCGCGCTGTTGCTCTGTACGGATTTAGACATGCAAATTGCTCGCTTGTTTTAGGTCACCTGTTGCCCGGAGGCGCTACGCTTACCGGGCGACGGGAGACCACACATTCTGTAGGCCGGGCAGGCGTGGCGCCACCCGGCATTAACATTTACACCTGCTCTTTTGCGGTCGGTTTCGGCAGGAAGCCTTCCAGCACAATCATCGCCGCGCCGATGCAGATAGCGCTATCGGCGAGGTTGAAAGTGGCGAAGTGCCAGTCGCCGACGTAGAAGTCGATCATATCGACCACAAAGCCGTGCCACAGGCGATCGAACAAGTTGCCCAGCGCGCCGCCAATAATCAGGGCGTAGGCAATATTGTTCAGCTTTTGCGACGCCTTCGAACGGTACATCAGCACCGTCAGCACCACGCAAATGCCGATCGCGATCCCGGAAAAGAACCAGCGCTGCCAGCCGCCGCTGTCGGCGAGGAAGCTAAAGGCCGCGCCATAGTTGCGGGCATAATGCAGATTAAGCGACGGGAACAGCGGAACCGTCTCCCCCAGAGCGAAGTTCTGGAGGATCAGGAATTTGCTGCCCAGATCGATAATCAGCACGGCTACGACCACCCACAGCCAGCGTAGCCCCGTTGAACAGATCGATTTACTCATCAGGCGAATTTACGTTGCTCGCCGTCACCGGCGACGTTGCTCACACAGCGTCCGCAGATTTCCGCGTGTTCCGCCACCTTGCCGATATCGGTGGTGTAATGCCAGCAGCGCGGGCATTTCTCACCTTCAGCTTTACTCAATGCGACTTTCAGCCCTTTGAGCAGTTCGCTCTGCTGCGCATCAGCAGATGCGCTCGCATAGTCTGCGACGTTCGCCCCGGAGGTCAACAGGACAAATCGCAATTCATCCCCCAGTGCGTTGAGCTTAGCGGCCAGGTCGGCATCAGCATACAGCGTCACCGCAGCTTCCAGCGAACCACCGACTTTCTTATCCGCACGCGCCTGCTCGATCACTTTGTTGACTTCGCCACGGACTTTCAGCAGCTCATCCCAGAAGCCGTCATTCATCGCTTCGTCGTCGGCCAGGCCGAAGAGACCCTGATACCATTCGCCGGTAAAGACGTATTTCTCACGCTCGCCCGGCAGGTAACCCCAGATTTCGTCCGCAGTGAAGGACATGATCGGCGCCATCCAGCGCACCAGCGCTTCCACGATGTGGAACAGCGCGGTCTGGCAGCTGCGACGCGCCACGCTGTCCGCCTTAGCGGTGTACTGGCGGTCTTTGATGATGTCGAGGTAGAACGAGCCCATCTCAATGGAGCAGAAGCGCATCAGGCGCTGCACCACTTCGTGGAAGTCGTAGGATTCGTAGGCTTTCAGGATATCTTCCTGTGCCGCCTGCGCGCAGCCGACCGCCCAGCGATCCAGCACCACCATCTCTTCCGGTTTGACCATGTCTTTTGCCGGATCGAAACCGTTCAGGTTCGCCAGCAGGAAGCGCGCGGTGTTACGGATACGACGATAGCTGTCCGCGGCGCGTTTGAGGATCTCGTCAGAGACCGCCATTTCGCCGGTGTAGTCGGTGGAAGCCACCCACAGTCGCAGGATGTCGGCGCCCAACTTGTTCATCACGTCCTGCGGGCTAACGGTGTTGCCGATAGACTTGGACATTTTGCGCCCCTGACCATCGACGGTGAAGCCGTGGGTCAGTACCTGACGATAGGGCGCTTTGCCTTTCATCGCCGTGGAAATCATCAGCGAGGACATGAACCAGCCGCGATGCTGGTCGGAGCCTTCCAGATACATATCGGCGGCGTGACCGGCGAATTCCGGACGCACGTCAACCACGGAAGAGTGGGTCGATCCGGAGTCAAACCAGACGTCGAGGGTATCCGGCACTTTCTCGTAGCTGTCAGCGTCATCGCCAAGGATGTCGCGGGAATCGAGATCCCACCACGCCTGGATGCCGTCGACTTCAACACGCTTCGCGACTTCTTCCATCAGCTCAAGGGTACGCGGGTGCAGTTCGTGGGTTTCTTTATGCACGAACAGCGACATCGGCACGCCCCAGGTACGCTGACGGGAGATACACCAGTCAGGACGGTTGGCGACCATCGATTCGATACGCGCCTGGCCCCAGTCCGGGATCCACTGCACGCCTTTGATCTCTTTCAGCGACTGCGCGCGCAGACCTTTCTGATCCATGCTCACGAACCACTGCGGGGTGGCGCGGAAGATGATCGGCGACTTGTGGCGCCAGCAGCACGGATAGCTGTGCTGCATTTTTTCCACATGCAGCAGCGCGCCGCGCTCACGCAGCATCTCAACGATGATATCGTTGGCTTTGAAGACGTTGATACCGTCCAGGGACGGATAGGTGCCTGGCAGATAAGCTCCGTCCGGGCCAACCGGGTTAGCGATTTCCAGACCGTATTTCTGGCTGATCGTGTAGTCGTCCGGACCGTGGCCGCCGGCGGTATGCACCGCGCCGGTACCGGCATCCAGCGTCACGTGGTCGCCAAGGATCGCCGGCACGTCGAAATCCAGGAACGGATGCTGGAAACGCATCAGTTCAAGCTCGGCGCCGTTCACCGCCGCCAGGATGGTGTAATCGGCCGCGCCAACGCGCTTCATCACGCTCTCGACCAGGTCTTTCGCCAGGATCAGCGCCTGACCGTCAACCTGCACCAGCGCATAGTCGAACTCCGGCGACAGGGAGATGGCGCGGTTAGCCGGCAGGGTCCACGGAGTGGTGGTCCAGATAACCAGCGACACCGGGCCGTTGACGTCGGCGACGCCGAATTTCGCCAGCACCGCGGCTTTATCTACCGCGTGGAACGCCACGTCGATGGATGGGGAAGTCTTGTCGTAATACTCCACTTCCGCTTCCGCCAGCGCGGAACGGCAGTCTACGCACCAGTGCACCGGCTTGGCGCCTTTATGCAGATGGCCGTTGCCGATGATTTTGCCCAGCGCGCGAATGATATTGGCTTCGGTTTTGAAGTCCATGGTCAGGTACGGATGCGACCAGTCGCCCAGCACGCCGAGGCGAATAAAGTCTTTACGCTGGCCGTCGATCTGCTCGGCGGCATATTCGCGGCACTTGGCGCGGAATTCTGCTGCGGTGAACTTCTCGCCCGGCTTGCCGTATTCCTGCTCTACTTTCAGCTCGATCGGCAGACCGTGGCAGTCCCAGCCCGGAACGTAAGGCGAGTCATAGCCCGTCAGTCCTTTGGACTTAACGATAATGTCTTTCAGAATCTTGTTTACCGAGTGACCAATATGAATGCTGCCATTCGCATAAGGAGGGCCATCATGCAGAATGAAGGTTTTTTTGCCTTTTTTGGCTGCACGAATGATGCCGTACAGGTCATCATCGGTCCAACGCGCCAGCATTCCCGGTTCGCGTTTGGCGAGGTCGCCACGCATAGGGAACCCTGTTTCCGGCAAATTCAGGGTCGATTTATAGTCACTCATCAGATTCTCGGTTCCGTATTTCGGTTTGATAAACACCAGTGGCTCAGGCCTGGCTGGTCAGCCCAAATAATTCGCGGGCCGTTAACTCATCACGTGCGATTTGCGCCTTCAGCTCGTCCAGCGACGCAAACCGCTGCTCATTACGTATCTTTTTACGCAGTACTACATTGATATGGCGACCGTAGAGGTCCATTACAACGTCCAACAGATGCACTTCGAGCTGCTGACGCACGCCCGCTACCGTTGGACGGGTGCCAATATTGGCGACACCGGCGATTGGTTTGTCGCCCAGACCTGTCACTTCTACCGCATAGACCCCTTTAACCGGGGAAACCTGACGACGCAGCGGTAAGTTCGCCGTCGGAAAACCTATGGTACGGCCCAGTTCGTCGCCATGCACGACGCGTCCGGAAATGCTAAACGGATGGCCGAGCAGCGTCTCCGCAAGAAGAAGATCGTCATCGGCCAGCGCCTGACGCACCGCCGTGCTGCTGATCCGCACCCCGCCTTCGCAGAAGGTTTGGGTGCTGGTGACGTCGAAGCCGTATTCCGCCCCCGCCTTTTGTAATAACAAGAAATCCCCCTGGCGACCAGCGCCAAAGCGGAAATCGTCACCGACGGCAAGGAACTGCACGCCCAGGCGGCGCACCAGCAGTTCACTGATAAAATCCTGCGCCGTCAGCGCGGCGAACCGGCGGTCGAAGCGAACGCACAGCACATAGTCGACCCCGCTTTCAGCCAGATAGCTCAGCTTTTCACGCAGGCGGGTCAACCGCGCCGGGGCTTTATCGGCGGCAAAAAGCTCGAGCGGCTGGGGTTCGAAAATCATCACCACCACCGGTAAACCGCGCTGGCGGCCCTCTTCGCGCAATCGCTGCAGCAGCGCCTGATGCCCACGATGCACGCCGTCAAAATTGCCAATGGTCAGCACGCACCCGTGCGGGGCCTGACTGAGATTATGTATGCCGCGTATCAGCTTCATGTCTGGCTCAAAACAGTGAAAATCGTCCGAGTATACCTTGTACAACTGTCAACGTTAACCAGCGATTGCTCCTCGGCAACGAAAGTTCTCAGGAATTCATTCACTCAGCGCGGGTAAGCGGGAAAACCGCCCGCCCCCGGCGATTTTTATGGTGGAAAAGCTGTATTCGCCTGCAACAAGCTGGTAGAATCTTGCGCCATCACTACGTAATGAAGCGCTGTGGTGTTAAACGGCGCTTATTTGCACAAATCCATTGACAAAAGAAGGCTAAACGGGCATATTCCTCGGCCTTTGAATTGTCCATATAGAACACATTTGGGAGTTGGACCTTGGCTAATATCAAATCAGCTAAGAAGCGCGCCGTTCAGTCTGAAAAGGCTCGCAAGCACAACGCTAGCCGTCGCTCTATGATGCGTACTTTCATCAAGAAAGTATACGCAGCTATCGAAGCTGGCGACAAAGCTGCTGCACAAAAAGCATTTAACGAAATGCAACCGATCGTGGACCGTCAGGCTGCTAAAGGTCTGATCCACAAAAACAAAGCTGCGCGTCATAAGGCTAACCTGACCGCTCAGATCAACAAACTGGCTTAATTGCTGCTTGTTGTCGCTTTGTGAAAAAACCCGCGAAAGCGGGTTTTTTTATGCCTGTCATCTTCCCCGCCCTGGCGCGACCTGAGCCACGCCAGCCACGCTTTCCGGCTATCTGGGTTCAGTAAACAGCGACGAATAATCGCGATTGCAGATGCGCTGTACCGCCGGATGCTGAATCATCCGTTCGGCGAAAATAGCGTGATACTCCTCCATCACGCTATCCATGCGGCCAATTTCGACAATCGATTCATCATGATAGAAATCATGCGCGTAGAGCGTCGGCGCGACAAATATCGCATTATGCGCAGCGCCAAAGGCTTTCATGAGCGCCGCGTCGTCAAACTCGCCGAGAATCTCCACCTTCAGCCCCTGCACATTAATCCAGTTCAGCAGCTTACGTCCCAGCATCGATCGTCGGCCGGGGATTAGCAGCCGTCGCTCTTCGAGACAAGCCGGGAACGGCTTCGTCGGCGCCGGGTTCATACACCAGAAGCTGACGCTACACTCGCCAATCTTCACCGAAAACAGCCCTTCCTGCTGCGTCGAGTCGATCGGGCAGTCAGAGATAATCATATCGAGCTTATGCTGGCTCAACTGCTCCAGCAGCAGCTCATGGGTGGATTCAAAACAGCGCAGATGAATCTGCTCGCTTTCGACAACGGCGGCATCCAGCACGCCGCTGACCAGCCGCTTCGAGAGCGCATCGGCCACGCCGACGTCAAACAGCAGATTAGACTCTTTGCGATAGTTGACGATGTCGAGCATCTCCTGGCTCAGGGTAAACATCCGGTCGGCATAGCGGAAGACCAACTCCCCGAGCTCGCTCGGCTCCAGCCCTCTTCCCTTGCGCTTGAATAATTTACCCTGCAGACGCTCCTCCAGCGCTTTGATCTGCCCGGTAATGGTCTGCGGCGTCAGAAACAGCGCCTCCGCCGCGCCCACGACAGACCCTTCTTTATAGACGTGCCAGAAGTAGTACAGATGGTTGTAGTTGATATGTGACATGCTTCTCTCCCTGATAATGTCCTGGAGGGCCGGAGAGGCCCTCCGCAGAAAGGTTATACCGCGAGGCGAGTATCCGTCGCGCGCTGACGCAGTATGAGGTATCCGGTGACGGCCGATAACACTGAGCCGATCAAGATGCCAAGCTTGGCCCAGTTGATCAACGCGGGATCCACGTTGCCAAAGGCGAGACTGGCGATAAAAATCGACATCGTAAAGCCAATCCCGCACAGGATACCCACCGCCATAATCTGCCCGCAGGTGGTCCCCTCCGGCAGCGAGGCCCACTTCAGCTTCAGGGCCAGCCAGCAGAACAGGCTGATCCCCAGCGGCTTACCGATAAACAGGCCGGCCATGATGCCCAGAGGCAGCAGCGACGTCAGTCCATCAAGTGTGACCCCCTGCAACGAGACACCCGCGTTGGCAAAGGCAAACAGCGGTAGGATCATAAACGCGACCCACGGGTGCAGGACATGCTCAAGCGCTTTGGCCGGGGATTTACCCTGCTTTTCCTGTAACGGAATCATAAAGCCGACGATGACTCCGGCAAGCGTCGCGTGAACGCCGGACTTCAGCACCGCCGTCCACAGCACCGCGCCGACCAGAATATAGATCCCAGTGCGCCGCACGCCGCTCAGATTCAGGGCCACCAGCACCGCAATCGCCGCCGCCGCCACGCCCAGCGAGAGCATTGACAGGTCGTGGGTATAAAACAGCGCGATAATCACGATAGCCCCCAGGTCATCAATGATCGCCAGCGCCATCAGGAAAATCTTTAGCGCCGTCGGGACGCGGCTGCCTAACAGCGCCAGCACGCCAAGGGCAAAGGCAATATCCGTCGCTGCCGGGATCGCCCATCCCTCTCTGGCGACAGGATCCTGAGCGTTAAAGGCCAGATAGACCAGCGCCGGGACGATCATCCCGCCGAGCGCGGCAATCACTGGAAAGACCGCCTGACGACGACTCGCCAGCGAGCCCTGAATCAGCTCGCGTTTGACCTCGAGGCCAATCAGCAAGAAGAACACCGCCATCAGGGCATCATTGATCCAGAGCAGCATATTCTTGTTGATCTCCAGCGCCCCCACCCGCAGCTGTACAGGCGTATCAAGGAAGGAGTGATACAGACCGCTGGTCACGCTGGTATTGGCCATGACCATCGCCAGCACCGCGGCGATGATTAAGACAATGCCGCCGGAAGCATCGCTACTGAAGAATCGTTGCAGATGTTTCACTTTTACTTTCATCCTGTTGGTGAATAACTCGATAAAAGCATAATACACAAACTGATAACTCGAAAAAATCAGATTTAAGTTGAGTAAACATTCGATTTTTACGAATCAAAGAGGAGCGATAAGACAAAAAAAGCCCGGGCAGCAAAGGCCCGGGCCAGGAGTCAGCGAAAGCGGAATTAGCGGGTCAAATCGTCGAAGAACTTCTTCACACCGTCGAAGAAGCTTTTCGAACGCGGGCTGTTGTTTTCCCCGGTCGGGCCGCCGAAGCTTTCCTGCAGCTCTTTCAGCAGCTGCTTCTGCTTCTCGTTCAGCCCCACCGGCGTCTCCACCACCACCCGGCACAGCAGATCGCCCTGCGCGCCGCCGCGAACGGATTTCACGCCTTTGCCGCGCATGCGGAACAGTTTGCCGGTCTGGGTTTCGCCAGGAATCTTGAGATTGACACGGCCGTCGAGCGTCGGGACCTCAATCTCGCCGCCCAGCGCAGCCATGGTGAAGTTGATCGGCACTTCGCAGTACAGGTTGTTGCCTTCACGCTCAAAGATAGCGTGCTGCTTCACCTGGACCTGAACGTACAGATCGCCTGCCGGTGCGCCATGCTCGCCGGCTTCACCTTCACCCGCCAGACGGATCCGGTCTCCGGTATCCACGCCCGCCGGGATTTTAACCGACAGGGTTTTGGTCTTCTCAACGCGGCCGTGACCATGACATTTATTGCACGGATCTTTAATCAGCGTACCGCGTCCCTGACAGTGCGGACAGGTCTGCTGTACCGCAAAGAAGCCCTGACGCATCTGTACCTGGCCTGCGCCATGACAGGTCGGACAGGTTTGCGGTTTGCTGCCTGCTTTGGCGCCGCTGCCGTGGCAGACGTCGCACTCTTCCAGCGTCGGAATACGGATCTCTTTGGTGACGCCACGTACCGCTTCTTCCAGCGTCAGCTCCATGTTGTAACGGAGATCGGCGCCGCGCGCCGCGCGCTGCCGGCCACGTCCGCCGCCAAAGATATCGCCGAAAACATCGCCAAAGATATCGCTGAAGTCCGCACCGCCGCCAAAACCGCCGCCGCCGCCCATGCCGCCCTGCTCAAAGGCCGCGTGGCCGTACTGATCGTAGGCCGCACGCTTCTGGGCATCAGTCAGGATTTCATACGCTTCTTTGATTTCTTTAAATTTGGCTTCGGCCTCTTTATCACCCTGGTTGCGGTCCGGGTGATACTTCATGGCCAGGCGCTTATAAGCCTTTTTGATTTCACGCTCTTCCGCTGTTTTGGAGACGCCTAAAATCTCGTAGTAATCTTGCTTTGCCATCGGTGTTTTTCAGCCCCTTAACATGCGTGCACGGGCGGAGAGGAAACCTCTTCGCCCGTGCCAGTGTTTTACCCGTTCAAAGGGCGATTATTTTTTATCTTTCACTTCTTCGAACTCAGCGTCGACAACATCGTCGTCTTTCGCGTTGCTCGCCTGAGCGTCAGCGGAACCCGCCTGCTGCTGAGCATGCTGCTGCTGGGCAATTTCCATCAGCTTCTGGGAAGCCTGCGCCAGCGCCTGCATTTTCGCTTCGATGTCCGCTTTGTCTTCACCTTTCAGCGAAGTTTCCAGCGCGGTCAGCGCAGACTCGATGGCAGTTTTGTCGTCAGCCGGCAGTTTATCGCCTGCTTCTTCAACCTGCTTGCGAGTGCTGTGCAGCAGATGGTCGCCCTGGTTGCGGGTCTGTACCAGCTCTTCGAACTTACGGTCAGATTCGGCGTTAGCTTCCGCTTCGCGAACCATTTTCTGAATTTCTTCTTCGTTCAGACCGGAAGACGCTTTGATGGTGATCTTCTGCTCTTTACCGCTGTTTTTGTCTTTCGCGGAGACGTGCAGGATACCGTCAGCATCGATGTCAAAGGTCACTTCGATCTGCGGCATGCCGCGCGGCGCCGGGTTGATACCATCCAGGTTGAACTGACCCAGAGATTTGTTATCAGACGCGCGTTTACGCTCACCCTGCAGCACATGGATGGTGACCGCAGACTGGTTGTCTTCAGCGGTAGAGAACACCTGGCTATGCTTGGTCGGGATGGTGGTGTTTTTGCTGATCAGCGCAGTCATCACGCCGCCCATGGTTTCGATACCCAGCGACAGCGGGGTCACGTCGAGCAGCAGAACGTCTTTCACATCACCAGTCAGTACACCGCCCTGAACGGCAGCACCGATCGCCACGGCTTCATCCGGGTTAACGTCTTTACGCGGTTCTTTACCAAAGAACTCGGCCACTTTCTTCTGCACCATCGGCATACGAGTCTGACCACCAACGAGGATCACGTCGTTGATATCGGAAACGGACAGACCGGCATCCTGCAGGGCTACTTTCAGCGGCTCGATGGAACGGTTAACCAGGTCTTCTACCAGGCTTTCCAGTTTCGCGCGAGTCACTTTGATGTTCATGTGTTTCGGACCGGTCGCATCTGCAGTGATGTACGGCAGGTTAACGTCGGTCTGCTGAGCAGAAGACAGTTCAATCTTCGCTTTCTCAGCGGCTTCTTTCAGACGCTGCATCGCCAGCGGGTCGTTGCGCAGGTCAATGCCCTGATCTTTCTTAAATTCATCAACGAGGTAGTTGATCAGACGGGTATCGAAGTCTTCGCCGCCCAGGTGGGTGTCACCGTTGGTCGCCAGTACTTCGAAGGTTTTTTCGCCATCCACTTCGTCGATTTCGATAATAGAGATATCGAAAGTACCACCACCGAGGTCGTAAACCGCGATAGTACGGTTGCCCACTTCTTTATCCAGACCGTACGCCAGCGCGGCCGCGGTCGGTTCGTTGATGATACGTTTGACTTCCAGACCGGCGATACGGCCAGCATCTTTGGTGGCCTGACGCTGCGCATCGTTGAAGTAAGCCGGTACGGTGATAACCGCTTCAGTTACCGGTTCACCCAGGTAATCTTCAGCCGTTTTCTTCATTTTTTTCAGCACTTCAGCAGAGATCTGCGGCGGTGCCGTTTTGGTGCCTTTCACATCCAGCCATGCGTCGCCATTGTCTGCGGCAACAATTTTGTATGGCATGATAGAAACGTCACGCTGAACTTCTTCGTCCTGGAAGCGGCGGCCAATCAGGCGTTTAATCGCAAACAGGGTGTTTTGCGGGTTTGTCACTGCCTGACGTTTAGCCGGCTGACCAACCAGAGTTTCACCATCCTGGGTATAGGCAATGATAGAAGGCGTGGTGCGATCGCCTTCGGCGTTCTCCAGCACGCGTGCAGTAGTGCCATCCATAATCGCTACACAAGAGTTGGTAGTACCCAGGTCGATACCAATAATTTTACCCATCTAAACGTCTCCACTAAAAATTCGATCAACATGTGGTTGTGAACCTGTAATAAGGGCGAAACCTGCGGTTTCAACTGCCCAGACATCATTTTTTTTCAGGTTCTTCACTGCGGTTGACTACAAGATGGGGTCGCCCACTCCGGCATCAAGGGGCAAGTAGAAAAATTTTTTGCCGGGGACCAGCCGACGCCCTCGCCCCCTGTCGCCGATGGCTCAGCAAACGATGTTGCCGGGCGGCAAAAAAGATGGCGAAACATCCATATAAATAACGAATAAAATAACCAAATATATTCATAATATCATTGACATAAAACGCAATACTTGTGCGCTAAAAGCCCCGTTTTCGCAGTGATAAGATCCCCGCCCTCGCACTTTACTTATTCAGGGGACAGATTAATGAAATCACTATTCCGGCTTTCAGCGGGGCTTATCCTTAGCGTGTCAGTTATCACCTCGGCGGCCGCCAACGACCATAAGATCCTCGGCGTGATCGCCATGCCGCGCAATGAGACCAACGATCTGACGCTGAAGCTCCCCGTCTGCCGGGTGGTCAAACGTATTCAGCTCAGCGCCGAGCGCGGCGATATACAGCTCTCCGGAGCAACCGTCTACTTTAAGGCCAGCCACGGCGCCAGCCACACGCTGAACGTGCCCGCCGGGATCAAAGAGGGCAACACCACCGGCTGGATCACCCTCAACAGCGATAACGACAACAAGCGCTGTGTGAAAAAAATCGCCTTCTCCGGCCAGACGGTCAACTCCTCAGATATGGCCTCACTGAAAATTATCGGCGACGACTAACGTCGTCCCCTGCCCGAGAGAAAACGTTATGCGTATTAATTATCTGGATGATGACGATCTCGCCTTTCTGCCTGAGTGCAGCGAGGCGCATCTGGAAGCGTTTACCCGTATTCTGACCCACGGGGAAAATGGCAAACCCCGTCTCTCCAGTACGCTGCTGCGCAACGAAACCTTTCTGTCTATGGAGGGCCACCCGGAGCGCTATCGCCGCAACTGGCAGTTGATCGCCGGCGAGCTACAGCATTTCGGCGGCGACAGCATCGCCAATACGCTGCGCCGCCATGGCAAATTTTATCGCGCCATCCTGCTGGATGTGTGTAAGAGGCTGAAGGCAAAGGTCGATAAACAGATGACGACGCCGCAGATTGAGCAACAGTTGTTGACGCATTTTCTGCAGCACAGCTGGAATAAGCTGGATGCGGCACAAAAAACGCAGTTTCTCGCCGCGGTGGAGTGCCGGAGTCTTGAGCTGGAAAGCCTGCTGCCCCATCTGTTGAGACGCCGCAAGCTGAGTGAAGGCGTTGCCCTGCTACTGGATGAGCGGTTAACCGCCATCCTGCGCACGCACGCCGCCGTGAGCGTCATCGGTCATGGCCTGGTACGCGGCGCCGGGCTGGGGGGGCCGCTTGGCGCCGCGCTGAACAGCGTGAAAGCGGTGAGCGGCAGCGCTTATCGGGTCACCATCCCCGCGGTCCTGCAAATTGCCTGTTTACGACAAATGCTCCACTCGTCGTCGGGCGCAACTGAAATTGGTGAAAAATACCCCGCCAGATCATAGACAGCCTTTACGCGCCTCATTATTATGCCGCGCCCCGCCGCCAAGTCGCGGGGTAATGCTTCCCTTTTAATGATAATTTTGAGGAATTATGGGCAACACTAAGTTGGCTAATCCGGCACCGCTGGGCCTTATGGGCTTCGGCATGACCACTATTCTGCTTAACCTGGCGAATAGCGGCCTCTTCGCATTCGATGTAGCTATCCTGGCGATGGGCATTTTTTACGGTGGCATTGCGCAAATTTTTGCCGGCCTGCTGGAATACAAAAAAGGCAACACCTTTGGCTTGACCGCTTTTACCTCCTACGGCAGCTTCTGGCTGACGCTGGTTGCTATCCTTCTGATGCCGAAAATGGGCCTGGCTGATGCGCCGAACGCGCACTTCCTCGGCATGTATCTCGGCCTGTGGGGTATTTTTACGTTGTTCATGTTCTTCGGCACGCTGAAAGCCGCACGTATGCTGCAGTTCGTGTTCCTGAGCCTGACGGTGCTGTTCGCGCTGCTGGCGATTGGGCATCTGGTAGATAACGAAGGCATCGTGAAAGTAGCCGGCTGGATCGGCCTGATCTGCGGCGCCAGCGCCATTTACCTGGCGATGGGCGAAGTGCTGAACGAGCAGTTCGGCCGCACCGTGTTGCCGATCGGCGAACCGCGTTAATCTTCCGCCGCCGCCCTGTGACAGGGCGGCGGCTGGTCATCATCGGTAAACCCTGCTTAGCGCTGCAGCTCCCCTTCCGGCAACCTCGCCGCCGTCAGCCCCTGACGCAGCCAGATACCTAATCCCAAGCCCATCAGCGACAAGGCCAGAACATACCAGGCCGGGGCCATCGGCGACACCCCCATCAGCATCGTGACGGCAATCGGCGTCAGGCCGCCAAAAATCGCGTACGACAGATTGTAGGAAAAGGAAATGCCGGTGAAGCGCACTTCCGCCGGGAAGGCCCGCACCATGACATAAGGCACCGCCCCCACCACGCCCACGCAGAGTCCCACCGTACCGTACAGCAGAAACAGCCGCTGCGGGCTGGCGCCGGACAGGTGATAAAATGCCCAGCTGGCAACCGCCAGCAGCAGGCTGCCGACGATAAAGGTGCGGCTGGCGCCGAAGCGGTCCGCCGCCAGCCCGGCGAGCAGACAGCCGATGCACAACATAATCGTGGCAATGCTGTTGGCCTGCAGGGTCATCGCCGGGGCGAAGCCATAGTGTTTCTGCAGCCAGACCGGCGACATCAGGATCACCACCACCACGCCTGCCGACAGCAGCCAGGTCAGCAGCATAGAGACCGCCACCGCCTTCTGGTGCTTGAGGACGACCGCCTTTACCGGCAGTTCCTGCGCCAGCGCTTTGCGCTGCTGCATCTCAAGAAAAATCGGCGTCTCCTGCAGCCAGCGGCGCAGATACATCGCCACCAGGCCAAATACGCCCCCCAGCAGGAAGGGGATCCGCCAGCCGCCGTCGTGGATCCCCTGCAGCGTCAGGCTGGTGTTGATAAGCGTCGCCACCACCGATCCCAGCAGGATGCCTACGGTCAGGCCGGCCGTCAGCGTGCCGCAGGCGATACCAATGCGTTTTTCCGGAACATGCTCGGCGACAAACACCCAGGCGCCAGGTACCTCGCCGCCGATCGCCGCCCCCTGCAGAATACGCATCAGCAGCAACAGCAGCGGCGCGACGATGCCCACCGAGCTGTAGGTCGGCAGCAGACCAATCGCCAGGGTCGGCACCGCCATCAGCAGAATGCTGAGGGTAAACATTTTTTTACGCCCTACCAGATCGCCAAAGTGGGCCATGATGATCCCCCCCAGCGGACGCGCCAGGTAACCGGCGGCGAAAATGCCAAAGGTCTGTACCTGGCGCAGCCATTCCGGAATATCCGCGGGGAAGAAGAGCTCGCCGACGACGGCGGCGAAGAAAACGAAGATGATAAAGTCATAAAACTCCAGCGCGCCGCCAAGGGCGGCCAGCGTTAGCGTTTTATAATCCTGGCGGTTGAGCGGTCGGTTTGCATATGACATAACGCGATTTCATCCTGAGGTGTGCAGCGTATTTTATAGTGTGTAAAGTAAACAGCACTATATCGTAAATAAAACGGCACACCATCAGCGATGCAGGTTATGTCACAAATGCATCAAATTCAGGATAAAGTTTCGCGTCTGGCGCTTTTTGGACGAAATGCTTCTACCACACGGCCATCGGTTTCCACATAAGGCCCCTCCAGCAACTGTACACAATAAGGTACACTTGCGAAAATACCGTGCACCAGCACGTTGCCGTCAGCATCTTTCACCCCTTCCAGGGTCTCCTGAATCGCTTTCGGTTGTCCGGGTAGATTGAGGATCAGCGCCTGCTTGCGGATCACCCCGACCTGCCGGGAAAGGATCGCCGTCGGCACAAAGTGTAGGCTAACCTGGCGCATTTGCTCGCCGAAGCCCGGCATCTCGCGATCGGCAATCGCCAGCGTGGCGTCGGGCGTCACATCGCGACGCGCAGGGCCGGTTCCGCCGGTGGTCAGCACCAGGTGGCACCCCATCTCGTCAACCAGTTCGCACAGCGTTTGCTCAATAATGACCTGCTCATCCGGAATCAGGCGAGTCTGCAGTTCAAAAGGGGTAGTGAGGGCACGCGCCAGCCACTCTTCCAGTGCCGGGATGCCTTTGTCCTGATAGACGCCGCTGGAGGCGCGATCGGAAATGGAAACTAAGCCGATTCGTAAGGTATTCATGGTTATTCCGTTCAAACTGTAGCGTTAAACGAAATGATACACTGCTGCTGGCGGGACAGACAGTGTAATGTGGCCGACGGGCGTCGGCCACTTGCGGGATTACAGCAGTTCGCCGATCATTTTTTCCAGTTTTTCCTGGTCGATCGCAAACTTACGGATACCTTCCGCCAGTTTGTCTACCGCCATCGGATCCTGGTTATGCTGCCACAGGAACTCAGATTCGGTAATACGCTCCGGACGCGCTTTCACTTCACCGGTATACACCAGTTTACGCTCAACGGCGCCTTCGCTCTCGGACAGCTCTTTCAGCAGCGCCGGGGCGATGGTCAGGCGGTCACAGCCAGCCAGTTCGAGAATTTCACCAACGTTACGGAAGCTGGCGCCCATCACTACGGTTTCATAACCGTGCTGCTTGTAGTACTCGTAGATTTCGCTGACGGAAACCACGCCCGGATCTTCTGCCGGCGCGTACTCTTTCTTATCGGTGTTGGCTTTGTACCAGTCGAGGATACGACCAACGAACGGCGAAATCAGGAAGACGCCCGCTTCGGCGCAAGCACGAGCCTGAGCGAAGGAGAACAGCAGGGTCAGGTTGCAGTTGATGCCTTCTTTTTCCAGCTGCTCAGCGGCGCGAATGCCCTGCCAGGTGGAAGCCAGCTTGATCAGAATACGATCGTTGCTGATGCCCGCGTCGTTATACAGCTTGATGATGCGCTTAGCTTTGGCGATAGACGCTTCGGTGTCGTAGGAGAGACGTGCATCCACTTCGGTGGAGATACGGCCCGGGATCAGTTTCAGAATTTCGAGACCGATGTTCACCGCCAGCTTGTCGGAAGCATCAAGGATTTGCTGTGCGCGATCGCTGCTCTGGCTACGAGCCCAGGCCACAGCGTCGTCAATCAGCTTACGGTACTCAGGGATCTGAGCCGCGCCGAGGATCAGGGAAGGGTTGGTGGTGGCATCCTGAGGCTGATACAGCTTCATTGCCGCAATATCTCCGGTGTCAGCGACGACAGTGGTGTACTGACGCAGAGAAGTTAATTTATCCGTCATGATATATTTCTCTTAAACAGCAGTTAAGGGGATGTAACCGGTCTGCCCAGATGATAACACGCTGCCGGGTCAGCGCAACCGCCGACGAGAGAAGAGCGCAGAGTGTGATAAACTATGCAGATTAATTTGCTGAAAGCGCAAGGATTGTCACTTAATTGGTAACGCTTACACTGGCGTTCCGGCATGGACAAGAGGATGTTTAATGCCTGATTTTCTCTCATTTATCAATGAAATACTCTGGGGCTCAGTGATGATTTATCTGCTACTGGGTGCAGGGATCTGGTTTAGCTGGCAAACCCGGGGTATTCAGTTCCGTTACGTGCGCAAATTTAGCCGCAGTCTGAAAAAAAGCCTGCACCCGCAGCCGGGCGGTTTAACCTCTTTTCAGGCGTTATGTACCAGTCTTGCCGCCCGGGTTGGCAGCGGTAATCTTGCCGGCGTCACGCTGGCCATTGCCGCCGGCGGACCAGGAGCGGTATTCTGGATGTGGGTCTCCGCCCTGCTCGGCATGGCCAGCAGCTTCGCCGAATGTTCCCTTGCCCAGTTGTATAAAGAACGCGATAGCCGCGGCCAGTTCCGCGGCGGCCCGGCCTGGTATATGGCGCGCGGGCTCGGCATGCGCTGGATGGGCGTGCTGTTTTCGATCCTCCTGCTGCTGGCCTATGGCTTTATCTTCAATACCGTGCAGGCCAACTCCGTGGCTCATGCCCTGCGCTATGCGTTCGATCTGCCGGCGGCGGTCAGCGGCGGCGTGCTGGCCGTTGTCGTTCTGCTGGCCATCCTCCGCGGTTTACGCGGCGTGGCGCGCCTGATGCAGTGGATAGTGCCCATCATGGCGCTGCTATGGATCGCCACCAGCCTGCTTATCGGCCTGTGGCATATCACCGCCCTGCCGACGATTTTCGCCACCATCTTTCGCTGCGCCTTCGGCTGGCAGGAAGCCGCCGCCGGCGCGGTGGGCTACACCATCAGCCAGGCGCTGACCAGCGGCTTTCAGCGCGGCATGTTCTCCAATGAAGCAGGGATGGGCTCTTCGCCTAACGCCGCCGCAGCCGCCGCCTCATGGCCGCCGCACCCGGCGGCGCAGGGTATCGTGCAGATGATAGGCGTGTTTATCGATACCATCGTGATCTGTACCGCCAGCGCGATTATCGTCATGCTGGCGCCGCGGCCCGACAATGAATATACGCTCAATGGTATTCAGGACTTGCAACACGCGATGAGCGTGCTGGTCGGCGGCTGGGGAGCGGATTTTATCGCCCTCATCGTGCTGCTGTTCGCTTTTAGCTCTATCGTGGCCAACTACGTGTATGCGGAAAATAATCTGATCTTTCTGCATCTGGATAAGCCGCGTTATATCTGGGGTCTGCGAATACTCACCGTCCTGATGGTGCTGTTGGGGACCCTGGTTAGCCTGCCGGTCGTCTGGCAGAGCGCGGATATCATTATGGCGCTGATGGCGATGACCAACCTGACGGCCATCCTGCTGCTCTCCCCGACGGTGCGAATTATCGCCAGTGATTATCTGCGTCAGCGCCAGCTGGGCATCCAGCCCACTTTTGATGCATCGCGCTATCCCGAGATTCACCAGCAGCTGGCCCCGGGCGCGTGGAATGAACTGCCGCGCGAATAACGCGGCAATCGCAGCTATCGATCCCACCATGCACTTTTTTTGTTAAAATTCGTCGAAATTACCTGCAAGGACTGGATATGCTGATTCTGATTTCACCTGCTAAAACGCTCGATTATCAAAGCCCGCTGGCAACGACTCGCTATACCCAGCCCGAACTCCTCGAGTATTCTCAAGAGCTTATCAGCATCGCCCGTCAGCTGACCGCGCCGCAAATCGGCAAGCTGATGAGCATCAGCGACAAGCTGGCGGATCTGAACGCCACCCGTTTCCACGACTGGCACCCTGACTTTACGCCGCAAAATGCCCGCCAGGCGATCCTCGCCTTTAAGGGCGATGTCTACACCGGCCTGCAGGCAGAGACGCTCACTGAGGACGACTTTGACTTCGCCCAGCGACACCTGCGCATGCTCTCCGGCCTGTATGGCGTGCTGCGCCCGCTGGACCTGATGCAGCCCTACCGCCTGGAGATGGGGATCCGTCTGGAAAACCCGCGCGGTAAAGATCTGTACCAGTTCTGGGGCGATACCATTACCGAGAAGCTGAATCAGGCGCTGCAGGCTCAGGGCGACGATATCGTCATCAACCTGGCTTCCGATGAGTATTTTAAATCGGTGAAAACGCAAAAATTGCAGGGCCAGCTGATCAAGCCGGTCTTCCTCGATGAGAAGAACGGCAAATTCAAAGTGATCAGCTTCTATGCCAAGAAAGCCCGTGGCCTGATGAGCCGCTACATTATTGAAAATCGCTTAACCCAGCCGGAGCAGCTGAAATCCTTTAATAGCGAAGGCTATTTCTTTGATGCGGAGGCTTCGGAGAAAGGCGAACTGGTGTTTAAACGCCACGAGCAGTAAGTAAGCGTCCCCCTGCGGTGTTCGACGCGACAGGGGGACGGTAAGGATTTAGCCCATCATCAGCTTACGCAGCGCGGCGAAATCCGCCGGCAGGTTGTGAGACAGCAGCGGCAGGTCGGCGCGGTCGGCCAGCTCTTTCGGCAGCGGCAGGGTCTCCTGCAGGATCTCCTCCACGCTCTCTTTGAACTTCGCCGGATGGGCGGTGCCGAGGAACAGACCGTACTCTCCCGGCTGCAGCTGATCGCGCAGCGCGCGCCAGGCAATCGCCGCGTGCGGCTCAGAGATGTAGCCGATGGCCTTCAGCTCGCGCATTGCCGCTTTGGTGGTCTCATCATCGACCGCGGCATAGCCCAGCTCGCTGAGACGCCAGATTTTACGGCGGAACAGCTCTTCGACACGCGGCCAGTTGTTCGGCTGGCTGACGTCCATGGCGTTGGACAGCGTCGCCTGGGTGGCTTTTGGCGCCCACTCGCCGCCCTGCAGATAGCGCGGAACAGTGTCGTTGGCGTTGGTGGCAGCGATAAAGCGTTTGATCGGCAGACCCAGCGACTTCGCCAGCAGACCGGCGGTCAGATCGCCGAAGTTGCCGCTCGGCACAGAAATCACCAGCTGATTGCGGGCTTCCTGCGGCAGCTGCGCCGCCGCTTCGAAGTAGTAGCAGATCTGCGCCAGCAGGCGGCTGATGTTAATGGAGTTAGCCGAGTTCAGCCCCAGCGTCGCCTTCAGTTCTTCATCGTCAAACGCCTGCTTCACCAGCGCCTGGCAGGCGTCGAAGTCGCCGTCAATCGCCACGGTTTCGATGTTGCCGCCGAGAGTACAGAACAGCTTCTCCTGCAGCGGGCTGATCTTGCCGCGCGGATAGAGGATCACCACCTTAACGTTCGGCAGACCATAGAAAGCATGCGCCACCGCCGCACCAGTATCGCCAGAGGTCGCCGTGAGGATGGTGACCGGCTTGTCGCCCGCAATGTGGGTCAGCATCTGCGCCATAAAGCGGCCGCCGAAATCCTTGAACGCCAGCGTGGGGCCATGGAACAGTTCCAGACAGCCGACATCCTCCTGAACCTTGCTCACCGGCGCCGGAAACGCAAACGCCGCGCGGACCCGCTGCTGCAGGACATCCTGCGGGATCTCATCGCCGATAAAGGCGGATAAAATTTTGGCGCTGCGGGTGACAAAGTCCTGCGCCAGCATATCGTCGATTTCAGTCAGGCTGAATTCCGGCAGATCGTGCGGAAAGAACAGGCCCTGATGCTTGCCAAGTCCCTGGGTAACGGCCTGCGCAAAGCTGACCTGCTCATTGTGATCTTTTAAGTTATACAGTTTCATTGGTTATCCCACTACGCGTGCGCCCGCCGTATCCAGCCGGCAAATATGAACAAAGCCTTCCTGATTCTGTAGATAGTGCGCGCCAAGCCAGTCGGCGACGCGCTGTGCGGTGTCCGGCTTATCGCACAACGCGAATAGCGTTGGGCCAGAGCCGGAGATGCCGCAAGCCTGGGCGCCCATCTCCATGGCCGTCTGACGCGCTTCGCTAAAGCCCGACAGCAGTTTGGTTCGGTACGGTTCGGCAATCACATCTTTCATCAATTTTGCCGCCAGCTGCGGCTGGCGGGTGTAGCAGGCATGAATAAAGCCCGCGAGGTGGCGACCATGGGCGATACAATCCTGACGGCGGTACTGCGCCGGCAGAATCGCCCGCGCTTCGGCGGTGGAGACTTTAATCCCCGGATAGGCCAGCACCCACAGCCACTCATCAAACCCGGGCACCTGCTGGCTGATAATCCCATTCTCTTCGATCATCAACTGCATGCCGCCAAGATAGCACGGCGCCACGTTGTCGTAGTGAATGCTGCCGGAGATACGCCCTTCCATCTCCCCCATCAGCGCCAGCATGCGCGTCTCGTTCAGCGGCTTACCGCAAAACTCGTTCATCGCCACCAGCGCGGCGACCACCGAGCAGGCGCTGGAACCCAGCCCGGAACCAATCGGCATGTTTTTTTCCAGCGTCATCGCCACCGGCACCGTCTTACCGATCTCCCGACAAAAGCTTTCCCAGCACTGGTAAACAATGTTCTCCTGCGGCGCCGTCGGCAGTTTGCTGGCGAAGCGTCCCAGATTCTGCAGGCTAAATTGCTCCGCCGCTTCGACAGTGACATTGTCGCCAAGCAGCGTGCCATCGACCGGCGTGACCGCCGCGCCCAACACATCAAACCCGACGCTCATATTGGCACTGGAAGCCGGGGCATATACTTTGACCATCTTAAACTCCTAACTTCCAGGAAAGGGTGCGCAGCAGGTCGGCGAATACGCCGGCCGCCGTGACGTCGTTCCCGGCACCATAGCCGCGCAGCACCAGCGGCAATGGCTGATAATAGTGGCTGTAAAAGGCCAGCGCGTTCTCGCCATTTTTGACTTTGTACAGCGGATCGTTGCCGTCAACGGCGGCAATTTTCACCCGGCAGGTACCATCCTCTTCGATGTTACCGACATAGCGCAAGACTTTACCTTCATCGCGCGCCTTAGCGATCCGCGAAGCGAACTCATCATCCAGCGACGGCAGGCGGGCCATAAAGGTCTCGACATCACCGCTGGCGTCGAAGTCCGCCGGCAGCGCCGACTCGACGATAATGTCCGACAGCTCCAGTTCACGCCCGGTCTCACGGGCCAGAATCAGCAGCTTACGCGCGACGTCCACCCCGGATAAATCGTCGCGCGGATCCGGCTCGGTATACCCCATCTCACGGGCCATTGCCGTCGCCGCCGAGAAACTCACGCCCTCATCCAGCTTGCCGAAGATAAACGACAGGGAGCCGGAAAGGATCCCGGAGAAATGGCGCAGTTCATCGCCGGCGTTGAGCAGGTTCTGCAGGTTCTCAATCACCGGCAGGCCAGCGCCAACGTTCGTGTCATAGAGGAACTTGCGGCGCGAGCTGCTCGCCGCGTGGCGCAGCTGATGATAGTAATCCAGTGAAGAGGTATTGGCCTTTTTATTCGGCGTGACCACATGGAAACCTTCGCGCAGGAAGTCGGCGTACTGATCGGCGACCGCCTGGCTGGAGGTACAGTCGACGATCACCGGATTCAGCAGGTGGTACTCTTTTACCAGGCGGATCAGGCGGCCAAGATTAAAGGGTTCTTTCGCCTCCGCCAGCGCTTCACTCCAGTTTTCCAGATTCAGACCATGCACGCTGGTCAGCAGCGCCTGAGAGTTGGCCACGCCGCAAACGCGCAGATCGATATGTTTGCTCTTCAGCCAACCCTGCTGGCGTTTGATCTGCTCCAGCAGCGCGCCGCCGACGCCGCCGACGCCGATGACGAACACTTCGATCACCTGGTCGGTGTTGAACAGCATCTGATGGGTCACGCGCACGCCGGTGGTAGCGTCGTCATTGCTGACCACCACCGAAATGGAGCGTTCGGAAGAACCCTGAGCAATCGCCACGATATTGATATTGGCGCGGGCCAGCGCGGCAAAAAATTTCGCCGAGATACCGCGCAGGGTGCGCATCCCATCGCCCACCACCGAGATAATAGCCAGACGCTCCATAATGGCCAGCGGCTCCAGCAGTCCCTCTTTCAGCTCGAGGTAAAACTCATCTTCCATCGCCCGTTTGGCTCGCGCGCAGTCGCTCTGCGGCACGCAGAAACTGATGCTGTACTCGGAGGAGGATTGGGTGATCAGCACTACCGAGATGCCGGCGCGGGACATGGTGGCGAAGACGCGGGCGGCCATGCCGACCATGCCTTTCATCCCCGGCCCGGAAACGTTGAACATCGCCATGTTGTTGAGGTTAGAGATGCCTTTAACCGGCAGATCGTCCTCGTCGCGGCTGGCGCCGATGAGCGTTCCCGGCGCCTGCGGGTTGCCAGTATTTTTAATCAGACATGGGATTTGGAATTGGGCGATAGGGGCGATGGTGCGCGGGTGCAGCACTTTCGCGCCAAAATAGGAGAGCTCCATCGCCTCCTGATAAGACATCGATTTCAGCAGACGCGCATCCGGCACCTGGCGCGGGTCGCAAGTGTACACTCCGTCGACATCGGTCCAGATTTCGCAGCAATCGGCGCGCAGGCAGGCGGCCAGCACCGCAGCCGAATAGTCGGAGCCGTTGCGCCCCAGCACCACCAGCTCCCCCTTCTCATTGCCAGCGGTAAACCCAGCCATCAGGATCATATGGTCTGCCGGGATCTGGCTGGCGGCGATGCGGCGGGTGGATTCGGCGATATCGACCGTGGACTCCATGTAGTGACCAACGGCAAGCAGTTTTTCCACCGGGTTAATGACACTGACTTTATGACCACGGGCTTCCAGCAGACCCGCCATGATGGCGATGGAGAGCTTTTCGCCTCGGCAGATCAGCGCGGCATTGACGCTATCCGGGCACTGACCCAGCAGGCTAATACCGTGCAGGACATGCTTAATCTGAGCAAACTCCTGCTCAACAAAGGCTTTCAACTGGGCGAGCGGGAAAGCGGGCTGGGCGTCGGCAAGGCCCTGAAGAAGTTCGGCAAAAATGCGTTCAGCGTCGGCAATATTGGGGAGGGCATCCTGGCCGCCAATGGTCTTTTCAATCATCGCTACCAGATGGTTAGTGATCTTCGCCGGGGCAGACAGGACGGTCGCTACCTGCCCCTGCCTAGCATTACTCTCCAGAATATCGGCAACCCGCAGAAACCGTTCCGCATTTGCCACTGATGTACCGCCGAACTTCAACACTCGCATGGTTCTTACCCCTTGATCTCTTGTCAAAAAAAAAGCCCGCACTGTTCAGGTGCGGGCTTTTTTCTGTGTTTCCTGTACGCGTCAGCCCGCACCGTTACCTGTGGTAATGGTGGTGGTGATAATGGTGGTAATCATGCCGATGCGATTCATGGATGTTGTGTACTCTGTATTTTTATCTGTCTGTGTGTCCTGCCTATATTGGTTAAAGTATCTGCCGTCTTAAGTCAATGAATTTCTCAATTAACCCCATTTCAGCCGGCTTACGTATTGCGCCACCTCGACAAGAAAAAACACCCAGATTGGCGGAACACCTCCCGCAAAAACAGTACATGCAACCATAAATAAAAAATATGACAGAACTTTATTCTGGTAGGTTTTTTTCAATATCATGCAGCAAACGATGCAACATTGCCGTGTCTCGCTGCTGCAGCAGCCCCAATCGTTGCGACAGCCAGTCGGCCAGTTTGGCATCGTCCTCCACGCCCAGACGCGAAAGCAAGGCCATGGTGCGGAGGCGCAACGCCTGCAGCTGATGATGGTCTGCCGCGGCAGCGGCGGGAGCCGATTGTTGCATAAGCGATGCTAATTGATAGCAGTAAACCATCACCGACTGACCGAGGTTCAGCGACGGATAATCCGCGACCATCGGCACGCCGGTCAGCACATCGGCCAGGGCCAGCTCCTCATTGGTCAATCCGGCGTCTTCACGGCCAAATACCAGCGCGGTATGGGTCATCCAGTTCGCCTTCTCCTCCAGCAGCGGCAACAACTGCTGCGGCGTGGCGTAATAGTGAAACCGCGCGCGACTGCGGGCGGTGGTGGCGACGGTAAAATCGACGTCGTGCAGCGCCTCAGCAAGGGTGGAATAGGTGGTGATGCCATCGAGGATGTCGCCTGAGCCGTGCGCCACCCAGCGTGCCGCCGGCGCCAGATGGGCTTCACTGTCCACGATCCGCAGATCGCGAAATCCCATGGTTTTCATCGCCCTGGCGGCGGCACCGACATTCTCGGCCCGGGCAGGACCGACCAAAATAATCGTTAAACGCATTGCGGTTTCATTCTCTCTCTCAGGCGTTGTCTGAGGCGCGGAGCCCCCCATTTTACGCGGTGAAAATTTACAAATTTGCAACAAAAATCACTAAAATTGCGTTTTCTTACCCATAAAAAAATCTAAACTGTTCTCAGGAGGCCATGACAAGGAGTATGTTAACAGAACCCATTTATCCATATGATGGGCAATGAAATTTCATCTGACGCATCGTTCCAGACATTGGATTCACTGTATTTATTAATTTATCCACGCAACTAGTTGAGCCGGGTAAAGATTGTGACTATAAAGAGCATGGCGATGCAATGATTTCACAAGACTGTTAACGTGCTACAATTGAACTTGATATATGTCAACGAAGCGTAGTTTTATTGGGTGTTCGGCCTCTCTTAGCCTGTTATGTTGCTGTTAAAATGGTTAGGATGTCAGCCGTTTTTGACACCGTCGGGTCCAGAGGGAAAGTACCCACGACCAAGCTAATGATGTTGTTGACGTTGATGGAAAGTGCATCAAGAACGCAATTACGTACTTTAGTCATGTTACGCCGCGCATGTTAATTTGCGACATGCACCAGGCAGGTCAGGGACTTTGGTACTTCCTGTTTCGATTTAGTTGGCAATTTAGGTAGCAAACATGCAGACCCCGCACATTCTTATCGTTGAAGACGAGTTGGTAACACGCAACACGTTAAAAAGTATTTTCGAAGCAGAAGGTTACGATGTATTCGAAGCGACCGATGGCGCGGAAATGCATCAGATCCTGTCTGAAAATGATATCAACCTGGTGATCATGGATATCAACCTGCCGGGTAAAAATGGTCTTCTGCTGGCGCGCGAGCTGCGCGAGCAGGCCGACGTCGCGCTGATGTTCTTAACCGGCCGCGACAACGAAGTGGATAAGATCCTTGGCCTCGAAATCGGCGCTGACGACTATATCACTAAACCGTTTAACCCGCGTGAACTGACTATCCGCGCGCGCAACCTGCTCTCCCGTACCATGAACCTCGGTACCGTGAGCGAAGAGCGTCGCAGCGTGGAAAGCTACAAGTTCAACGGCTGGGAACTCGATATCAACAGCCGTTCCCTGGTTAGCCCGAACGGCGAACAGTACAAGCTGCCGCGCAGTGAATTCCGCGCGATGCTGCACTTCTGCGAAAACCCGGGCAAAATTCAGTCTCGTGCCGAGCTGCTGAAGAAAATGACCGGTCGCGAGCTGAAGCCGCATGACCGTACCGTTGACGTGACCATTCGTCGGATTCGTAAACACTTCGAATCCACTCCGGATACTCCGGAAATCATCGCTACCATCCACGGTGAAGGTTACCGTTTCTGTGGCGATCTGCAGGAATAATGCGAGTTATTCCGCAGCTATGATGTGAAAACGGCGCCCCGAGGGCGCCGTTTTTTTATGCCGTCACTCTTTCCACAGGCGCAGTTTGTCGTCATCGGCAGACGGCGGCGCACTGCCTTTCGGTAACGATAACGCATACCAGTCCACTCGCCGGGTCAAAAACATCAGAATGCTCAGCGCCAGCGCCAGCACACCGGTCCCCAACAGCAGCGCGCTGTCCTCGGAGTGCAGCAGAAACCACATCACCCCATCCAGCAGCAGCAGCGCGGCGACAAACAGCAGGCTGTTGCGCCATCCCCTGAGCACCGCTTGGAGGTAGATCCCATTCATCACCGCGCCGCACAGACTGGCGGCCAGCCAGGCGGCGGTAAAGCCAATGTGCTCCGAAAGCGCCAGCAGCACCAGGTAAAACAGCACCAGCGATAAGCCCACCAGCAAATATTGCATCGGATGCAGGGGTCGATGGGTCAGGCTCTCGAAAGCGAAAAAGGCCATAAACGTCAGCCCGATTAACAGGATGGCATATTTTGTCGCCCGATCGGTTAGCTGGTACTGGTCGGCAAGCGACATGACATCGGCACTGAACGCCGGTAAGCGCGACCACGGGATCTCCATATCATCCTTGAAATAGCTGCCCATATCATTGGCGAACCAGCTGCTTTGCCAGTGGGCGCGATAGCCGGCAGCATTCACTTCGCGTTTCGTTGGCACGAAGCTGCCGAGAAAGCCGGGATGCGGCCAGTTACTGGTCAGCTGCAGCTCGCTGTTGCGCCCGAGCGGCGCCAGTGAAAATGCGCCCGTCCCGTTCAGATCGAGCGAAAAAGCAATCTCAAGCGGCTTGTTGTCCTCCGCCAGCGCAGGCATCCGCATATGGATGCCCGCCCCATCGCCGCTGATCCCCAGCCCTGGTTCCACGCTTAATACGCTGCCGTTAACCTTCGGGGCGTGGATGGCGCCAATGCCGCGGGCATCGCCGACGCTCACCACCAGCCGCGGCAGGCCCAGGGTGATATGCGTTTTTCGCAGCGACGCCAGACGCAGCGGATCGAAGGTGGCCTTAATCTGCAGGGCGTTATGCCATACCTGCCCGCTGTAGATGCCCACCCTTCTCGACTCCACGGTCTGTTTGCCGGTGACCGCCAGCGACTCCGGCAGCCAGTAGTACACCCAGCTACGCTGATAGGCGACCTCTTTTTGGTTTTCCCTGCGGGTCAGCGTCTCGGTTACCGGAATAGCGATCAGCGGCCCGGCGAGTTTTTGCGAACCGCTGGTGCTCTGCTCAATGGCGTCCACTACCTCGCTGCGATAATCAGCCCGCTCATTGATGAGCTCCCTGACCATCATTAAAGGTAGAGATAACAGCACAATACAGCCTATTAGCGTGGTGATTTTCCAGAATAACGGTGATTTCAACATAGCTTTCTCCCTATCGTGATGGCCTCACCATAGGGCGGCTGTGTGGGGAGAATTTGAAGCTATGTGAAGGGACGGTGAAGTCTCAGCGTAGCGACCACGCCGCCTTCGGGCCGATTGCGCAGACGGATATCGCCATGATGCAGGCGCGCCACTTCACGAACGAAGGCCAGCCCAAGGCCGCTGCTCTTGTGGCCGTCTTCACGCGGTAGCGAGTAGAACCGCTCAAAGATCCGCGTCAGGGCATAGTCCGGAATACCGCATCCGTTATCCGTTACGCTCAGTTGCACCTCTGCATTTCGTTTCTCTACCCCCAGGGCGATCTCGCCGCCCTGGGGGGTAAAATCAATCGCGTTGTCGAGCAGATTACCCAGCGCCTGGGCCAGCAGTTCGCCATCGCCATTGACCAGCATCCCACTCGCCTGCCAGCGCAGAGTAATGGCTTTCGCCGCCAGGGCGATGTCGCGCTCCTCCGCCAGGCGTTGGTATAGCGCATCTATCGACACCGGCTGTAGCTTTATCTCCAGCCGGCTTTCCAGTCGCGCCTGCTGGAGTAACCGCTCCACCAGCAGCTGCATGCGGGTGTTCTGCGCAAGGATATTCTCAGTAAACCGCGCCGCCACCGCAGGCGGCGGCCCTTCGCGCAGAATCTCCGCCGCACCGCGAATAGCCGCCAGCGGACTTTTCAGCTCGTGCGTCAGGTCATAGACATAGTTTTCGATGGCGTTTTTGCCTTCGAGCTTCACCCGCATGCTCTCCAGCGCCTGGGCCAGCTTACGCAGTTCGCTGCTGCCGACCTCCGGCAACGGCAGCGGGCGGTCAGCGGTCACGGAGTCCGCATAGCGCACCAGCTTACCGATAGAGAAATTGATCCACCAGACGACGCCGCAGCCGATCAACAGCGCAATGCCCAGCAGGGCGCCGCCGGCCCAGAGGATCCGCCGCTCGCTGCGCTTAATGACCGGCGTCATCGCCAGGTTGGGTTTACCGACGCTCAGCACGCCGATAATCCGCCCCTTATCCATCACCGGCGCGGCGATATACATCACCGAGCTGGCTTCATCATGCGGATCGCTGCGCGAACTGCGCGCGCCATACTGCCCGCGCAGGGTGAGCCAGACGTCGTTCCAGCGTGAATAGTCCTGCCCTGTCGCCTCTCCACTGGAGTCAAACACGACCTTGCCCCGGGCATCGGTCAGATAGACGCGGTACTCATTACGCACCTTTTTAATTCCGCCAATGTTGGCGTTTAGCCGCTGCTGGTTGAGCTGTTGAAAGGCCTGCGCCAGCCTGCCCTGCTGCGGGTTTGCCACCAGCAGGTCCTCACGCGCCAGCGCCGCCAGCAGGGTGGCGGTATCGTTGAGGGTCCCCTCCGTCGCCCGGCGCACGCCCGGCTTCACTTCCTGGACAAAGATCGACAGTACAAACCACGCGGCGATCGCGACGATAAGGAAATAGCCCAGCAGCAGGCGCATGCCGATGCGCATCAGCTGCGCCCCAGGCTGTAGCCCATCCCGCGATGGGTATTGATTGGCGACAAATCAGGATTCACGGCCCGCAGTTTAGCGCGCAGGGTTTTGATGTGGGTGTCGACGGTGCGGTCGAGGCTTTCCCAGGCATCGCTCCATACCCGCTCCATCAGCTGCTGACGGGAGAAAACGCGACCGGGCGCGTGAAGCAAAGTTTTCAACAGCAGAAATTCATAGCGCGTCAGGTTCAGGGGCTGGCCGAACCAGCTTATCGACGCCGCCTGCTCGTCAAGCACAAACTCGCCGACGCGAACTACCGACGAAGGCGCGGCAAATTTTTGCAGCCGTCGCAGCACGCTGCGCACCCGCGCGCAAACTTCGCGCGGCGAAAACGGCTTGGCGATGTAATCGTCAGCGCCGATTTCCAGCCCCAGCAGCTTATCGACCTCATCGCTCCGCGCCGTGAGAAACAGCACCGGTAGCGCCGGATAACGTGTCAGCAGGCGCCGACAGAGCTCGAAGCCGCTGATATCCGGCAAGCCAACGTCGAGGATGGCGACATCGGGCGCCTGATGCGCCGCCGCCTCCAGCGCGGGCAACCCGCGGTCGAAGACGGTGACCTGGAAGCCCTCCTGCTGGAGCATATAAACCAGGGTATCGGCGATACTCTGTTCATCCTCAACTAACCAAATCCATGGCTGCTGCATGCGCGCTCCCGTTTATTTATTCCAGGGCATAATCGGCACGGCGCTGATGGCGTTCTTCGGCGAACCATCAACTACTTTATCCGAATAGGTCAGGTAGACCAGCGCATTGCGCTTCGCATCATAGAAGCGAACGACCTGTAGCTTTTTAAATACTAACGAGGTGCGCTTCTGGAACACCACGTCGCCCTGGCTTTTGCCATTTTTGATTTTGTCCGTCAGCTCAATCGGCCCGACCTGCTGGCAGGAGATGGCCGCGTCGGAGGTATCCTCCGCCAGCCCCAGGCCGCCTTTGATCCCGCCGGTTTTCGCCCGGCTGATGTAGCAGGTCACGTTCTGTACATCCGGATCGTCAAAGGCTTCGACGACAATTTTGTGATCCGGTCCTAACCATTTGAAGACCGTATCCACGGAACCAATCTGCTCCGCCTGAGCAATCTGACAGCCGGCCAGCAACAGCAGGCCCATCGCAAACTTCTTGTATTTCATATTGTTACCATTATTAAAAAATATAGCTAAGTGATTATCACGGACTTAGCAGAAAAGGTTTATAGATCACAGCTTTACAAAATTATCGTTCAGATCCACTGACCTACCGCATTTAAAAGCAAAAAAAACACTGAATGCTAAAACATCAAAAAATGCTATTATCCGCTACTTTAATATCAGGCACCTGTGTTTAAGGATGGGGACATTTTATGGATCAAGCAGGGATTATTCGCGATCTCCTTAGCTGGCTGGAAGGTCACCTGGATCAGCCGCTTTCTCTGGACAATGTGGCGGCGAAGGCAGGTTATTCCAAGTGGCATCTGCAGCGAATGTTTAAGGATGTCACCGGCCACGCTATCGGTGCCTATATTCGCGCGCGCCGGTTGTCGAAATCAGCTGTCGCATTACGCCTTACCGCCCGTCCAATCCTTGATATTGCGCTGCAGTACCGTTTCGACTCCCAGCAGACCTTCACCCGGGCGTTCAAGAAGCAATTCTCGCTGACGCCGGCTCTCTACCGCCGCTCGCCGGACTGGAGCTCGTTCGGTATGCGTCCGCCGCTACGTCTTGGCGAGTTTACCCTGCCGAAACATGAATTTGTCGCCCTACCCACGACTCAACTGCTCGGTGTGACTCAGAGCTATACCTGTAAGCTGGAGGAAATATCCGACTTCCGCAACCAGATGCGGGTCCAGTTCTGGCGAGATTTCCTCGGCAACTCGCCGTCGATCCCCCCGGTGCTCTACGGGCTGCATGAACCGCGTCCGAGCCTGGAGAAAGACGATGAGCAGGAAGTGTTCTATACCACCGCGCTGACGCCGGAGATGGCTAACGGCCACCTGCAGAACGCCCATCCGGTGACGCTGGAGGGCGGCGAGTATGTCATGTTTACGTATGAAGGGCTGGGTACCGGCCTGCAGGAATTCATCCTGACGGTCTACGGCACCTGCATGCCGATGCTGAACCTGACGCGTCGCAAGGGGCTGGATATTGAACGCTTCTATCCTGAAGATGAAAGCCGGGATCAGGCCACGCCGATTCAGTTGCGCTGCGAGTATCTGATCCCGATCCGCCGTTAACGCTGCAGCTCGTCCATCGCGGGGGCGTCAAGATGCGAGACGTCGCCCGCCGTTTCCACCACCCAGCCGGAAGCCAGCCACGGGCTTTGCTGATAATCGACGCGCGAGATCGAGCAGTTGCGCAGGCGCAGACGACGCTCTGCGTATGCCGGCAGCCCTAAAATCGTACTCACCAGGCAGCCCAGCGCGATACCATGACTCACCAGCAGCGGTCGACTACCGGCCGGTAATTCCAGACAGGCGGCCAGCGCCGCATGCATACGTTCGCTAAGCTCCTGCATCGATTCGCCCTGCGGAATGCGACCATCCGGCGTGCCGTTGACCAACTGGCGGCGCCAGCCCTCTTCTTCTTCGCTGAGCGAGTCAATATGGCGCTTCTCCAGCACTCCCATATCCAGCTCGCGCAGGCGCGCATCAGCGATCACGCTGCAGCCGCAGGCTTCGGCAATAATCTCTGCTGTGCGACGGGTTCGTCCCAGATCGCTGGTAATGATATGGGTGATCCCCAGCGTTCTGGCGCGCTCGCCAACCTGCCAGGCCTGGCGCTCACCGTGTGCGGTCAGCGGGCTGTCGGACTGACCCTGAATACGTCGCTCGGCGTTCCACTGCGTTTCACCGTGGCGAACAAGGTATACCTGTAACATGCTTTTTTTCCGTTCTGAACTCGTTATCGACCGCTTGCGGGCATTACCGACTGCCCTGGGGGTGATTTAGAGTATACTGCGATGACGTTAGTTTATTCTGAGTTGTTTTGATTATGCACCATGTTGTCTCAGCGACCACTAATCCCGCCAAAATTCAGGCAATTCTGCAGGCTTTTGACGAGATTTTCGGCGAAGGATCCTGCCACATTGAGTCCGTCTCCGTCGAGAGCGGCGTGCCGGAACAGCCATTCGGCAGCGAGGAAACGCGCGCTGGCGCACGAAATCGCGTCGCCAATGCGCGCCTCGCCCAGCCCCATGCCGATTTCTGGGTCGCCATCGAAGCCGGAATTGACGATGGCAGTACCTTTAGCTGGGTGGTCATCGAAAGCGCCAGCCAGCGCGGAGAAGCGCGCTCAGCCACGCTGCCGTTGCCTGACGTTATTCTTGAGCAGGTTCGCGCTGGCGAAGCCCTCGGGCCGGTCATGTCGCAGTATACCGGCATCGATCAGATTGGTCGTAAAGAGGGAGCGATTGGGGTTTTCACCAACGGCAAATTAACCCGCAGCAGCGTTTACCATCAGGCGGTCGTGCTGGCGTTAAGCCCGTTCCACAACGCTATTTATCGCTAGCCAGCAGCGTCTGCTCCAGCCACTGGCGCAGCTCAACCGGCGCCGACTTCAGGCTGTTGGACCCGCGGGTAATGGTCGCAATGCCGGCACCGAGCTCATTTTTCAGCTCGCGCTGGCTCATCTCACCGCGCAGCAGCTCTTCGATAATGCGCACCCGAGTCCCCAGCGCTTCACGCTCATCAGGGGTCAGCATGAGCTGCAGCAACGGTAGATGCAGATCCTGCGCATAGGCCTGCTGTAGCAGCGCCACAAAGCGCAGCCACTCCTGATGACGTTGTTCGGCAACGGCCGCGGAATAGGGAGATTGTTGGGTCATATCGCGCCACCATATTGAGACGGGCAGCTTACGCTGCCCGTCGAATGTACTCATCAACGAGTACAAAGCATAACATACTTCCCGGCGATCAGTAACGCTGCCGCCACTCCGCATCGCTGAAGAGCTTATCCTGCTGACCCATAAAGTAGCGATAGTAGGCGTCATAGGAGAGGACATTCTTCACGTAGCCGCGTGTTTCCGAGAACGGAATACTCTCGACAAACGCCACGGCGTCGATCCGTCCGGCGCTGTTCCCCTGCCAGGTGCGTACCCGACCCGGCCCGGCGTTATAGGCCGCCGAGGCGTAAATGCGGTTATTACCGAACTGCTGGTAAACGTACTGCAGATAGCTGGTGCCGATGTTGATGTTGGTTTCCGGATCCAACAGCTGCGACGGGCCGCTGTAGCCGGGAATGCTGAACATGCTGACGGTATGCGTCGCGGTGCCCGGCATAATCTGCATCAGCCCGCTGGCGCCGACCGGCGAGCGCACTTTCGGGTTCCAGGCGCTCTCCTGGCGGGCAATCGCCATCGCGTAGCTCTGCGGAATATCTTTACCGCTGATATAGCGGGCAAACAGATCGTTATAGGCCAGCGGGAAGCGCTCCTCCAGCTGATCCCACAGTTTTCCGGCGATCGTCGCCTGCACGCTCAGATCCCACCAGTGTTGATCAAAAGCGTAACGCGCCAGCTGCGCCTGCTGGGATTTACTACGGCTGGTGACCAGGTTCGCCCATTCAGTGCGCGCGGTGTTATCCATATTCCAGTACATCAGCTCGCGCACCCGGGCCATCTCCGGACCGGAGGCCAGCGCCGGATCGAGCGTGCCAATCGCTTTATCAATGCGGAAGGTATACTCCTCGCCGAGACGCTGCGCAGCGACCATCGGGTAGAAACCCCGCTGCTGCATCAACGACCGGAGGATCGCCTGCGCCTCCTCGTCCCTGCCGCGCTCCAGCAACAGATCCGCCTGCCAGTAGCGCCATTCGTCTTTCTCTTTCGCCTCCATCGGCAGGCGCGCCAGCCAGGTATTCAGACCATGGCGATCGCCCGTCCCCAGCGCCATCCGTACCCGCCGCTCCACCAGCGGCGTGGACTGCGAGCGCATAATCGCATCGTCGCGCCAGATGGCCTGCTCTTCGGTCACATCGTTCCCCATCAGGCGCCAGGCGACAATATCGCGTAGCTCCTGGGTCTGATCCTCATTGAGCTGCTGGGCCTGCACCAGCGAAGGGATCATCAAACGGGCATTTTCCACATCCTGACGGGCGACGCTGGCGAAAGCGACGGCGGCCATCTGGCGGGTAAAGTCCGTCGCCCCGGTGGTACGGGCAAAGGTCAGAACGCTGTTAGGATCGTTAGCCAGGGCGACCACGGCGCTGGCGATGCTCTGGTAGTTGGCAGGCATCTGCTGGGCCAGCGATTTCACCAACCCAATATTGCCGGCCTTCATCGCCAGGCGGATCCGTTCGAGATAGGCCAGCGGATCCTGTTGGCCGGAGTCGCGCCAGGCGCTGAACAGCGGTTCACAGGCGCCGGGCTGGTTCTTGCCCGTCAGCCAGAGCGCTTTCGCTCCGCTCCAGGCCTCCTGCGACTGACCCACGCTCAGTTTGGCGTAGTAGTAGTTGCACTGCGCCTCGGTGCTGGTCGGCTTATCGGGGCTAAACGCCAGCAAGCCGCGCCAGTCGCTGCGCCGGGCCAGTTCATTCACGAAACGCGAACGTAATGAACGCGCCGGGGGCAGCGTCGGGTTGGCGTCAATAAAGTTTTTCACCACCAGCGCCGGCTGGTTCATCAGATCGTCGGTAATCTGCCGGTACTGCAAATAGGGATACAGGGGATAGGTGCTTAACGTGGGCATCAGCTGGTCAACCACATCCATCTGCCGGTTATCCCACGCCTGCTTAATTTGTGCGTAGCGGCTGCGCTGTTCATCCAGTGAATCCGCATGCGCCAGCTGACTCAACGCCAACAGACCAACGCTGGCAGCCAAAAGATGCCACGCCATTTTTTTGGCTTTTTCCACAAGCTCTTCCTCTTTCAGGTGCATTTTCGCAGCATCGTGCCGCTTAAAAGCCCCTGCCGGTTCGGCAGGCGGCTTTACTTATGCTAATCAGACAACGCTAAACGCGCCATGTCCTGAACATTTTTTTACGCTTCTGTGAATCCTGTCGCCTCGCTGGGATTAGCGCGCGAAAAAGGCTACACTTCGGCTTTGAACTATCTATCAAAATAGAAAGAGGCGAAGTCCAACGTGGCTCAATTCGTTTATACCATGCATCGTGTCGGCAAAGTGGTTCCGCCGAAACGTCATATTTTGAAAAATATCTCCCTCAGCTTTTTCCCTGGCGCGAAAATCGGTGTGCTCGGTCTGAACGGCGCCGGTAAATCTACCCTGCTGCGCATCATGGCCGGTATCGACACCGAGATAGAAGGTGAAGCGCGTCCGCAGCCCGGCATTAAAATTGGCTACCTGCCGCAGGAGCCGCAGCTCAACCCGGAGCACACCGTACGCGAGTCCGTGGAAGAAGCGGTCGCCGAAGTGGTTAACGCGCTGAAGGGTCTGGACGAAGTCTATGCCAAATACGCCGAGCCGGATGCGGACTTCGATAAGCTTGCCGCACAGCAAGGCAAGTTCGAAGAGATTATCCAGGCGCACGACGGCCACAACCTGAACGTGCAGCTGGAGCGCGCGGCCGACGCCCTGCGCCTGCCGGACTGGGATGCGAAAATCGCTAATCTTTCCGGTGGTGAACGCCGCCGCGTCGCGCTGTGCCGCCTGCTGCTGGAAAAACCGGATATGCTGCTGCTCGACGAACCGACTAACCACCTCGACGCCGAGTCCGTCGCCTGGCTGGAACGCTTCCTGCACGACTTCGAAGGCACCGTGGTGGCGATTACCCACGACCGTTACTTCCTCGATAACGTCGCCGGCTGGATCCTCGAACTTGACCGCGGCGAAGGTATTCCGTGGGAAGGCAACTACTCCTCCTGGCTGGAGCAGAAAGATCAGCGTCTGGCGCAGGAAGCTTCTCAGGAAGCCGCACGTCGCAAATCCATCGAGAAAGAGCTCGAGTGGGTTCGCCAGGGCGCAAAAGGCCGTCAGTCTAAGGGCAAAGCCCGTCTGGCGCGCTTTGAAGAGCTTAACAACGTTGAATACCAGAAACGTAACGAGACCAACGAACTGTTCATTCCGCCAGGCCCGCGTCTGGGCGATAAAGTTCTGGAAGTCAGCCATCTGCGCAAATCCTACGGCGACCGCGTGCTGATCGACGATCTGAGCTTCTCGGTACCGAAAGGCGCTATCGTCGGCATCATCGGTCCGAACGGCGCGGGTAAATCCACCCTCTTCCGCATGATGTCTGGCCAGGAACAGCCAGATTCCGGCACCATCACCCTGGGTGAAACCGTTAAGCTGGCTTCCGTCGATCAGTTCCGCGACGCGATGGACAACAGCAAAACCGTGTGGGAAGAAGTGTCCGGCGGCCTGGATATCATGAAGATCGGCAACACCGAAATGCCGAGCCGCGCCTACGTGGGCCGCTTTAACTTCAAAGGCGTCGACCAGGGTAAACGCGTTGGCGAGCTGTCCGGCGGTGAACGCGGTCGTCTGCACCTGGCGAAGCTGCTGCAGGTCGGCGGTAACGTCCTGCTGCTCGATGAACCGACCAACGACCTGGATATCGAAACCCTGCGCGCGCTGGAAAACGCCCTGCTGGAGTTCCCGGGCTGCGCGATGGTTATCTCGCACGACCGCTGGTTCCTTGACCGTATTGCCACCCACATTCTGGATTACCAGGATGAAGGTAAGGTGGAGTTCTTCGAAGGTAACTTTACCGAGTACGAAGAGTACAAGAAACGCACTCTCGGCGCCGACGCGCTGGAGCCGAAGCGAATCAAGTACAAACGTATCTCAAAATAAAATGCAAAAAGGCAACGCAAGTTGCCTTTTTTAATGTTTGCTCCCTCTCCCACCGGGAGAGGGCCGGGGTGAGGGCAACAGCCCGCAGAGGACCTACCCCTGCTCCCCCATCAGCTGCTTCACCAGCTCGACGCAGCGCAGGAAGCGCGTATCGTAGTCCGACTCCTTAACATGGACGAACTCGATCTCATTCTCTTTCAGCAGCGACACCAGCAGCGACTGAAACTCTTTACGATCCACGGAACTCCCAAGACTGCGTAACCCATCAGCCACCCACGGGGTGTTGTTCTCCAGCAGAATCACCAGGTCAAAGCGGTATTCATCAATCAGCGCCTGCACGAACGGGTGCTCACGCCCCTCGTACTTCAGACAGAACGCCTGAGTGCTGACGAAGTCGGTATCGATAAATGCCACCTTGTTGGCATATTTCACTGCGAAATCAATATACTGGGCATGACCGAGGGCAATTTTATCGTAATCAGAATACTGGAGCGCCATCTCATCGCCGCCGAGATGCGAAAAGACATAATCCCGGCCATATTCCCAGGCGCTGGTAGTATTGAAGATATTGGCGAGCTTATTGACCAGCGTTGATTTACCGCTCGACTCGCCGCCGAGGATCGCCACCGTCCGCACAAAGAACGGTTTCACTTCCGTCGGAATATATTCCCAGTAGCGGAACGGGTTCTCGCGGATCTGGCCGCCGCTAATATTCATAAAGGTCCGCTTAGGATCGATAAGCACCGTCTCGATCCCCAGATGCTCAAGGTACTGCGGCGCATCGGCCTCTTCCGAGGTATAGATCCGGTTCGGCTCGATCCCTTTTTCGCTCATAAAAGCGCGGATCCCATGACTCCACACATCCCAGCCGTGCGGATAGGGCTCCATCCCCTCTTCATTGAACGCATGGATGCGAATATTCTTCTGATATTTAAAGGTCTGTAGCAGCCAGCGCAGGCGGTCAGGCACCGTTGGCTGCTGCGACATGGCGCTCTCTTCAAACAGCTCGCGGTCGCGAGTATCGTCGTAGCCCATGATGATATGCAGCTCATCGACCTGGCTACAGGCGCGTTGAATCAAATAGATGTGCCCGGTATGCAGCGGGTAAAATTTACCAAACACCACGCCGACGCTTTTCTGTCGGCGGGGAAACTCCAGCCCGAGGAAGCGATGCAGCGCTTCAAGCTTCTGCGCGCTCGGGCTTTTGATTTTGGCGTTCAACAGCTGGCTGAGATACCCCTTGGTCATCCCGCTGGCTTCCGCCACCTGCTGCAGGGTACAGCCTTTCTGCTTTATGGCGCTTTTTAAATAGTCAAATGACGACATCGCTAATCTCCTTTTAACTTATTATAAGTCGTCAAAAACGCTTAGCGCGTCTGAAAGCTTTTTCACACCAAAGATTTGCATGCCTTCCGGCACTTTTTTCGGCACATTGGCCGCCGGGACGATGGCGCGGCGGAAGCCATGCTTCGCCGCTTCGGAGATACGCTCCTGACCGCTCGGCACCGGGCGAATTTCGCCGGCCAGCCCCACTTCGCCAAAGACCACCAGATCCTGCGGCAGCGGGCGATCGCGCAGGCTGGAGACCATCGCCAGCAGCAGCGCCAGATCGGCGCTGGTTTCCGTGACCTTCACCCCGCCGACCACGTTGACGAAGACATCCTGATCGGCCATCTGCAGGCCGCCGTGGCGATGCAGCACCGCCAGCAGGATCGCCAGACGGTTCTGTTCCAGCCCCACCGCCACGCGGCGCGGGTTGGACATCATCGAGTGATCCACCAGCGCCTGGATCTCCACCAGCAGCGGGCGGGTCCCTTCCCAGACCACCATCACCGAGCTGCCGGAGGTGATTTCATCTCCCCGGCTGAGGAAGATAGCGGACGGGTTGCTGACTTCGCGCAGCCCCTGCTCGGTCATGGCGAAAACGCCCAGCTCATTCACCGCGCCAAAGCGGTTTTTGTGGCTGCGCAGAGTGCGGAAACGGGAGTCGGCATCGCCGTCCAGCAGCACCGAGCAGTCAATACAGTGCTCCAGCACCTTCGGGCCGGCCAGCGAACCGTCTTTGGTGACGTGGCCGACCATAACGATCGCCACGCCGCGAGTTTTGGCAAAGCGCGTCAGATAGGCCGCCGTTTCACGTACCTGGGCGACGCTGCCCGGCGACGACTGAACGTCGGCCATATGCATCACCTGGATTGAGTCGATCACCATCAGCTGCGGTTTTTCTTCATCGGCAATCTGACAGATCTGCTCAATGCTGGTTTCCGAGAGCATGTTCAGGTTCGCCGTCGGCAGCCCAAGGCGATGAGCGCGCATCGCCACCTGCTGAAGGGACTCCTCCCCGGTGACGTACAGCGTTTTCATCCCTTCCGCCAGCTTGCACAAAGTCTGCAGCAGCAGGGTCGATTTCCCCGCGCCGGGGTTGCCGCCAATCAGGATCGCGCTGCCCGGCACCACGCCGCCGCCGAGTACGCGATCGAACTCTTTAAACCCGGTGGAGAAACGCGGCAGCGCTTCCAGGCTGATGTCTGACAGCTTCTGCACCTTCGAGACGCCGGCGTTACCGGCGTAGCCTGACAAACGCTCGTTTCTCGCCACCTGCGGCGACGCGGCGATGCGCATCTCGGTGATGGTATTCCAGGCATGGCAGGCGCTGCATTGCCCCTGCCACCGCGGATAATCCGCACCACATTCATTACAGACAAATGCGCGTTTTGGAGCTTTCGCCACGTTTACCTCTTACTTTTGGTTCATGCTGCCCGAGAGAATACAGAATACCCCCATCAGGTCAGCGTGGCGGATAGTCACTTCCGCCTGTTCATTCACTTTAGGCTTCGCATGATACGCGATGCCAAGCCCGGCAGCCTTAATCATCGGCAGGTCGTTGGCGCCATCGCCGATGGCCACGGTCTGCGCCGTTGGGATCTCATACTTTTCCGCCAGCTTGCGCAGCGTATTGGCTTTGTATTTGGCATCGACGATATCGCCGAGCACGTTGCCGGTAAGCTTACCGTCGCGGATCTCCAGTTCGTTGGCGAACACCGCGTCGAGATGCAGTTTGTCGCGCAGATACTCCGCAAAGAAGGTAAAGCCGCCGGAGGCGATCGCCACCTTCCAGCCCAGCGTTTCCAGCTTGAGCACCAGCTGCGCCAGGCCCGGCATCAGCGGCAGCGCGTCGCGAACCTGCAGCAGAATGTTGGCATCGGCGTCTTTTAGCGTCGCCACGCGCTGGCGCAGGCTGGCGGTGAAGTCCAGCTCGCCACGCATCGCCCGCTCGGTCACTTCCGACACCAGCTCGCCGGTGCCGGCCAGTTTCGCGATCTCATCGATGCATTCAATTTGGATCGCCGTGGAGTCCATATCCATCACCAGCAGCCCTGGGGTGCGCAGATGGGGGATTTTACCCAATGGCGCGACGTCCAGCCCCGCCTCATGCGCCAGTCGCGTCGCACGCGGGGTAAGCGAGCCCGCCAGGCGGATCACCTGGTAATCCTCGACCACCCAGGAGGCGACGATCACTAACGCGGCGCCCAGCTCGCGCTGCCACGCCGTCAGACGGCGTTTATCCAGCCCACGTCCGTACAGCAGCCAACCGCTGCGCCCGGCGTGATAATCCAGCGGCATGACCTCGTCACCGCTCAGGGAAAGCGGCAACCCAGGCCACAGGGAAACGTCTTCAGGCAGGTCGCACCAGGTCAAACTGTTAGGCATTACGGCTCCACATCTCTTCATTCAGGCGAGGAAAATAACGCATGAGGCTACCTTGTAACCAGCGCTTCTGGCAACATTAAGCTGCAAATTTTCAAAGGTGGAATATGGTTCGCGCAAAACTGAAATTCCGGCTGCATCGTGCGGTCATTGTCCTTATCTGTCTCGCCCTGCTCGTCGCGCTGATGCAGGGCGCCTCGTGGTTCAGTCAGAACAGTCAGAAACAACGCAATCCGCAGCTGGAAGAGCTGGCCCGCACGCTGGCGCAGCAGGTGGTGCTGAATCTCGCGCCGCTGATGCGCAGCGAGACGCCGGACGAGAAGCGCATCCATCAGCTGTTGACGCAGCTCACCCACAACAGCCGCGTACTTGACGCCGGGGTATATGACGAACAGGGCGACCTGGTGGCGCGCTCTGGCGAAAGCGTCGAGGTTCGCGACCGGCTGGCGCTGGATGGTAAGAAAGCCGGCGGCTACTTCAACCAGCAGATTGTCGAACCGGTGCCGGGAAAAAATGGCCCGCTGGGCTATCTGCGTCTGACCCTCGATACCCATACTCTGGCGACCGAGGCGAAGCAGGTGGATAATACCACCAATATCTTACGCCTGATGCTGTTGCTGTCCCTGGCCATCGGCGTGGTACTGACCCGCACGCTGCTGCAGGGCAAACGCACCCGCTGGCAGCAATCGCCCTTCCTGCTCACCGCCAACAAGCCGGTTGAGGATGAAGACGATGAAAAGAAAGGAAATCTATAATGTCCACACTGCGCCTCCTGCTTTCTGACTCTTACGACCCGTGGTTCAACCTGGCGGTCGAGGAGTGCATTTTCCGCCAGATGCCCGCCACCCAGCGGGTGCTGTTCCTGTGGCGCAATGCCGATACCGTGGTCATCGGCCGCGCGCAGAACCCGTGGAAGGAGTGTAATACCCGCCGAATGGAAGAAGATCATGTGCGGCTGGCCCGTCGCAGCAGCGGCGGCGGCGCGGTGTTCCACGACCTCGGCAATACCTGCTTTACCTTTATGGCTGGCAAACCGGAGTACGACAAAACCGTCTCCACCGCTATTGTGCTGGCGGCGCTCAATTCACTCGGCGTAACCGCCGAAGCCTCCGGGCGCAACGATCTGGTGGTCAAAACCGACAGCGGCGACCGCAAAGTCTCCGGCTCCGCCTATCGTGAAACCATGGACCGCGGTTTTCACCACGGCACCCTGCTGCTCAACGCCGATTTAAGCCGTCTTGCCAACTACCTCAACCCGGACCAGAAAAAGCTGCAGGCTAAAGGCATTACCTCGGTGCGCGGGCGAGTGGCGAATCTGGTTGAGCTACTGCCGGGCATTACCCATCAGCAAGTTTGCGAGGCGATCCAGGAGGCGTTCTTCAGCCATTACGGCGAACGGGTAGACGCCGAGGTGATCTCCCCGGACAACACGCCGGACCTGCCGAACTTTGCCGACACTTTCGCTCGCCAGAGCAGCTGGGAATGGAACTTCGGCCAGGCGCCCGCCTTTTCCCACCTGCTGGACGAGCGCTTCCCCTGGGGCGGCGTCGAGCTGCATTTTGACGTTGAGAAAGGACATATCACCCGCGCGCAGGCCTTTACCGATAGCCTGAATCCGGCGCCGCTGGAGGCGCTGGCGGCACGCTTAGTCGGCTGTCAGTATCGGGCTGAGGTTTTGCAGCAGCAGTGTGAGGCGCTGGTCGGCGATTTCCCGGAGCAAGAAGCGGAACTGAAAGAGCTGTCGGCATGGATTGCCGGCGCAGTGCGCTGATAAAAAAAGCCGGATGGCGGCTACGCCTTATCCGGCCTACAGACTTGACTCAAGCCCGGTAAACAAAGCGCTACCGGGCTATACCACGCTTACTCCTGGTCGCCCAGCAGTACCGATTCCAGCGCGATTTTAATCATGTCGTTGAACGTGGTCTGACGCTCCGCGGCAGTGGTCTGCTCGTGGGTACGAATATGGTCAGACACGGTGCAGATGGTCAGCGCTTTCGCCCCGAACTCCGCCGCCACGCCGTAGATACCCGCCGCTTCCATTTCCACGCCCAGGATGCCGTATTTTTCCATCACGTCGAACATGGACGGGTCCGGGGTATAGAACAGGTCTGCGGAGAAGATGTTGCCGACGCGCGCGTCAACGCCCAACGCTTTCGCCGCGTCTACCGCGTTACGCACCATGCCGAAATCGGCAATCGCCGCGAAGTCATGGTCTTTAAAACGCAGACGGTTCACTTTGGAGTCGGTGCAAGCGCCCATGCCGATCACCACGTCGCGCAGTTTGACGTCTTCGCGCACTGCGCCGCAGGAGCCAACGCGGATGATTTTCTTAACGCCGAAATCGGTGATCAGCTCTTTGGTGTAGATAGAGCAGGACGGGATACCCATCCCGTGGCCCATTACGGAGATTTTGCGGCCTTTATAGGTGCCGGTGAAGCCCAGCATGCCGCGCACGTTATTCACTTCACGCACGTCTTCGAGGAAGGTTTCGGCAATGTGCTTGGCGCGCAGCGGGTCGCCCGGCATCAAAACTACGTCAGCGAAATCGCCCATTTCTGCGTTAATGTGAGGAGTTGCCATCTTCAGTTCCTTTTATATTGTTGTTTTTGCCGGGTGGCGGCTACGCCTTACCCGGCCTACAAAATAGTAGGCCCGGATCGCTGTGCGCCACCGGGCAATGACCTCAGAACATGGCTTTGCCATATTCCATGTCAGACGTACCAAAGTATTTCGCGATAGTCTGGCCGATGTCCGCGAAGGTTTCACGGTGACCGAGCGAACCTGGTTTCACTTTCGGGCCGTACACCAGCACCGGAATATGCTCGCGGGTGTGGTCGGTACCGGTCCAGGTCGGGTCGCAGCCGTGGTCGGCGGTGAGGATCAGAATGTCGTCTTCCCCTACCAGCTCCATCAGCTCCGGCAGACGACGGTCGAACAGTTCCAGACCCGCCGCGTAGCCGGCGACATCGCGACGGTGGCCCCAGGAGGAGTCAAAGTCGACGAAGTTGGTGAAGACGATAGTCTCGTCGCCAGCTTCCTTCATCTCTTTAATGGTTGCGTCGAACAGCGCGTCCAGCCCGGTGGCTTTCACTTTTTTGGTGATGCCGCAGTTGGCGTAGATATCCGCTATCTTACCGACAGACACCACGTGGCCGTTCTTCTCGTCAACCAGCTTCTGCAGCACGGTCGGCGCCGGCGGTTCGACCGCCAGATCGTGACGGTTGCCAGTACGCTGGAAGTTGCCGGCTTTATCGCCGATAAACGGACGGGCGATGACGCGGCCAATGTTGTAGCCGCCTTCGGTCAGCTCTTCACGGGCGATTTCGCACAGCTCATACAGTTTGTCGAGGCCAAAGGTCTCTTCATGACAGGCGATCTGGAATACGGAGTCAGCGGAGGTATAGAAAATCGGTTTCCCGGTTTTCATATGCTCTTCGCCGAGCTGATCGAGGATCACCGTCCCGGAAGAGTGGCAATTGCCGAGGTAGCCCGGCAGGTTGGCGCGTTTCACCAGCTTATCCAGCAGCTCCTGCGGGAAGCTGTTTTCGTGATCGCTGAAGTAGCCCCAGTCAAACAGTACCGGCACGCCAGCGATTTCCCAGTGGCCGGACGGCGTATCTTTACCAGAAGAGAGTTCATGCGCCCAGGCATAGGCGCCAATCACTTCGGCATTGCCATCCATTCCGGCGGCAATTTTACCGGTGGAGCCTTCATGCGCTTTCACCAGCCCCAGACGGGTCAGGTTCGGTAAATTCAGCGGGCCTTTGCGGCCGTGGTCAGCTTCGCCTTTGGCGCAGGCTTCCGCAATGTGGCCCAGCGTATCGGCGCCGACGTCGCCAAAACGGTCTGCGTCTTCCGTTGCGCCAATCCCAAAGGAGTCCAGCACCATGATAAATGCACGTTTCATCTTGTTCTCCATACATCTTGCGCTGCAAAAAAGCGATCAGATCAGTATATCGCTATTCAGTGATACGGCGATAGACTGTCGGTGTAATTTCCGGAGCTTTATCGTCCAGTTTAATGGCCGCTTTGACCGCTTTCGCGGCCTCCTGCCAGCTGTTCTCGTCTTTGGCATGGATCACCGCCAGCGGACGCTGTCCGTCCACGCGGTCACCCAGACGCGCCATCTCGGTAAAGCCAACGCTATAGTCAATGGTGTCTGATGCCTGACGGCGGCCGCCGCCCATAGAAACCACTGCCATGCCCAGCGCGCGAGTGTCCATCGCGCTGATAAAACCTTCGGTATCAGCATAGACTGCTTTGCTCAGCATCGCCGTCGGCAGATAATGATCATAATTCTCGACAAAGTCGCTCGGTCCTTTCTGCGCCGCGACCATGCGACCAAAGACTTCCGCCGCTTTACCGTTATCCAGCACCGCCTGCAGTTTCGCCCGGGCTTCGGCGTCATCTTTCGCCAGATTGCCGGAAATCAGCATCTCCACACACAGCGCCATCGTCACGTCGAACAGGCGTGGGTTGCGGTATTCGCCGGTCAGGAACTGAACCGCTTCGCGAACTTCAACGGCGTTCCCGGCGCTGGAGGCCAGCACCTGGTTCATATCGGTCAGCAGCGCGGTGGTGCGCACGCCGGCGCCGTTGGCGACCCCGACGATCGCTTCCGCCAGCGCGGCGGAAAGCTCATAAGTCGGCATAAACGCGCCGCTGCCGACTTTAACGTCCATCACCAGCGCATCCAGCCCTTCCGCCAGCTTTTTGGCAAGGATCGAGGCGGTGATCAGCGGGATGGAGTCCACCGTCGCGGTAATATCGCGGGTGGCATAGAAACGTTTGTCCGCCGGAGCGAGGGAGCTGGTCTGCCCGATAATCGCCACGCCGACATCTTTAATAATCTCGCGGAAGCGGTTGTCGTCCGGGAAAATATCGAAGCCCGGGATGGCTTCCAGTTTATCCAGGGTACCGCCGGTATGGCCGAGGCCGCGGCCGGAAATCATCGGCACATAGCCGCCGCAGGCGGCCACCATCGGCCCCAGCATCAGCGAAGTGACATCCCCGACGCCGCCGGTGGAGTGTTTATCGACGATCGGGCCGTTAAGGTTGAGGCTTTTCCAGTCCAGAACGGTACCGGAATCCCGCATCGCCATGGTCAGCGAAACGCGCTCCGGCATAGACATATCATGGAAGAAGATGGTCATCGCCAGCGCGGCGATCTGCCCTTCTGAGATAGTATTGTCGCGGATGCCGTTGATGAAAAAGCGGATCTCTTCATCGCTTAATGCCTGACCATCACGTTTTTTACGAATAATTTCTTGTGCGAGAAACACGGTAACCCCCATGAGGAATCGGGTGAATGGTGGCGGGTGGCGCTACGCTTACCCGCCCTACGATCCTGTAGGCCGGATAAGTGAAGCCTCATCCGGCAATGTCTGACAATCAGTAGCTGCTGGCGCTCTTGCCGTCGCCGTGGCCCAGGGCTTTCAACAGGCTGGCCAGCAGGCTGGAGGCGCCAAAGCGGTAGTGACGAGCATCGGCCCAGTCGGCGCCAAACAGCTCATCGGCGATCGCCAGGAACTGCTGCGCATCTTCCGCGCTGCGCACGCCGCCCGCCGGTTTGAAGCCAACGGTTTTCTCAACGCCCATATCACGAATGACTTCCATCATGATGCGCGCGCTTTCTGGCGTGGCATTCACCGGCACTTTACCGGTCGAGGTTTTGATGAAATCGGCCCCGGCTTTGATAGAGAGTTCAGACGCTTTACGGATCAGCGCTTCTTCTTTCAGCTCACCGGTTTCGATGATCACTTTCAGCAGCACGTTGGCCGCCGCGCAGGCCTCTTTACAGGCTTTCACCAGCTCGAAGCCGACCTGTTCGTTACCGGCAATCAGCGCGCGGTACGGGAAAACCACGTCCACTTCATCAGCACCGTAAGCGATCGCCGCGCGGGTTTCCGCCAGAGCAATGTCGATATCGTCATTACCGTGCGGGAAGTTGGTGACCGTGGCGATGCGGATATCCGGCGTTCCCTGCTCGTTCAGCGTCTTACGGGCAATCGGGATGAAGCGCGGATAGATACAGACCGCCGCGGTGTTACCCACCGGGGTTTTCGCCTGATGACACAGGGCAATCACCTTCTCATTGGTGTCGTCGTCGTTCAGGGTGGTCAGGTCCATCAGTTTTAACGCGCGCAGGCTGCTTGCTTTTAAATCAGTCATTTCATACTCCGCCGGCGCAGTGCCGGTTCAATAGTTTGTTCACCTTGCGAGTCTGTTACTATTGTAACATTCACTCGCTGTTACACTTCGACATTCATCACAGTTAATGAAAACCACTTACTAATTTGCATTACTGTAATGTGATTTTAATCACGAAACATCGGTGCATACCGCGACAATTATCATCACGCCCCTCTTAAGCATAATCAAAACTCTGCAACCAATGGGGATGTGACAATTCTAACACATAATAACAGCGCCACTCGACAACGTGGCGCACATTTTGTCCGCACTGCCGGTGATAAAATGATTATCATTTGAAATGTAAATGGTTTTTCTGAAAACCAGAAATGATGGAATTTTCACAAACTCAATAAAACCAGCGACGCGACGGCCGCTGGTTCAGGTAACAGGTTTAGAGGGCGAGGAAAACCCCGGCGATGGTGGCGCTCATCAGGTTAGACAGCGTCCCCGCCGCCACCGCACGCAGCCCAAGCTGGGCGATATCCTGACGCCGGTTGGGTGCCATCCCCCCGAGGCCGCCAATCAGGATGGCGATCGATGACAGATTGGCGAATCCGCATAGCGCGAAAGAGATAATGGCTTTGGTGTGATCTGAAATAACCTGCAGCCCGGCCGCCGCCACCTCAGCGTCCGCCTTCAGATACTCGCCAAAGTTCATATAGGCCACGAACTCGTTAATGATCAGCTTCTGGCCGATAAACGACCCCGCTACCGTCGCTTCGTGCCACGGCACGCCGATCACCCACGCCAGCGGTGAGAAGACCCAGCCGAGGATCATCTGCAGCGACAGCTCCGGATGGTTAAACCAGCCGCCGACGCCGGACAGAATGCCGTTCAGCAGAGCGATCAGCGCAATAAACGCCAGCAGCATTGCGCCGACGTTGAGCGCCAGCTGCATACCAGACGCGGCGCCGGAGGCGGCGGCGTCCAGCACGTTGGCCGGTTTATCCGCATCCGCGCTCTGGCGGTCATGAGCTGGGTTATCGTCCGGTTTCTCCGTTTCCGGTACGATAATTTTGGCAAACAGCAGTCCACCCGGCGCCGCCATAAACGACGCGGCAATCAGGTACTCCAGCGGAACGCCCATCTGCGCATAGCCCGCCAGCACGGAACCCGCCACCGAGGCCAGGCCGCCGCACATGACCGCAAACAGCTCCGAGCGGGTCATGGTGGCGATATAAGGACGCACCACCAGCGGCGCTTCGGTCTGACCAACGAAGATGTTCGCCGTGGCCGACAGCGACTCGGTACGCGAGGTCTTCAGAACCGCCCGCAGCGCGCCGCCGAGAATGCGAATGACCAGCTGCATAATGCCCAGGTAGTAAAGCACGGCAATCAGCGACGAGAAGAAAACGATCACCGGCAGCACGCGCAGGGCAAAGACGAAGCCGCCGCCGCCAAATACCTCGAACATTTTATCGGAAACCAGCCCGCCGAAGATGAAACTAATCCCTTCATTGCCGTAGGCAATAACGCTGGCGACGCCGTTCGACATCGCTAACAGCGCCGAGCGCCCGGCCGGTACATACAATATTAACGCGCCGATACCCACCTGGATTATCCAGGCGCCGAGCACGGTACGCAGGTTAATGGCTTTTCGATTATTGGAGAGCAGCACAGCAATGGCCAACAGCGCCACCATGCCGATAAGTCCCATGAGGATTTGCATACAGATTCCCTGTGTTTTGATAGTCCAGCACTAACGGCGTGATTATATCGGCCCGAAACTATCCTGCCCGCCTGGCTTCACACATTTTAAGCAAATCAATGATATGGATGGACAATTATGAGAATTCGATCACCATACAGTGGCTGAGGGTAAGGAAAACAAGGCGAGTGTGTTGCGCATTATCCCTTCGGCTATGGCTGCCGGAGGCTCAGGGCGCAGTTCGCACAGGGCCTCAAATACCCGCGCAGCTTGTTCCGGGCGATTGGGCAGTCCCTGAAAGCCATTGAGCGGCATATCCGGGGCATCGGTCTCCAGCAGCAGGGCTGAAAGCGGCAGACGCGCCATCACCTCGCGGGTTTTGCTGGCGCGGGGATAGGTAATGGTGCCGCCAACGCCGATCTTATAGCCAAGCTGCACAAAGCGCTCGGCCTGCTGCAGACTGCCGGCGAAGCCATGTACCACCCCAGTACGCGGCAGGGCATGTTTTTTCAGCAGCATCGCCAGCTTATCGTGGGTGCGTCGGGAGTGGAGAATCACCGGCAGATCGTAACGCTTCGCCAGACGCAGCTGCGCTTCCAGCAGCGCCTGCTGACGATCGAACTGCGGCTCGTCGCGATAGAGATCGAGACCAATCTCCCCCACCGCCACCAGTTTTGGCGGGCGCTGCGCCAGCGACGCCTCCAGTTGCGCCAGCCCCTCATCGGTATGCTGCTCAATGACAATCGGATGCAGGCCCAGCGCGGCATACAGCGCCTCGTGCTGCGCCGCCAGCGCCAGCACGCGGCTAAAACGCTCAGCGGAGATGGCCGGAACGATAATTCGTCCGACGCCGGCCTGCGCCGCACGCGCCAGGCTGGCGACCTCATCTTCCGCGAAGGGGGAAAAATCGAAGTGGCAGTGGGTATCGATAAAACGGTGCGTCACGCCAGATCCTCATGATTAAAGCTTGCGTCATTGGCCTGCGGCGCAGCGATGATGGTCGCCTGCGGCGCTTCATTGGCCACCGGCACCGGCGGCACCACCACCGGCGAGGGCCGGGCAACACGCGGCGCGTGGCGCAACAGCGGCGGCCGGTCAGCCAGCAGTTTACCCACGGTGGCCAGGAAATAACGGCCGCACTGGCGTCCGGTTTTGTAGTCCTCCAGCAGCGCCGGCAGTCGGCTGCCAAGCGCCATGCTGCGCAGCGGCCGCTGGGGATAGATTTCGAAGATCCGCAGCTTACCGGGCGGTTTCTCGATGAACTGCTGGATGGCGCGATAGGTGGTTTCGTGGTGATGCACCAGATTGACCAGCGGCTGCAGGCTGCTCTCCCCCAGCCAGCGCTCCATCCGCTTAAACCACTCCGGGGTATAAAACATCTGCGAGGGGACGGTGCGGATCACCACGATGGTCTGAGCGCCGCGGCGGGCCGCCTCCTGAACCGGGATCGCATCGCTGACGCCGCCGTCAAGGTAGCTGACGCCGTCAAGCAATACGCCGCTGCGATAAAATCCAGGGATGGCGCTGGAGGCGCGGATCAGATCCAGCCAGGTTTGCGGCGTTGGTGAAAAATAGCTGGCGGAGTAATCGTCGCCGCGACAGGCGCACATCCACAGCTCTTTTCCCTGCGCGAACTGCGTTTCAGCATAGTTCATGGCCAGCGGCATCTGCTGCGAGGTGGCCTCGACCAGCCAGTCGAGATCGATAAGGTTGCCGCCGCGCACAAAGCGCATCGGATCGAAAAACTGGCGTGAGGTGGTGTAGCGGGTGATGACTTTGCGGGCATAGCCTTGCTGATTACACATGTAGGCGGAGAGGTTTTGCGCCCCCGCGGAAGTCCCCAGCATCAGGTCAAAGGGGTTAAATCCGGCGCGCATGAATTCGTCCAGAACCCCGGCGGTGAAAATCCCTCGCTGTCCCCCGCCTTCACACACCAGCGCCAGCTTGCCTGGTCGGAAGGGTTTAACCGCCAGCGGGGCGATATTGCCCAGCGTGACGGGAATGCGTTGCCCCACCCTGCTTTCCTGTTCGATTGGTCTTCTCCTGACAAGGTAACGCAATTTGCCCGCCGCTTAAACCGCGAAAGCCAGTCCGCAGGACTGGCTTTGTGTAAGACGACGTGTCAGTAAAAATGCTCAGGCTTCAGCATCGCCCGCATCGCGGGCCACCTAAGGACGTCTGCGTCCAGTAAACAGGCTCACCAGGAACAGGATAATCCCGACGACAAAGACGATTTTCGCGGCGCCAGCGGCAGTACCCGCCAGACCACCGAAGCCCAGGGCCGCAGCAATTAATGCAATGACCAGAAAAATAATTCCCCATCGAAACATACTTTTCTCCTTACCATAATGGACGGTGAACAGCGGTTTGCGCACCCTTTCTGTCTAGCTCATCGCTCAGTGGATGCTGCTATTCGTTCGGCAACCTTGGCCAGACAACACTTTTGTTAATAACTCGATTTACTTCACGCTAAGATCGTTGCGGACGCTTTTCACACCGGAGACCGCTTTCGCAATCTCTGCGGCGCGCTCAGCCTGCGCAGCGGAAGCCACCGTACCGGTCAGATGCACGGCGCCGGCGTTAGTTTCTACTTTCACATTGCGCGAAGGGACAATGTCATCCGCCAGCAGCTTGGCTTTCACTTCGCTGGTAATAGCGGTATCCCCGGCATAGCCTTTCAGCGTCGCCGTCTCGCTCGACGATTTGTGCTGCACCGTCAGTTTGTCGTTAACCTGAGAGACGCCTTCGACCGCTTTTGCCACGCTCAGCGCCTGACTTTTCTGTTCAGCACTGGTGACGTCGCCGCTGAGGGTGACCACTTTGTTTTCCGTTTTCACCGAAATATCGCCGGAGTTAATATCCTTATGGTCGATCAGCGCCGCCTTTACCCGCGCGGTAATGGTGCTGTCGTCCATAAAATCGCCGACTTTATTAATCGAATTGTCTACCGCCTCTCCCGCATTGCTGGCAGCTGACTTCGCACTGTCTACCGTTGTTTTTTCCGTCTCTGCCGAGGCGTTCAACGCGGCTAAGCCTAAGAAGAGCGCCAGCAACATATTGGCATTCTTTAGTCTGGTCATCGTGATGTCCTCGTTTTTTCACCAGCGCTGGCGTCTTATCGCAGTGAATTACGCCAGCATTTTTAAAAACACGAATTAAATATAGTAGACAGGCGAAGGGGTTGCGGAGGATATGGATAAAAAACAGACGAATTAGCGGCGTTTTAAGAACTTTCCAGAAGGAAGGAAGCGCGGGCAGAAGAAGAAAAAAGCGCGGCCTGCGCCGCGCTTCGTCAGGGATTAGTGCTCGCGCGTTTTGCGGAACACCACGTCAGGATAACGCTCCTGCGTCAGGTTCAGGTTGACCATCGTCGGAGCGATGTAAGTCAGGTTATCGCCGCCATCCAGTGCCAGCTGAACTTCATTTTTGCGCTTGAACTCTTCGAATTTCTTCACGTCAGTGGATTCAACCCAGCGCGCGGTGGCCACGTTGACCGATTCGTAAATCGCTTCCACGTTGTATTCGCTTTTCAGGCGCGCCACGACGACGTCAAACTGCAGCACCCCCACGGCGCCGACGATCAGATCGTTATTGGCGATCGGACGGAAGACCTGCACCGCGCCCTCTTCAGAGAGCTGAACCAGCCCTTTCAGCAGCTGTTTCTGCTTCAGCGGATCCTTCAGGCGAATACGACGGAACAGTTCCGGTGCGAAGTTCGGAATACCGGTGAACTTCATCATCTCGCCCTGGGTGAAGGTATCGCCAATCTGAATGGTGCCGTGGTTATGCAGGCCGATAATATCCCCAGGATAGGCTTCCTCGACGTGTGAACGGTCGCCGGCCATAAAGGTCAGCGCGTCGGAGATCACCACGTCTTTACCGATGCGCACCTGACGCAGCTTCATGCCTTTCTCATATTTACCGGACACCACGCGCATGAAAGCCACGCGGTCGCGGTGTTTCGGGTCCATATTGGCCTGAATTTTAAACACGAAGCCGGTGAACTTCTCTTCCGTGGCGGTGACTTCACGGGTGTCGGTGTTACGCGGCATCGGCGCCGGCGCCCACTCCACCAGGCCATCCAGCATATGGTCAACGCCGAAGTTACCTAACGCGGTCCCGAAGAACACTGGGGTGATTTCCCCGGCCAGGAACAGATCTTTATCGAACTCGTTCGACGCGCCCTGCACCAGCTCCAGCTCGTCACGCAGCTGCTGCGCGAGATCTTCCCCCACCGCCGCGTCAAGATCCGGGTTGTTGAGCCCCTTCACGATGCGCACTTCCTGGATGGTATGGCCTTTACCGGTCTGATACAGGTAGGTTTCATCTTTGTAGAGATGATAGACGCCCTTGAACAACTTACCGCAGCCGATAGGCCAGGTAATCGGCGCGCAGCCAATTTTCAGCTCGTTCTCGACTTCATCCAGCAGCTCCATCGGATCGCGGATATCACGGTCGAGTTTGTTCATAAAAGTGAGGATCGGCGTATCGCGCAGACGGGTGACTTCCATCAGCTTACGGGTCCGATCTTCGACGCCTTTTGCCGCGTCAATCACCATCAGGCAGCAGTCCACCGCCGTCAGGGTACGGTAGGTATCTTCGGAGAAGTCTTCGTGCCCCGGGGTATCCAGCAGGTTCACCAGACAGTCATGATACGGGAACTGCATTACCGAGGTGGTGATCGAGATACCACGCTGCTTTTCCATCTCCATCCAGTCGGATTTCGCGTGCTGGCTGGAGCCACGGCCTTTTACGGTACCGGCGGTCTGAATCGCCTGTCCGAACAGCAGCACCTTTTCGGTGATGGTGGTCTTACCGGCATCCGGGTGAGAGATAATGGCAAAAGTGCGGCGTTTGGCCACCTCTTGCAGATAAGGAGACAACGTCATAATTAATCTTCTAAGTAAACGCGGCCATGGGCCACGCATGTGGAATACGAAAAATTGCGGCTATTTTACCCATCAACGGGGGGGAGGCAATCAGTGTTTACACAGGAGCTGCTCCAGTTCGCTTAACGAGGTCACCGTCCAGTCCGGCTCGAGGTCCGCCGGCAGCTCGCGCTGATGCGCATTGAGCCAGCAGGTCGCCAGTCCGGCGTTCACGCCGCCGCGAATATCCGACTCGGCGGTATCGCCGACCATCAGCACCCGCGAGCGCGGTGGGTTACCCGCCTTCGCCAGCGCGTAATCGAAAATGCGCGCGTCCGGTTTAGCGACGCCCACTTCTTCAGAAATAATTAGCAAATCAAAGTGATCGCGTAAACCGGTCCGCTCCAGACGAGTCTGCTGCAGCGAGGTAAAGCCGTTGGTGATGATGCCCATTTTGACCTTGCCCTGCAGCGCGTTGAGCAGAGAGACCGCACCCGGCAGCGGCGCACAGATTTCCGCCATCGCATTCATAAACGCGTCGTTGAGCTCCCCCGGCGGCACATTCAAACGTTGCGCCCAGTTGTCAAAACGCTGGTGCTGCAGCTGCAGCGAGGTGATGGCGCCGTTTTGGTAATCCACCCATAGCGGCTTATTCACGGCCTGATAGTCCTGAAAATCTTCGGCGGTAAAGGTCACGCTGTAGTCGAGAAACATCCGCTGTAAGCCGCTGAAAGAATCAAACGTAAACAGCGTTTCATCGGCATCAAAGAAAATCCAGTCCCATTTCATCGTATCACCTTGTCTTACATACTGATTGGCAGAGCCATAACAATGGCGTCTTCGCGCCCGTCGGCCGTCGGGTAGTAGTTGCGGCGAATCGTCGCTTCATTGAAGCCTAAGCTTTCATACAGCGCGAGGGCGGCAACGTTGGAGGCGCGCACCTCCAGCCATAGCGTGACGACGCCGAGCTTTTCGACTTCATCAATGACATGTTCCAGCAGCGCTCGCCCCAGGCCACGGCGCTGGTAAGCGGGATCGACAGCGATATTGAACAGCGTCGCCTCATCCAGCACCACTTGCGTAATGGCGAAAGCCGCCATTTCGCCATCCACCGACAGCTGATAGTTGCGATAGCGTTCCCCCTGGTTACTGGCCAGGGTCTGTTCGCTCCACGGGAAAGCGTGGGCGCGGGTTTCGATTTGCCAGGCTCGGGTTAAATCAGCCGTGCTGAGGGTAGAAATCGTGTTCATGTGCGCAGATTTGTTGCCAGAGCGCCCTGCGAGCCGGCGCGCTGGTCTGGAGTTCATCAAAAGCGGGGGTGGACACCTGGGCGCCCGCCAGCGGCAGCGACGCCTCTGTGCCCAACCGCCAGCTGTTACAGCGGCTGTCCTGCGGCAGCATCGCCACCCGCTCCGGGGTCAGCTGCAGGACCTGATCTGGCGTTACGGCCAGCGCGCGCAATACGTCGCCAATCAGCGGCTCTGTCAGCGACGGCGGGGTTTCCGCCACCATCACCAAACGAATATGTTCAGGAAGCGAGATAGCGATTTCGCCCTGTAACGCCCCCGGTCGGCGCAGCGACCACTGGGTAATGCCCAGCTGCTGTAGTTGCCAGTCTCGTCGGGATGTCATAGCGAAACACTCCTGTTAAACAAGCGCGCAATATAGCAAATCCGTCGTATCTGCGCCAACAAACTACTATAATCGGCGCCAGTCTTAATGAAGGAGTGTTTCATGTCCGCTTTTACCCCGGCAAGTGAAGTCTTGCTGCGCCACAGTGATGATTTCGAGTCCGCCCGCGTTCTGTTTGCCGGTGACCTGCAGGATGACCTGCCTGCGCGTCTGGATACCGCGGCCAGCCGCGCCCACACCCAGCAGTTCCACCACTGGCAGGTCCTCAGCCGCCAGATGGGTGACACCGTCCGTTTTAGCTTAGTGGCTGAGGCGGCTGACGTCGCCGAGTGCGACACCCTGATCTACTACTGGCCAAAGAACAAACCAGAGGCGCAGTTCCAGCTGATGAACCTGCTCTCTCTGCTGCCAGTGGGAAGCGACATTTTCGTCGTCGGTGAAAACCGCAGCGGCGTCCGCAGCGCGGAGCAGATGCTGGCTGAATACGCGCCATTAAACAAAGTGGATAGCGCTCGCCGCTGTGGCCTCTATCATGGCCGTCTGGAAAAGCAGCCCGCCTTCGACGCCGAAGCTTTCTGGGGCGAATACACACTGGATAATCTGACGATTAAAACCCTACCGGGCGTCTTCAGCCGCGACGGTCTGGACGTCGGCAGCCAGCTGCTGCTCTCCACCCTCGAGCCGCATACCAAAGGGAAAGTGCTGGACGTCGGCTGCGGCGCGGGTGTGCTGGCCGCCGCGCTGGCCAGCCATTCGCCGAAAGTGCGCCTCACCCTGTGCGACGTCAGCGCCCCGGCGGTTGAAGCCAGCCGCGCGACGCTTGCCGCCAACGGCCTGGCTGGCGATGTGTTTGCCAGCAACGTCTTCTCCGAGGTCAATGGTCGCTTCGACATGATCATCTCCAACCCGCCATTCCATGACGGCCTGCAGACCAGCCTCGAAGCCGCCCAGGCGCTGATCCGCGGCGCGGTTCGCCATCTCAACAGCGGCGGCGAGCTGCGCATTGTCGCCAACGCCTTCCTGCCGTATCCGCAGGTGCTGGATGAGACGTTCGGCTTCCATGAGGTGATCGCCCAGACCGGACGTTTTAAGGTCTATCGCACCATCATGACCCGTCAGGCGAAAAAATAATCGTCTTTTCACGCCGGCGGCCCGCTCCTGGTGCCGCTGGCGCTTCCCGCGGGCAAATCCGCCCATTTTTGCAGCAATCGATACAACCTGCATAATTAACTATTGACGTGTCGCCGAAAACCACTAGAATGCGCCTCCGTGGTAACGATACTTTCATAGTGTCGATGGTATGCGAAGGTGGCGGAATTGGTAGACGCGCTAGCTTCAGGTGTTAGTGTCCTTACGGACGTGGGGGTTCAAGTCCCCCCCCTCGCACCATAATCCACGAAGATATTGCTCGCACTGGGCGAAGGTGGCGGAATTGGTAGACGCGCTAGCTTCAGGTGTTAGTGTCCTTACGGACGTGGGGGTTCAAGTCCCCCCCCTCGCACCAACGAGGCAATATCCAAAGAAAGAATACTGTGCGAAGGTGGCGGAATTGGTAGACGCGCTAGCTTCAGGTGTTAGTGTCCTTACGGACGTGGGGGTTCAAGTCCCCCCCCTCGCACCAATATTCTTCCCTCTCCCGACGTTATCCTCTCAGTTTGATATCCACCATCATCAGCATTATCCCACCAATCAATGCAACGCACGATGGCAGCAGGATAAAATGGCGCAGTTGACGATGCCATATCATCACCGCGGACATCAGCATGCCCACCGCGACCAGCGTCCGCCATACGTCAGCCGACACCCCGGCATACCCGAGAGCGACAATCAGCGCGCCGGGAACGACGACTGCCCAACCGCTTCCTAATGCTCGCAGCAGCATGGTTTTACCTCTCACAACGATAATGATAACCAATATCATATGATAATTTTTATCATTTGTCATTTGCAAAGTGCTCTGTGCCTTATTCTTTACGTTCGCGGTAATGACATACATTCATGAAGGTGATAAATTAAGCGGATTATCGATATATATTAAATATTTTTCTTATTTTGCAAATAACCTTTTTTTGCACATTGTTATCAGACTCTTCATTTTTGGCTTTCATCATTTTGAAATTTAACGACTAATAATGATTCTTCCGATATGACTGCACAAACCTGGCGAGCACATTACGCACAAAAATATCAATATTCCTTACGGCTTTTTTTACTGCTTAATTTCATTTCTTCCTCTCTGTCGCTGGTCACCCCCCTATTTACGGTAGTTCGTTTCACGCTGCCCTGCGCCCTGATCGTGGCCTGCAGCGGGTTGCTGCTACTCTGGCACTGGAAATGGCCGCAATCGAAAATAAATATTTCCGCTATCTCGTTGTTATTTGGCATGCTATGGGCATGGCACGTAGTGACAAAGGCGATGCTATTGACACCGCCGCATTTTAACTATCTGGTGATCGCCCTATTAAGCATTCTGTTTATCGGCACCATCGCTTTTTCCAATAATATCACTGCCTTTACCCTCCACTCTTTACCGACTTTCCTTGCCTGCCTGATAATGGCGGAGGGAGAACAATGGTTGCGCATGACTTACTGTTTTATGCTGCCTATTGCCGGTATTACCCTGCAAAATATTATCCAGAAGCGCAGCGATGCCTTTACACAAGGATTGATGGATAAACTGATGCAGGAACGCAACACCCTCAACGATCTCAGTATGCTGGATCCCCTGACCGGTTTGTATAATCGCCGCGGACTGCAGAATCGCCTCGATACCCTGCTGGCGCTGGACGGCGATAACCACTTCGTGCTGCTCCTCGATATCGATCATTTCAAAGCCTATAACGATCACTACGGTCATATGATGGGCGATCAGGCGCTCATTCGCGTCTCTGCTGCCATTCGTAACGCCGTACGCTCGCGCGATATTGTCGCCCGCTTTGGTGGAGAGGAGTTTATGGTGCTGCTGACCAATAGCAGCGAAGAAACGGCCTGGCAGGCTGCCGAACGAATTCGACAGCGGGTCTATGACCTGAAAATCCCGCATATGTTTAATGAGAGCGTCGCCACCAACGTGACCATCAGTATTGGTCTGACGCCGCTCATTGATGACAATATTGAGCAAGCGCTGGCGCGAGCCGATGGCGCACTCTATGAAGCTAAAAATAAAGGCCGCAACATTATTTTGGCCAGTTAACCCGCGCGCGCTGCGGCATCGTGGCGCCGACAAAATTCTTGCCATGCCGCCTGCAAACAACTAATATCAGGAATCATTATCATTTAGATTTGTATCTGGAAATCGAATGGCCTGGCGTTCCCTTCCTCTCAGCGATGAACTTATCTGGCGGGCCCCTTTGCCGACGGCTGAGCGCGCCCTGGCGGAGAGTATTCGGGAAAAAATCGCCACCCTGCGCCCCCATCTGCTCGATTTCCTGCGCCTGGATGAATCCGCTCCCGGTCACGCGTTGACGCTCGCCGAGTGGTCGCAACCCACCGCCTTACGCTCCCTGTTGGCCACTTATTCCGATCATATCTATCGTCATCAGCCAACGCTGACACGGGAACAGAAACCTCTGCTCTCGCTCTGGGCGCAATGGTATATCGGTCTGCTGGTGCCGCCGCTGATGCTGGCGTTGCTCAATGAACCACAGGGTCTCAGCCTGGCGCCGGAACATTTCCACGTCGAATTTCACGAAAGCGGCCGGGCGGCCTGTTTCTGGATTGATGTCCATAGTGATGCAGGCATCGAGAGACTGTCACCGCTGTCGCGGATGGATGCCCTGGTGACGCGCACCCTGCAGCCGGTTATTGAGGCGCTGGAAGCGACGGGCGAAATCAATGGCAAGCTTATCTGGAGCAATACAGGCTATCTGATTAACTGGTATCTTGGGGAAATGCGCGCGCTGCTGGGGGATGAGCAGCTTGCCGCCCTGCGCCAGCACTGTTTCTTTGAAAAACAACTCGCCGATGGTCAGGATAACCCACTATGGCGAACGGTCGTGCTGCGTGAAGGGCAGTTAGTCCGACGCACCTGCTGTCAGCGCTATCGCCTGCCGCACGTCCAACAGTGCGGCGACTGCACGTTAAAATAACGCCCTGTTCCCAATAAGCTACGGGCAGCCTGTGGCCGCCCGGTCACTATTTATGCGGTCTGCTGACTCTCCTGTTCCGCCCGTTCGGCCTCTTCCGCTTCCTGAGCAAGCAGCTGTTTCTCATACACCTTAAAGAACGGGAAGTAGATAATCGCCGACACGCAGGCCAGAACGATGACCAGAATTGCCGCCCGGAAATCCCAGCCCAGCGCCCAGGCACCGCCAATCGGCGCCGGCGCCGTCCACGGCACCACGGAGATGACGCGGCCGATCAGATCCAGCTTCATTGCCGCCCAGGCCAGCACCGCATTCACCATCGGCGCCAGCAGGAACGGAATAAAGAACACCGGATTCATGACAATAGGCGTCCCAAAGATGACCGGCTCGTTAATGTTAAACAGGCTTGGCACCACGCTCAAACGACCAATGGAGCGCAAATGCGCTGAACGACTGCGCAGATAGCAGAACACCAGCCCCATGGTGGCACCGGAACCTCCGACCACGATAAAGAAGGTCCAGAACGCCTCCATAAAGATATGCGGCAGAGGTGCGCCCTGGGCCAGCGCCTGCTGGTTCATACCGAGGTTGGTCAGCCAGAACATCTGCAGCATCCCGGAAACGATCGCCGCACCGTGGATCCCGGCAAACCACAGCAGATGGCCGATGAGGACCGCCAGCAGGATCGCCGGCAGGGAATCGGCTGCCGAAACCAGCGGTTTGAAAATCGCCATAATGGCCTGCGGGATCAGCATGTCAAAATGGTGTTGAATAAACAAGCTCAGCGGATAGAGCGTCAGCACAACCACCAGCACCGGGATCAACAGATCAAAGGAATTTTTGATCATCGGAGGGACCTGATCCGGTAGACGGATACCGATGTTATGTGCTTTGAGAAAACGCATCATCTCCACACAGTAGATCGCCACCAGAATGGCGGTAAAGATCCCTGTTCCGCCGAGGCTATCCACCGGCAGCGTGCCATTCGTCTTCGGCGCGGCAATCAGTAAAAAGGCCATGATCGACAGCATCGCGCACATAAAGGGATCGAGCTGATTGGATTTCTCGTAGTGCTTACCGAGGTTGTAAGAGATTGCCGCGCAGATGTAGATCGACATGATCCCCATTGTCATATCAAAGGGGGTCAGTATGCGCCCCTCGAACTCTTTTGCCAGATCCAGCCAGGCGCGGGCGAAACCCCAGGTGGTATCCGGGGAAAAAGGAGGATAAGCAAACACCAGCAGAAACGATCCGACGATCATAAACGGCATCGCGGAGATAAAACCGTCACGGATAGCCATGACGTGACGCTGCGATGAGATCCGCCCTGCTATGGGGCTTATGTAATTTTCTACAAAGCGAAATATCAAATTAAACGCAGCATGGTTAGCAGACATAGTAGCCCTCCTGACAGGCTATTGATACTGGCCCAACAACGATTACCCTGCCGTTACGATGACCGCTTTTTGATGCAGCAGGCCGCGGGTGGATCACCGGCTATACTGCTCATAACACAACGATTCATACACGGCTCTTTTGTTATAAATAAAAGGAGAAGTGACTGTTCCAGTATTCATCTCAATGCAGATAACCGCAACCGGTTACAGTAACCGGTTACGGTGAATGTGAAGGAGATCGACAAAATAGAAAGAATCTGGATTGTCCGCGCCGATATTTACACTCCGCCAGGCTTGTGACAGATTTAACCAGGCTTAAATCAGGAGAATCCAATGAGTCTGCAGTCTGTACGGCAGTTCTTTGCCGAACACGCCCCCGATATCGAAATTATTGAGTTAAACCAGAGTACCGCCACCGTGGCGCTCGCCGCTGCCGCGCACAACGTTGAGCCGGGACAAATAGCCAAAACGCTGTCGCTCAAGATCAAAGATAAAATTGTACTGATCGTCGCCAGGGGCGATGCGCGGCTGGATAATAAAAAGCTGAAAGAAACCTTTGGCGCAAAAGCGCGTATGTTGAGCAGCGATGAGGTGGTGACCTGGACCGGCCATCCGGTCGGCGGCGTGTGCCCGTTTGGTCTGGAAAATCCGCTGGACGTCTTCTGTGACGTCTCGCTCAGGCACTATCAGGAGGTACTACCCGCAGCGGGGGCTATTCACAGCGCCGTTCGCATCGAACCAGAACGAATGGCGCAGCTCACCGACGCAACATGGGTAGACGTATGCATATAGCCGCGTTATGCCACCTGTTTAACGGCGCTGGTCGGGCCGTTTATCGGTAAATGCAGCAAGATATCCGCCGCGTTTAATAAACCAATGTCAGAGCGAACCCCGAGCTTGGTCATGGCGTTGAACTTATGCGCGCGGATGGTTTTAATGTTCCGGTTCAGCTGCACCGCAATTTCCGAAAGCGAATATCCCCACGACATATACCGAAGAATAGCGTGCTCCGTCGGACTTAGCGGATCGTTGCATGCCTCTCTGCCGCAAAAATGCTCTTTGCCGGCGAGGGAATGATTATCCAGCAGCTGTAATAAATGCTCCTGCAACCCGCGTCGCGGCGCAGATTTATTTAATATACCGTGCAGGCAGGACGGCATTAAATGGCCGATCAGGCGCATTTCGCTTTCATTATTAGCCAGAATAATCGTTTGGACTTCCGGTCGGATCCTCGCCATCTCGTGAAGAAAAAGCAGGCTCTCGGCTCTGGACGAACGACTCCCTGAAAGTGAAAAGATCATTGCTGACCATGGGAAAGACGCTTCCACCGCCCTGAGCAAATTGATATTTTTAAAAAAATGAATGCGGTATTGGCTGTTATCTTCACGGCTAAAGATATAGCGCCAGGCCATTTCCGTCATCACACATTTTTCTACGATGGCGACATGACGGGTTGTGCTATTTTTTTCCATTCCATTTGCTCCCCGTAAGCTGAATTGATATTCAGCTCTTGCATTCCCTGCGCGCTGTTGATCCAGGCATACATTTCAGCGTTGCTGCGTAGCGATAAGCGACGCATTGCGCTATTTTTCTGCGCGCTGATCGTCTTATTGCTCTTTTTCAACAGCGCGGCGATCTGGTTAATTCCCCATCCCTTCGCCAGAAGGCGCAGAACTTTTCGCTCTGACAGGGTCAGCATCGCCGCAGAGTGGTAGCTTGCGAAATCGCTGTCCTCATTCCCGGTAAACAGCGTACGGCTAATCTGCTCAGCCGCACGGCTACCAGCACAAATCACCTCAATCAGCCGGTTTACCGGCTCGCTCTCGGAGATGAGCGAGCTTTCGGGACGAATTAATAGCTCAACGGCTAATGGATAGAGGCTGTCGCTGACCATAAAAACCCAGTGAATATCACGATACTGGGTCATGAGGGCGTAATAACGCTCGCAGACGGCCCGGGGTTGCGCAATCTCGCCGGAGATATCCGCAACGACCAGCACCGCCCGCCGCAGTTGTAAAAGGGTGAGCTCATCATGAGAGCGACAAAAACTGAGTTCGTAATCCGGGAGGTTCTCATTGAAGATCACCTTTAACCCTGACTGCATGACGGGGATTTTACTAATAACGACGCCAAACTTACCTTGTCCTGGTAACATAACACCTCCGCTTCCTGTCGAAGTTCCTTCGCTTGCCCGTAAACGTTCGGCGAGTGACTCGATCGCCATACCATTTACTGGATGAATATTAAAAGCATATTCATGGCCCGCGTACACGATATACTGCATGACCGAACCGTGGTCATACCGTGTAAATATTATTCCTGTGTATACTTGCGATGAATATTAGCACAGACGCCTCTGCGCTAATAAATTAGAAAAGATAAAACTATTATTTAGCAAAAATAATTTCAGGCTTGAAAATTATGAAGCATTCTCTTTAATTGCTTCTCTAAATGCTTTAGGCGACATGCCACTGTAGCGGCGGAAAAAGCGAGAAAAATAGGCGGCGTCGCTAAAACCCAAATAATCAGAGAGTTGCGTTACCGTCATGCGAGTGTACTGCAGGTTACGCCGCGCCTCAAGCATCAGTCGCTGATGCAGTACCCCGAGAGCGCTACAGCCATAGAACTCGCGACATAAATAGTTTAAATGCGTGACCGACAGCCCAATCAACTTCGCATACTCCGCCAGCGGGAGATGCTGCCGGTAGTGGCTCTCAATAAGCCGGGAAAAATGACGCATCATACTGCGCTTTCGCTCCGCTTTGTCTTCCGCGGGCGGTGCGGGGCGGCACTGCCGGTTCAGCCAGACCAGCAGCGTCCCCAGCAGCGAATAAAGCATCATTTCCCGTGCGTCATGATCGGCACTGTACTCCTCGCGAAGCGCTGAAAACAGCGTATGCATACGCCCCCGGGAACGCCCCACCGGCAGACACTGCGCTACGCTAAGCACATCCAGCGGCCGGCCGAACTGATTTTCAAAGCGGCTCAGCAGCGGCAGCGCCAGGGAGAGCACAAATCCGTGCGTCCCGGGTGAAAAATGAAAGCCATGAATGCAGAGGGCGGGCACCACCTGGATGCAGGATTCCGTCATCACCGCAGTGGTGCCTTCAATTTCGATCTCCGCCCGACCTTTGTGCAGATAGAGGAGCTGGACCATTTCGGCGTGCTGGTGGACACGAATATGCCACTGATACAGGCTGCTGCGCTGCAAAATCGATTCGCAGTGCAGCAGGTCCGGCGTCGGCCAGCCGCGCTCCTCGCCATAGAGCTTAAATACCGGAACAGTTTGGACGGGCGACATAGTTACTCCTGTTCAGTCAGACGACGCGCTCCATGGGCAGGCCCACGTAGTTTTCCGCGATGGTGGTCAGCCCAGCGCGCGAGCCCAGATAGTAGCGGCGATCGGCCGCCTGCATTTTGGCGTCGAATTCGCTCTGCTGCGGGAAATCGTGCAGCAGGCGGGTCATGAACCAGCTAAAGCGTTCCCCTTTCCAGACCCGATCCAGCGCTAGTCGCGAATAGGTCGCGAGCAGATCGCTCCGGCCATGATGGTAGTATTCGCGAAGGATCCGCCACAGATAGTTCACGTCCGATGCCGCCAGGTTCAACCCTTTAGCGCCGGTCGGCGGTACGATATGCGCGGCATCCCCCACCAGAAACAATCGCCCATATTGCATCGGCTCTACGACGAAGCTGCGCAAGGGAGCGATGCTTTTCTCAAGTGAGTGACCAGTCACTAACTTTGATGACAGATCCGCCGGCAATCGGCATTTCAACTCCTGCCAGAAGCGTTCGTCCGACCAGTCTTCCACTTTATCGCTCAGCGGAACCTGCAAATAGTAGCGGCTGCGAGTAAGTGAGCGCTGACTACATAAAACGAATCCCCGCTGATGATGCGCATAGATCAGCTCCGGATTGACCGGCGGCGTATCCGCCAACAGGCCTAACCAGCCGAACGGCCAGACGCTCTCGTAAGTTTTGAGGATGTCAGCGGGAATACTTTGCCGCGACACGCCATGGAACCCGTCGCAACCGGCGATAAAGTCACACTCCAGGCGACAGAATTCTCCTTCGCTAAGATAGGTGATCGTCGGCCGGTCGCTTTTCGCGTCATGGATAGTCACTTCGCTCACGCCGTACACGATCGGCGCGTCGCTGGCGGCCCGGGCAGCCATCAGATCGCGGGTCACTTCAGTCTGGCCGTAAACCATCACGCTCTTGCCGTCGGTCAGCTCGCTCAGTGAGACAGGCACCCGCTGGCCGTCAAAGAGAAACTCCACCCCATGATGCACCAGGCCTTCGACGTCCATTCGCTGCGCCACGCCCGCTTCGCGAAGCAGAGCGACGGTACCGCTTTCCAGAATTCCCGCGCGGATGCGCCCCAGCACATACTGCGGCGTTTGACGCTCAAGAATGACCGTGTGGATGCCGGCGTTGTGCAGGAGCTGCCCCAGCAGCAGTCCGGAAGGGCCAGCGCCAATAATCGCGACCTGTGTTTTCATAGGATTGTCTCACTTTTGCAGGGTTAATTATTTGTATATTTTTTGTTTAATAAAAGTGCTTTCCTGCATTTTTGATAAGTCAGACGGGAAAAAGAAGGGATGAATGGCGACAAAAATTGCACTTTTCACCAAACTGGCAAAAGTGTGGGAAGCTTCAAATTCTGCCCCTCCTGCGGGCGGGAAATTTTTGCACATTATTTGATCCCACCCCCCTCAGCCGCCCAGGCGCTTCAGGTTAAAGTATCGGCAGATACCAGGCGTCGCGGACAGCAGAGGAAATATGCAGGTTGATCGGGCACAGCAGCGGGCAATCACACGATTATGCATCCAGTGTGGTCTTTTTTTGTTACAGCACGGCGCCGAAAGCGCGTTGGTGGAAGAGCTTTCAACGCGTCTCGGGCTGGCGCTGGGGATGGACAGCGTCGAAAGCGCCATTTCCTCCAACGCTATCGTCCTGACCACCATTAAGAATGGCGAATGTCTTACCTCCACGCGTAAAAATGTCGACCGCGGCATTAATATGCATGTGGTGACGGAAGTGCAGCATATCGTGATCCTCGCCGAGCATAAGCTGCTGGATTATCGCGACGTCGAGAAGCGCTTCGCGCAGATTAGGCCCCTGCGCTATCCCCGCTGGTTGCTGGTGATCATGGTGGGCCTCTCCTGCGCTTGTTTCTGTAAACTGAATAACGGCGGCTGGGATGGAGCGCTGGTCAGCTTCTGCGCCAGCACGGTGGCCATGTACATTCGCCAGGTGCTGACCCACCGTTCCATGCATCCGCAGATCAACTTCTGCATCACCGCCTTTGTGGCCACCACGATCTCCGGGCTGCTGCTGCGCCTCCCTACCTTTGCCAGCACCCCGACCATTGCCATGGCCGCCAGCGTCCTGCTGCTGGTCCCGGGCTTTCCGCTGATCAACGCCGTCGCCGATATGTTTAAAGGGCATATTAATACCGGCCTCGCCCGCTGGGCGATCGCCAGCCTGTTAACCCTTGCCACCTGCATTGGCGTAGTGATGGCAATGACCGTATGGGGGCTGCGGGGATGGGCATAATTTCGTTTATTTTCGCGCTGGCGGAAGACATGCTGCTGGCGGCGATCCCTGCCGTCGGGTTTGCGATGGTCTTTAATGTCCCGCGGCGCGCCCTGCGCTGGTGCGCGCTGCTGGGGGCCATCGGCCACGGTTCGCGCATGGTCATGATGAGCGCCGGTTTTAACATTGAATGGGCCACGTTCCTCGCCGCCCTGCTGGTGGGCTGCATCGGTATCCAGTGGTCGCGCTGGTATCTGGCGCATCCGAAGATTTTTACCGTTGCCGCCGTGATCCCGATGTTTCCCGGTATTTCCGCTTACACCGCGATGATCTCCGCGGTAAAAATCAGTCATTTTGGCTATTCTGAAGAGATGATGATTTTGCTGCTGAGCAATTTTTTAAAGGCCTCTTCAATCGTGGGCGCCCTCTCCATCGGCCTGTCGATACCCGGTCTGTGGCTGTATCGTAAGCGCCCTCGCGTCTAACCCCGGCGTCGCGGTAAAGCCGCGACGCTCCTTCCGCGACGGGCTCTGTGCTACTATGTGCAGATCACCCCACTCTTTGCAGTTCAGAGTTGAGATAGAGTTATGTCTTCGCGAATTTTAACCTCCCATTTTAGCGGCCTGGAAGAGTTCCTCCAGCAGCACGCGGCGCTGCTGGCGAAATCGACTGACGGCACTGTCGCCGTTTTTGCCAACAACGCCCCGGCGTTCTATGCGCTGACCCCAGACCGGCTGGCGCAGCTGCTGGAACTGGAAGCCAGGCTGGCGCGCCCCGGCAGCGACATCGCGCTTGACCCGCAGTTTTTCGACGAGCCCGCGGCGGCGCCGGTTGCGGTGCCGATGGGCAAATTTGCCATGTATGCGGCCTGGCAGCCGGACGCCGACTTTCAGCGTCTGGCCGCGCTGTGGGGCATCGCCCTGAGCCAGCCGGTCACCCCGGAAGAGCTGGCCGCTTTCGTCGCTTACTGGCAGGCGGAAGGTAAAGTGTTTCACCACGTGCAGTGGCAGCAGAAACTGGCTCGCAGCGTGCAAATCAGCCGCGCCAGCAACGGCGGGCAGCCGAAGCGCGATGTGAACAGCGTGAGCGAACCCGACAGTCATATTCCGCGAGGTTTCCGAGGATGAGCATGAAAAACGTTGGCGATCTGATGAAGCGCCTGCATAAAATGATGCCGGCTCATATCGAACCGGCGTTTAAAACCGGCGAAGAGCTGCTGGCCTGGCAAAAAGAGCAAGGCAAGCTGCGTTCCGAAGCGCTGGAGCGGGAGAACCGCGCGATGAAAATGCAGCGCACCTTTAACCGCTCGGGGATCCGCCCCCTGCATCAGAACTGCTCCTTTGATAACTATCGCGTCGAGTGCGAGGGGCAGATGAACGCCCTCGCCCGGGCGCGTCAGTACGTGGAGGAGTTTGATGGCAATATCGCCAGCTTTATCTTCTCCGGCAAACCGGGCACCGGTAAAAACCACCTCGCGGCTGCTATCTGCAACGAACTGCTGCTGCGCGGGAAATCGGTCTTAATTATCACCGTGGCTGATATTATGTCAGCCATGAAAGATACCTTCGGCAATCGGGAGACGAGCGAAGAGCAATTACTGAGCGATCTCAGCAAGGTCGATCTTCTGGTGATTGATGAAATTGGTATGCAGACGGAGTCTCGCTATGAAAAGGTCATTATCAATCAGATAGTTGACCGCCGCTCTTCCTCCAAACGGCCTACCGGTATGCTAACCAACAGTAATATGGAAGAGATGAATAAGCTGCTCGGCGAACGGGTGATGGACCGTATGCGCCTGGGCAACAGCCTGTGGGTTATCTTCAACTGGGAAAGTTACCGGCACCGCGTCACCGGCAAGGAGTATTAAGAGATTTCCGGACAACGGCGGCGTTATACTAAAGTGATTCTTCAGTCACGCTTATGAGTCCGTCTATGAAATCGTTAAAAAATGGCTTACTTGCCGCGCTTACCCTCAGCGCATTTACCCTCTCCGGGGCCCACGCTGCCTCCTGGCAGGATTCTCTCAACAGCGCCGCCAGCCAGCTCAGCGGCGGCAGCACCCAGGCTGGCAGCGGCGGCATGTCCGTCTCCTCGCTAACCAGCCTGCTCAGTGGCAGCAGCCAGTCGCTGACCGCCAGCAGCATGAATAATGCGGCCGGGATCTTGTCATATTGCGCGCAACAGAAGCTGGCCTCCGTGACCAGCGCCGATAACGTCAAAAACCAGGTGCTGGATAAACTAGGACTCAGCACGCCGGAAAAACAGAAACAAGACACCAACTATCTCGATGGCCTGCAGGGGTTGCTCAACAGTAATAACGGCCAGCAGCTGGACCTGAATACGCTTGGCAACAGCTCGCTGGCGAAACAGGTGAAAACCAAAGCCTGCGATCTGGTCTTAAAACAGGGCGTTAACTTCCTCTCCTGATACGTACTGCTAATGCCGCGTTTGTCGCCTTCGCGACGGCAGCGCGGCCTGAAACGGCTTTTTTCTCCTTTTTCTCCTTGCGCTTCCCCGCCACGCCGGCTGCGACGCCGATCAAAAAAAGCAACTTCTAAACCAATTCTGAATAACTGCACACTTTCATGACGCTAGAATTGCAGCAAGATGGCGCTGCAATTACAGTGTGGCTTGAAAAGTAATCTGTTCTGCCAGCCGATAACTGGCGTTAATGAGGATGAGCTGTGTCAGAGTTGTTATCCATCGCCTTATTTTTAGCTTCGGTGGCGCTTTATGCCTGGAAAGCGGGTCGTAACACCTGGTGGTTTGCCGCCACGCTCACGGTGTTAGGCCTGTTCGTGGTGCTGAATATCACCCTCTACGCCAGCGACTACTTTACCGGCGACGGCATCAACGACGCGGTACTCTACACTCTGACCAACAGCCTGACCGGCGCCGGGATCGGCAAATACATTCTGCCGGGCATCGGCGTGGCCGTCGCGCTGGTTGCCGTTTTTGGCGCCCTGGGGTGGGTGCTGCGCCGCCGTCGGCATCATCCTCATCACGTCGGCTACAGCCTGGCGGCGCTGCTGCTGGCGCTGGCCTCGGTCGACGCCAGCCCGGCCTTCCATCAAATCAGCGAGCTGGTGAAATCGCAATCACGGGAAGGAGACCCGGACTTTGCCGCGTACTACAAAGAACCGTCGAAGCGTATCGACAATCCGCAGCTGAATCTGGTCTATATCTATGGCGAAAGCCTTGAGCGCACCTATTTTGATAACGATGCGTTCCCCAACCTCACCCCTGAGCTTGGCAGAATTAAAGATGAGGGCATTGATTTCAGCAATACCATGCAGCTGCCGGGGACCGATTACACCATCGCCGGCATGGTCGCGTCACAGTGCGGCATTCCGCTGTTTGCGCCGTTTGAAGGCAACGCTTCGGCCTCCGTATCCAGCTTCTTTCCGCAGAATATCTGCCTTGGCGATATCCTGAAAAACTCCGGTTACGAAAACTATTTTGTGCAGGGAGCTAACCTGCGCTTTGCTGGCAAAGACGTCTTTCTCAAGTCCCACGGCTTCGATCACCTGTTCGGGGCGGAAGAGCTCAAAACCACGGTAGCGGATCCCACCTACCGCAACGACTGGGGCTTCTATGACGACACGGTACTTGAGGAGACGTGGAAAAAATTCGAAGAGCTGTCGCAGTCCGGAAAACGCTTTTCGCTGTTCGCCCTGACGGTGGACACCCACCATCCCGACGGCTTTATTTCGCGCACCTGCGAGCGTAAACGCTATGACGTGGACGGTAAGAAAAACCTCTCCTTTAGCGCCGTTAGCTGCAGCCAGGAACATATCGCCGCGCTAATCGAGAAGATCAAAGCCTCTCCCTATTTCAAAAACACGGTCATCGTGGTCTCTTCCGACCACCTGGCCATGAAGAACAGCGCCTGGGATTACCTCAACAAGCACGATCGCAGCAATTTGTTCTTTGTCCTGCGCGGCGATCGGCCGCAGCAGGAGACCCTGGCAGTGAAACGCAACACCATGGATAACGGTGCGACGGTGCTGGATATTCTCGGTGGCGATAACTATATCGGCCTCGGGCGCAGCAGTCTCTCTGGCCAGTCGCTCTCCGGTATTTTCATCAATATGAAAGAGAAGATCCTGGCCTGGAAACCCGACGTGATCCGCCTGTGGAACTTCCCGAAAGAGATTAAAAACTTCACCATCGACTCGCAGAAGAACATGATCGCCTTCTCCGGCAGCCATTTCCGTCTGCCGCTGCTGCTCCGGGTGTCGGATCAGCGCGTTGAACCGCTGCCGGAGAGCGAATACTCGGCGCCGCTGCGCTTCCAGCTGGCCGATTTCGCACCGCGGGATAATTTCGTGTGGGTCGATCGCTGCTATAAAATGGGCCAGCTGTGGTCTCCTGAGCTGGCGCTCTCCACCGACTGGTGCGTCTCGCAGGGCCAGCTCGGGGGTGAGCAGAAGGTTCAGCACGTTGATAAGCCACAGTGGAAAGGCAAGACCGCCTTCAGGGACACCCTTATCGATATGGAGCGCTATAAGGGCAACGTCGATACGCTGAAAGTTGTCGACAACGATATTCGCTATAAGGCCGACAGCTTCGTGTTTAACGTTGCCGGCGCGCCGGAAGAGGTGAAACAGTTTAGCGGCATTTCGCGCCCCGAGTCCTGGGGTCGGTGGTCCAATGCCCAGCTGGGCAGCGACGTGAAGATTGAATATAAAGAGCCGCTGCCGGAGAAATTTGATCTGGTGATCACCGCCAAAGCCTACGGTCCCAATGCCAATAAGCCGATCCCGGTGCGGGTTGGTCAAAGTGAGCAAGTGCTTACTCTGGTCAATGATGTGACCACCACGACGCTGCATTTCGACAACCCGACGCGCAGCAACACGCTGACCATCACTCCGCCGGACCCGCAGTCCACCAACGAGGGCAATATCCTCGGCCACTCCCCGCGTCAGCTGGGGATCGGTATGGTGGAGATCAAAGTGGTGAAAAGCGAAGGTTAAAGCCACCTTGCCCGGCGGGTTTTGGCGCCGGGCAACGGTTTGGGTGGCGGGGTGTTAGCAATACAGCGGCTTGAGCTCGTCAGCCGACAGTCCGGTAATCTTCTGTACCGTCTCTTTGTCGAGGCCATTCTGTAACATGCTGCCGGCAATGCGCAGCGCCTCACGCCGGCTCCCTTCCTGTAAGCCCTCAAGGCGCCCTTCCAGGCGCCCTTCCTGCCGACCTTCCTGTCGACCTTCCTGCTTAAGCTTTTGCGCGATAGACATCAATGTCTCCTCATACTGTGGCAGACGGCGGGCCAGCCGGCGGAGAAACACGCCCGGCTCGGCCGTGTTACCGTACTGCAGCATATAGTGAAACAGCATTCTCAACTGCCGGGGGCTAGTGTATCCCAGCATCACCACGGCCGCCAACGACTCCGTTATGTCGCTGAGATCGCGCTGGCGAATATGCTTTTGCATCAGCTCCAGCAGGGCGACCCGCCGATGCTGCACGATTTCATCGTCCGGCATGACCGTGACGTCGATCAATGGAAACTGACTGCCGTACAGCCTCTTCGCCAGCTGCGGGTCGGCAAATTCATCCAGCCAGTTGAGGGAAAAAGAATACGGACTGGTTGCGCCGTGATAAAACAGCATCGGCACCACCAGCGGCAGCGTTTTGTGCCCGGCGTCGAGGTGTCGCTGCATCGCGGCAATCGCATAGCGCATCAGACGAAAAGCCATATGGTTGTCCGGCGAGCTCTGATGCTCTATCACCACGTAAATATATCCCGCCCCGCAGGTGGTCCGCACCGACCACAGCACGTCCGAATACCAGGCGCGCAGATCCTCATCGATAAAACTCGCCGATTGCAGCCTCAGGGTAGCGAAATCGCACCGCTGGCGGATCGCTTCGGGAAGATAGAGCATGAGGAAATCATTCGCTGTCTCCGGGTGGCGAAGAAATCGTTTAAAGACCGCATCATGCGGCGTGGCGGTTATTCGTTTTTTCATGGCCATCCGCTTGCCTGAATGAGAAGGGAAGCCGGACTCTACCACCGGTTTTTACCCGGTTGGTTTTGGCGATGATTGTCTGGGAAGCGCCTCGGAGAATAGCGGAGCGGCCAGTCTGACTGGCCGCCATGGGCAAGATTTAGTAATCAAACTGCCGGTAATAACGGCGGATATTCAGGTCGTGGCCGGTATGGTGCTCAAAGTGGGCCGCCAGCCGGTCCACCAGCAGAGTGGACACCACGCACGGCGCCATAATCCAGCGGAACGCATCATCAATGCCGTTCAGCGGATAGTCGCGTGGGTCGATCACCACCAGATGGTCAGTTATCTTTTCGGCAAAGCGTTCGACGCGCTCGTCCAGCGCCCGGCATTTCCCCTCGCCCTTCACCAGAAACAACGGGACCTCTTTTTCCAGCAGCTCCAGGGTACCGTGGAAAAATTCAGCCGAGCTTACCGACTTCGTCCGCTTCCACTGCATCTCTTCGAGAATACACATCGAGAACAGGTAGACCTCACCCCACATTTCCGCCCCGCCAATCCACATCATGTAGTCGCTATTATGGTATTGCGCGGCAATTTTATCCGCCTGCGGATCGAACTGGCGCTTGGCCTCTAGCAGATTTTCCGGCAGCAATTCCAGCTGGCTGGCAAAACGCTCATATTCAGCAAACTCGCCGTGACGATAAATCACGCGGAAGAATAACCAGTACAGCAGCATATACTCATATTCCACGCCATTCTTATGGCACATCGGAATATGCCAGCTGGCGGCGGCAGCCAATGGCGAATCGGCATGACGGGTAATGGCTACAACGCGTATCCCCTGCGCCTTGCACCATTCAGCAATGGCCACCGACTCTTTGGTATCGCCGGATTTAGAGAGCGTGACGACAACCGCCTCTTTATTTAATTTTTTATGCCCGCGATGGATTAATTCCGCCGCCTGCTCAAGATAAACCGGCACGCTGGTTAATTCTTTGGCAAACTCATTAATAGCCATCATCGGGGCCAGGGAACCGCCAACCGAGGCAAAAAATAATGCGCTGCAGCCGCTGTCATAAATAGCGTCGGCCACGGTTTCAGCCTGTTTACGCGCAGCGATGATCTCGCGAGCACTGGTCAGGTACTCGTCCTGATTAAAACCCAACATAGTTTTCTCCTGAATAATCAGATTTTACTTTTTAAGACGCGGTCAAAATCGTCGAAAATACGTTTAGCCAGATCGATGCCTTTCAGTCCTGCGGTATGCCAGGCGAACATCTGCACTGGGACAATCAGCAACAGCGGCGCCAGGTGATGCTCGCACGGGCAGTTTAGCGCCAGCGTTTGTTCATCCTCTTCGTCGCTCAACGTCAGGGTAAAGGCCCGGGCAATGGACGGCGCCATATAGTCGCGCAGCGCCCGGGTTCGCCCGTCCGGCGTATCTTCAATAAACAGCATCACATGGCGGGCATTGGCTTCCAGATAGGGGCCGTGCATATAGGCTTCCAGCTCAAAGCCGCTGGAAGGCACGCGCACCGTCTCGGTAAATTTGGTTTCGAACTCTTTCGCCACGCCAACCAGCGCGCCATAGCCGGTGGCGACAAAGCGCTCGCCGCGCCGCAGCGTTTCGCTATGCCGATCGATAAAGCGCGAAGTGCGGGCGATAACCTCCGGGATCGCCGCCGCCAGCCGCTGGAATTCGGCAAGATAGTGCTGCTCCTCGGCTTCGCTGGCCTTCCCCTGGCTGCGGGCAATCATCAGCGCTATCAGCAGCAAATTGAGCACCGTCGCGCTAAAGCCGCGGGTGACAAACCCTACGCTCTCGATCCCGGTATTAATATCCAGAACGCCATCGCAAGCGCGGGCTATCGGGCTTTGCGGGTCGGAGGTCAGGGCAAATACCGGCAGTCCTGAGGCCTGTACCTTACGCATCGCCTCCAGCGTCGACGCGCTTTTTCCGCTCTGTGAAATCGCCACCACCAGATCGGTATGCGGGTCGATAGCTTCGTAATGGGTAAAGTTGTACGGCTCTTTAATGTCAACCAGCACGCCGAAGCGTTGTTCAAAGAAATAGCGCGCGCACAGCGCGGCGTTCAGCGACGATCCGGTCGCCAGCAGCAAAATTCGGCGTACCGGGTGCTGGCGGGCAAAGGTCTCAATCGCCGCCAGCTTTTGCCGGTAGTCGCGCAGGATCTGCGCCAGACAGGCCGGCTCTTCGCTGATATAGGTCATCATTGTTGGTTGCATAGCTCACTCCCGTTAAAACAATCCGATCCACGAACCCAGAATGCCCACCAGCGCCATTCCGCCGATAATAGAGAGCGGTTTAACCTTGCGCCCAAGCAGCCAGTAGACGATGCCGAAACTCACCAGCGGCAGCATGCAGGGCAGAATGTCGTTGATGATGTCCTGCACCTGGGTTTTGGCTTCCCCGGCCCCGAAGGAGACAGGGATGGTGATATCGATCATTGAGGCGGTCATCGCCCCGACCACCATCAGGCCGATAATCGATGCCCCGTAGGTCAGGCTCTCCATCATTCCGCTCTTCTGGATCCGCTGCAGGACGCCGGTGCCCAGCACGTAGCCCCAGCGGGTAAAGCACCAGCGCGCCAGAATGTGCGGCACGTTAAATACCAGCAGAAACAGGATTGGTCCGAGAATATTGCCTTTTAGCGCCAGGCTGGTGCCGATACCGGTGGCGATCAGGCGCAGCGTCCCCCAGAAAAAGGAATCTCCCAGCCCGGCCAGCGGCCCCATCAGCGAAGCTTTGACGTTATCAATGGCATTGGCATCCATATTTTTCTGCTGGCTATTTTTCTCCTCCATCGCCGTCGTGATCCCCAGCAGCAGGGTGACGATATGCGGCGTGGTATTGAAGAACACCAGATGGCGTTTCAACGCCCCGGCCAGCTCCTCTTTGCACGGATAGAGCTTCTTCAGCACCGGGATCAGCGCGTAAACAAAGGCGAGATTCATCTGTCGCTCATAGTTCCACGAGAACTCCATCTGGAAGGAGCGCCAGAACACCCGGCGTAAATCACGCGGCGTAATTCGCGTTTCTTCCTGCTCCTGCGGCTGCAGGGTCTCTTCAGAAATCATCTTCGTCGTCATCGCTGACTCCTTGTTCTGTCGTGGTACGAGGTGCGCTAAATGCGGTGACGTTAACCATCACCACCGCCACGATGGCGCCGAGAATGGCGATACCGGTCACCGGGATTTTCAAATAGGCCATCAATACAAAGCCGAGGAAAAAGTACGGCGCCACTTTCTTGTTAATCAGCAACCTGGCGAGCATCGCGAAGCCGAGAGCCGGAATGATCCCGGTGGCTACGCTAAGCCCGTGTTTGATAAATTCCGGGATCGCATCGAGCAGAGATTTCACCGCGTTGCTGCCCACCAGGAATGAGACGGTCACCACCGTGGCAAGCATTAGCGACAGGCCGAATCCGGCGATCAAATGCATCCGCTCAATGCCGCGCGTATCCGCCCGTTCCGCATAGCCGTCCGCTTTCTGGCTGAGCAACGGAATGAACATCCCCAGATAAACGTTTTTCAGGATCAGGGTCAGGGTGGCGATAGGCAGGCCGAGCAACAGCGCCGTTTCCGTGCCCGCGCCGGAGGTGATAGCGAACGCCACGCCGAGAATACCGCCGGTCACCACGTCGGGCGGGATCGAGGCGCCAACGGAGAACGAGCCGATAAACGCCAGCTCTAGCGTCGCGCCCATGATGACGCCGGTCTGCACATCCCCCAGCACCAGACCGGTCAGCAGCCCGGTGACGATAGGCCGGGAAATCAGCGACGTCCCTAAGGCATATTCCGATTGCGCGATAAACGCCACCAGACCCAGTAAGAGAGCCTCTACCATAATCTGTCCTCCGGAATTACACGCATTCCGTAAAAAGCTGTTTGCGATCGTTCGGGACCTGGCGAATTTCCACCTCGACGCCTTTGCCCACCAGTTGTTGCAACTGCTCTATTTCCTCCGGCAGTAAATTAATCGCCTTAGAAATATTTTTACTGCCCTCTTTGGCCTTAATCCCACCGAGATTAATACTTTTTATTTCCTCAACGGCGCTGGCAATACGCCAGGCGTCATTGACCGATTCCACAACAATAAATAAATTATATTTATCGGTAACCCCGCTTTTTATCGCTTCAATAGAATCATTTATATTTTTAATCACCAGCTTTACCGAGGGTGGTTTAGCAAGCTTAATGGTGGTTTTCCGAAGTTCATCCTCAGGGACACTGTCGTTGGCGATTAAAATACAATCGGCACCGACATATTGGGTCCAGGAAAAGGCTACCTGGCCGTGAAGTAATCGATGGTCAACCCTTAATAACGTAATCATCATGCATCCTCATTTCAGAAGTCTTTATCCATAGTCATCGCCCCGGCAATACTCTGATTGCAGTACTGAATGCTCTCTTTGGCGTTGATTAATGCTTCAGAAATTAATTTTTCGGTATTCTCTTCCGCTGCAGAAATAAGCAGGTCAATAATTAACGGTAGATTTAACCCAGATAATAAATGGAAGTGCGGGCGCGATAAAAAACGCACAAACTCATTATTGACGCTACCGGCGAAAATATCCGTAATCACTATCAGCTCATCCTGCGCCGGGAAACGCGCCAGCAGCGCCTCCACCTGCTGCGTCAGATCGACCTCCTCTTCTACATAGGCGCACAGAGTATGAATATCCGGCTGTTTACCGAGGATCAGCTCCACAGAGTTCAACAAACCGTTAGCAAAGGTGCCGTGGCTGGCAAAAATATAGTGTCGTTTCATCCTTACCTCGAAAGCGCATTCCACTGCTTTCTTAATTGCAACCGACGTGCCAGAAACAGTGGCGCGTCGGCTAACGTAAGGATAAAAGGGGGAGAAGCGTTAAAACTCTTGATCTTCCTGAATAAATTCCGTTTCCCGCGTCAGGATGTCGTGAATGTAATAGAGCTCGACAACGGGAATTTTGACACTATATCCGCTCTCTATGACACTAAAGGCCTCGCGCAGCGTAGCCAGCTCGCGCTCCGGACACTGCCTTCCCGAATAATGGGTTGGGGAAGCGTGGCGAATTAACCGCTCTATCAGACAGCTGATGTGCACATACAGCGCTACCTTACGTTCGTTGGGCACCTCGTACCCGGCCAGATGCTCATAGCGCAGCAAAAACTGCTCAACCTGGTTGATCACCTTCGCGGTATCAAGGATCGTCACCGACTCAATCACTCGCCGCAGCGAGAAGTTTTTCAGGATCAGGTTGTTGATCTCGCTAACCTGCTCCGCCGTCGCCAGTTCGCCGAAGATACGCATCAGCGGGCGACTTCCTTCGCCGGAAATCAGCGAATCCAGCGAGATCCACGGGAGATCGGCAAGATGCGGATCGAGGGTGCCGACGATCGCCAGCACCTCGTAGCGGCTGAGCATCGGCTCCCGCCGCGCGGGATCGGCAAGGGTCTCCACATCACAGGCCACAATATCAATGCCAAGCGCTTCAGGGATGCTGGCTTTTAACAGCGCCGACAGGTTCGCCGCCGCGCCCAGTCCGGTGGCGCAGGTGGTCAAAATCGCCCGCGGTTTATCGGTCTGCGGGTAATAGAGCTGGTGCTCAACCGCCAGATCATCGCCGATCTCGCGGACGATATCTTCCAGCATATCGCCGTGCAAAATCCGCTCCCCGACGTACATCGCCATGCCGGTGGAGACATTGTTAATAATCGCCACCGGCGTGTTCAGACGACGATTAAAATGGCTGTGAATAGCGTTCAGGGATCCCATATCGACCAAAATGATCAGCCCTGACGCCAGCGCGTGGCGCTCAATGTAGGCCATCACCTGATTAGCGATAGCCTCCGGCGTCACGTCGAGCGGCATGTCGAATGACTCAAACAGCGGGCTTTTCAGCAAGCGGTTCGCCACGCTGGCAATGCTGCTGGCGGTGGCGTAACCGTGAGCGAGAATAATCGCCCGGGTCACCTGCTGCTGGCTAATAGCGCCATTTTTCTGGAACCACAGCACCAGCAACAGCAGGTCAATACGTTGGGGCTCAATATCCAGCTTCAGCGCCAGCGCGTCGAGGATCGCTTCGCAAAAGCGATACAGCAGCGGGAATTTGTTTGCCAGAAAATCCGCCAGCAGACGGATTTTCTCATTGCTCATCGTGGACGGCGCCTGACGGGATCGATGGATCAGGTAGTGGCTCAGGGCGTAAAGACAGTTACCGTTAAACTGGATATTGAAGCGTTTTTCCAGGCGATAATACTCCTCCCGCACCTGATGGGCGATCAGCAGCAACATCTGCGAGCTACTGGCATCCTGGTTATCAAAGATCAGCCGATCGAAGAGGGTTTCAATCTCCTCCCCCATGCTTCTTTGCGCCTCTTCCCAGACCGTTTTTTTATTCAGCACCGCTTCATGCAGCGCCAAAATCCGACACTGAACGTCATAGATCAGCCCCTGAATCGGGTCGCGCGCCCGCAGCAGCCAGACCAGGCTGGTCTGCGGCTCGATTAGCAGCGGCTCCTGCTGACCCATCGCTTCACTGAGCGCCGGCGTCGCCGCCATGATCGTTTCCGGCAGATCGTGCAGCGTCACGGTCAGCATCTCGCTGCCCGGAGACCTGGCCCAGGCTGATGCCACGGCGTACTTCACCACATTCTTCAGTTCGCCGACGTTGCCCCGATAAACGTACTGCGTCAGGACCTGCAAAAGCCGCGGAGTTAGCTGCAGCCGGGCGGCCAGCGTCCGGGCCTCCTGCCAGAAAAACTGCAGCGTTAGCGCCTCCTTCTCCTCTCGGCTGCGGTGTTGAAGATCGGGCAAGCTGACCAGGATCGGAATACGACGAAGAAAGGTGGTCAGAAAGGTGCTGTGAATCTCTTCGGTGGTGGCAAACACCAGCCGCAGCGAAATCGGCAGGCCTTGAGCGGTCTCCCCCACCCGGTAGATCTCCTTGCGATCCAGCCAGGTGAACAGCTTCTCCTGCCCCTGAGCATCCAGGCGGTGGACCTCGTCGAGAAACAGCATCCCGCCGTTTGCCGCCTCGAACGCCCCGGCTTTATCGCTCTGCGCGCCGGTAAACGCGCCTTTGACGTAGCCGAACAGGTTGGCGGCCAGCAGCTCCGGATTACTGGCATACTGCGCGCAGTTGAAGCTCACGAAGGGCGCATCGGGCGCCAGCAGGCCCTGGGCGATCGCGAACTCGTGCATCAGCTCCGCCATATAGCTTTTACCGGTCCCGCTGTCGCCGGTGATCAGCAGCGGTAGCCCGCCGTTGGGATAAAACAGCGCGGTTTTCATCTGCTCAATCGGTTTACGCAGGCTGCCGTCATGGCCGGTCAGCAACGAAAAATGGTCCGCCTGTTCCGGCTGGCGGTCACTCTCCGCGAGCAGCTCCGCCATGCTGGCGTACTCGCTGCGGGAAAGGGGGAAGAACTGCTGGCAGAAGGCTTTTTTATGCAGAAAATAGACCGGCCGGGTGTTGATCTTCACCAGCACGTCCTGGGCGACCAGCTGATTGAGATAATGGCTGGCGGTATTTCTTTGCATCGCGAAACGCTGAGCCAGCCAGCTGGCGGTGAACACTTCGCTCAGGTTATCCGGATCGAAAAAATCGGTCTGATTTTGCAAAAAAGCCAACAGTTCCGTTTTACGCATTACATCCCCCTCGTCGCCATTACGAAGAGATATGATGCGGCAAAAGAGAGGCTTATCGGCGCCCTGTGCTGTTTTTTGCGGCCCAGCGCACACTCCCGCTTAAGCGAACTTTGCTGCGGTCAACTCCATCGTCATTTCATACTGCTGCAGCGATAGCGGTGAATATCCCGCCGCGGCAAACAGCGGCGTAAAGGTTTCCGGGACCGTCACCGAAGTGCCGATACCCGGGAACTGCTGCGCCAGCGCCATCAGCAGCGCCCGTGCCAGCCCCTGGCGACGGGCGGCGGGTTCAACCCATAAAAACTGCAGTACAGGCCGTGAACCCGAGGTGCCCAGTACCGCGAAGGCGCGCTGTTCCAGCGTCACGACGCGGCATGGCAGGGTGGCGAAGGTAAGCGGATCCATCAGCCAGGGGAGCTGACTGTTACTCTCCTCAACGGCGCGTCTAAGCAGCGCCAGGGGGGGATAAGGCTGTAACACGCCTGGCGCCGCAGCCTGAGGCTCTGCGCTCAGGTAGCCGCAGAGCCCATAGCGCCGCGTAAAGCCTAACGACTGATACAGCGCGACGGCCACATGGTTATCGCGGATCACCTCCAGGGAAACCGTCTCGATCCCCTGCTGCTGCAGAAGCATGAGCAGCTCCTGCATCAATTTCCGCGCAAGACCTTTGCCGCGCCAGGCCGGACGCAGTGCAAAGGCCGCCAGGCGAGCCATATTCCCCCGACGCGCGACGATCGCGATCGCCGCCGGTTCATCTCCGGCCAGCCAGACGCGGGAATCGATCAGGCTCATCCCCTCGGCGCTAAAGCGCTGAACAAATCCCTCCACCGACTGGGTCACCGGTACCAGATAGTCTGCAAAACAGGCGTTAAGAATATCCGTTAACTGCACGCTGCTGAACTGCGTGGCGGGAACGGCGGTCAGCTCCATACTTTTCTCCCGAAGGCTGCTATGCTGAGGTGATGAAAACTAACACTATAACTGCCGGCGCCGGATTACGCCTGACCGAGGAGAGTGATATCGCCCTTCTGCCGGCCATTGAACGTTCCGCCGCTCAGGCTTTTCGTCAGATCCCCGCTCTCGCCTGGCTGGCGGACAGCGAGGTGATTAGCGTTGCGCGCCATCATGATTATCTGGAAACGGAACATAGTCTGCTGGCGGAAGCCGCCGGGCAACCGGTGGGTTTTATTCTGACCGAACCGCTCGACGATGCCTTATTTATCGTCGAAATCGCCGTCCACCAGGCCTGGCAGCATCAGGGCATCGGGCGGATGCTGCTGGAGCAGGTTATCGACGGCGCCCGGCAAATGGCTTACCCGGCGGTGACCCTCACCACCTTCCGCGACGTGCCGTGGAATGCGCCGTTTTATACCCGTCTGGGATTCGCCATGCTCGATGAGCTGACCCTGCCCGCCGGGCTGGCGGCGAAAAGAGAACAGGAGACCCGGCACGGCCTGCCGCCGGAGACGCGCTGCGCCATGCGCCTGGCGCTCTGATGTTCGGCCCCGCCGCGCTCTGCACTTTGCTACGGCCGCAAGGCGCAAATCTCATCATATAAGGCGCGGCTGATAGCCACTCCCTGCCGCTCACTCTGCTGGCGACAGGCGAACCGCCGCTCGCCCGGTAACCGTGCCCCTTGCTCCTGCATCCCGCTGAACAGGGTTTCGGCGCGCGCGAGCTGCTCTTGTGCCTGCGCGCCGAGAAAGCGCTGCGGATCCAGCGCCAGAATCAGCTCTCCGCCGTAGGGTAAACCGCCCGCGCCGTTATCCCACGCCAGCGATTCGGCGCTGGTCATATCGCCGATAAGCGGTCCGGCCAGCAGCTCAACCATTGCCGCCAGCGCCGAGCCCTTATGGCCGCCGAAGGTTAACATCGCGCCGTTCAGCACCTCTGTGGCATCGGTGGTCGGCTGCCCCTGGCTGTCGATTCCCCACCCTTCCGGTAGCGCTTTGCCGGCGCGCTGATGCAACTGGATCTCGCCGCGCGCCGCGGCGCTGGTCGCCATATCAACAATAAACGGCGGCTTGTCCCGCCGCGGCCAGCCAAAGGCGATAGGGTTGGTGCCGAACAGCGGACGGGTGCCGCCCGCCGGGGCGACCCAGGCGTGGCTTGGCGTACAGGCTAGCCCCACCAGCCCTGCCTCGGTCAACGGCTCAATATCGGCAAACAGCGCGGAAAAATGGACGCAGCGGTTAATCGCCAGCGCCGCAATGCCGCTGTGCCGCGCTTTCTCCAGCAGCAGCGGCAACGCGCGCTCGTAGGCCAGCAGCGAAAAGGCGCCCCCTGCATCCGCCCGCACAATCGCCGGCGCCTGGTCGTGGATCTGCGGCTCGGCATCAGGCGATACCTTACCTTTACGTAAGGTATCGACAATGCCCAACAGCCGCCACAGGCCGTGGGAAGCGCAGCCGTCGCGCTCCCCGGCAGCCACGTTACGGGCGATGGCCGCCGCGTGGTCGGCGCTGAATCCATTGGCGCTGAGCACCGCCAGCGCCAGGTCATAAGCTTCTGGTAACGATAGAGTTACCGACTCCATACTGTTCTCCTTTACTCTTCTTCGTCTCCGCTAAAATTAGCCTGCGGCAGACAGCTGCGCGCGCCCCAGTAATAAATCCCCAGCGACATTGCCGCCACCAGCACCGTATCCCAGGGGTGACCAATCACATTAAGCCCGCCGAAGCTGCCCAGCCAGGAAAAGAGGATAATCAACGCATAAAAAGCGATCAGCCACAGCGAAGACTTCACCTGCTGCGCCAGGCTCACGGTATGTTCCGGCACCTTGCCTTTGCACATCACGTACACCACAAACATCACGATCTGCAGCCCCAGCAGCCACGAGAGCGTATTCCAGCCGGACCAGTAGACGATCAGCGCCGAGACCATAAACGACACTGGGCCGATGATGGCGAAGGCGCGCACGCGGAACGGCCTCGGCAGATCCGGGGCGTTGCGGCGCAGCCCGGCGGCGGTCACCGGGGCGATGGCGTAGCTCAGCACCAGGGCAGCCGACACCACGCTAATTAACTGTTCCCATGAGGGGAATGGCAGCGTCCAGAAAATCGACAGCCCGAAGGTCAGCCACAGCGCCGGGCGCGGAATACCGGACGCTTTATCGATATGGGTAAAGGCTTTAAAGAAGGTGCCCGCCTTCGCCCAGCCGTAGATCACCCGCGGTGTCGCGTTCATGTAGATATTGCCGGTGCCGCTCGGGGAGATGATCGCATCGCTAATGACCATAAAGGCCAGCCAGCCCATGCCGAGGGTAATGGCGATATCGCGATACGGCAGCGAGAACTGTTTGCTCACCTCGGCCCAACCGCCGGCCAGCATCTCGGTGGGGATACTGCCAAGGAACGCCAGCTGCAGCAGCACGTAGATAATCGTTGACAGCACCACTGATAAAATCAACGCAATAGGGATAGTCCGCTGCGGCTTTTGCACTTCGCTGGCCACCGAGATAATCGGCGTCAGTCCCAGATAGGCGAAGATAATCCCTCCGGCGCTGATCGCCGCTTCCACCCCGGACATACCGAACGGCGCAATGCCCTGCGCGTGCAGGTTCTCCGGTTTAAAGAAGGCGAACAGCGTCACCACCACCAGCAGCGGCACCAGAAACTTGAGCACGCTGATGAAGTTGTTCGAGCGTGCGAAGGTCTTGACGCTGTAGTAATTCAGCGCAAAGAAGAAACAGAGCAGCAGGAACTGCACTACCCACCCCAGCAGCGTCGGCGAGCTGGAGCCCGGCTGGGTCAGCGCCGGAAACCAGGCCGCGGCGTATTGCCGGGCGGCGACGATTTCTATCGAGATCAGGCTGGAGAAGGCAATCAGGGTGATGAACCCCAGCAGATAGCCCATCAGCTCGCCGTGGGAAAAGACCGGGTAGCGGATAATGCCGCCGGCGCGCGGCAGCGCCGCCCCCAGCTCACAGTAGACAATCCCCAGCAGCAGTACCGCAAAGCCGCCGATCACCCACGACGCGATCCCGGCCGGACCGGCAATGGATGCGACGTGGCTGGCGGCGAATAACCATCCCGAGCCGAAAATCGCGCCCAGGCCGATAAAGGTGAGGTCGGTCAGGGTCAGCTGTTTTTTAAACTTACCCGACTCAGCAACGCGGGTTTGACTGTTATGCGTAGTGTGAATGGTCATGGTGATGCCCTTGCGTCAATGAGAGGAGGAAATCGCTTCCCGGGTCCACTGGCCGTTGACCAGGCGCAGCAGGTTCAAAGGGTTCGCATCCTGCAGCGCCGGCGGTAACAGGGCGGCCGGCGCATTCTGCAGGCAGACCGGGCGCAGAAAACGCTCAATCGCCCGGCTGCCGACCGACGTTCCGCGCGCATCGGTCGTCGCCGGCCACGGGCCGCCGTGGACCATCGCATCGCACACTTCCACGCCGGTGGGATAACCGTTAAACAGCACCCGTCCGGCCTTCTCGCACAGCAGCGGCAGCAGGTTCGCCGCCAGCGGGCCGTCGTCCGCTTCCGCGTGCAGCGTCGCGGTGAGCTGTCCCTGCAGCGCTTTCACCACCGCCTGTAGCTGGACCGCGTCGTCCACTTCCACCAGCAACGATAGCGGGCCGAAAACTTCGGTCTGCAGCAGCGTATCCTGCGCCAGCAGATCCTCGACCTGAGCCTGCCACAGCTGGGTCTGCGCCTGCCCGGCGCCGGCGGCGAGGCCGCTCGCCAGCCTCTCGATACGCGGGTGCGCCGCCAGGGCCGCCACGCCCTGGCGGTAGTGCTGGAGGGTCGGCGCATTGAGCAACACCTGCGGCGCAGAGCCCGCTACCGCCGCGCACAGCGCCGACTTAAAGCGTTCCAGCCCGGCGCCGCGCAGCGCCAGAATCAGCCCCGGACGGGTACAGAACTGGCCGCCGCCGAGGGTGAATGACGCCACCAGCTCGTTCGCCAGCGCCTCGGCCCGCGTCTGCAGCGCCTGCGGTAGAATAATCAGCGGGTTAATCGCCGACATTTCAGCAAACAGCGGGATTGGCTGCGAACGCTGCTGCGCCAGTTGATACAGCGCCTTACCGCCGGCCAGTGAGCCGGTAAAGCCAACGGCCTGAATCGCCGGATGGCGGACTAATTCGGCGCCGATATCAGTCCCGAAAATCATATTGAAGACGCCGCCGGGTAACCCGCATCGCGCGACCGCCCGGACGATCGCTTCAGCGGTCAGCTCGGCGGTGGCCATATGGCCCGGATGGGCCTTCACCACCACCGGGCAGCCCGCCGCCAGCGCCGAGGCGGTATCGCCGCCAGCGGTGGAAAAAGCCAGCGGAAAGTTGCTGGCGCCAAACACCGCCACCGGCCCTAACGCCTGCTGATACTGGCGCAGGTCCGGGCGCGGCAGCGGTTGACGGTCGGCTAAGGCGGTATCAATACGGGCGGCGAAGGTATCCCCGCGCTGGATCACGCCAGCAAACATCCGCAGCTGGCCGCTGGTGCGCGCCCGCTCGCCCTGCAGCCGCGCCAGCGGCAGCGCGGTCTCCTGTTCGGCGAGTACAAAAAACGCTTCCCCCAGCGCGTCCAGCTCATCGGCAATGGCGCAGAGAAAGCGCGCCCGCTGCTGCGGCGTGGTTTGTGAATAAACGGCAAACGCCTGCTGTGCCGCCTCCGCGGCCTGGGCGGCCTCCTCGCGTGAAGCCGGATAAAAGCGATGGCCGGTGGCTTCCCCATCCACCGCCCGCAGGCTCAATAGCGTCGCCTCGCCGCTGGCAACGCGGCGGCCGGCAATAAACTGCCGTCCCGCCATGGTCTGAGATGCATTCATACTGACTCCTGGGTTCAGAGACCGACGTCCGGCAGGGCTGGACGAGTCGCCAGCGCCTGTTCCACGATCGCCACCACCTGCTGGCGCGTTTCCCCTTCCAGCGCCAGACGCGGCGGACGGGTCACGGCGCTGCCGCGTCCGAGTAGCTCTTCGCACAGCTTGATGCACTGCACCAGATCCGGACGCGCATCGAGATGCAGCAGCGGCATGAACCAGCGGTACAGCGCCATCGCCTCTTCGTAACGCTGTTGGCGGGCGAGACGGAATAACGTTTCCCCTTCGCGCGGGAAGGCGTTGGACATTCCGGAGATCCACCCTTCCGCGCCGACGGCGATACTTTCCACCACCACGTCATCCAGCCCGGCAAACAGCACGAAGCGATCGCCAACGGTGTTACGCAGGTCGATAAAGCGGCGGGTATCGCCGGAGGAGTCTTTAAAGCAGACGATGTTGTCGCAATCGGTCAGGGTGGCGAGAATGTCCGGCGTCACGTCGTTTTTGTATATCGGCGGGTTGTTGTAGACCATGATCGGCAGGTCGGTGGCGGTGGCCACGCTGCGGAAGTGGGCGGCGGTTTCATGCGGTTTTGAGGAGTAGACCAGCGCCGGCATCACCATGATCCCGTCGACGCCGACGCGCTCCGCCTCTTTCGCCATCTTCTGGGCAAAGGCGGTGGTGAACTCGGCCACCCCGGCGATCACCGGAATTTTGCCGCCGGCGGCATCTTTCGCCACTTCGATAATCTGCAATTTTTCATCAGTGCTCAGGGAGGTGTTCTCCCCGACGCTGCCGCACACCACCAGCCCGGAAACGCCATCTTTGACCAGGTTTTTCATCACCGCGTGGGTGGCGTCTAAATCGAGGGAGTAATCGCTACGAAACTGCGTGCTAACCGCCGGGAATACGCCGCTCCAGTGAATCGCTTTATTGCTCATGCTCGGTTCCTTGTCGTCATTTTGTTAAGTCGAGGTGAATGATTGGTGAATATTCACTGACAGATTGACGCGTCGCGGAACCGGCGGCTTGTCGGTTTTCCCTTAATCCGATGACGAAATTAGCACAGTCGACAAAAGTGTGAGCCAGCCGTTATCCCTGCAGCGTCAGGCGAAAATCGCGCGGCGTCGAGCCGGTCATCGCTTTGAACTGGCGGCTGAAGGCGCTGTGATCGGTATAGCCGCACTGCAAGGCGATATCGGTAATCGGCGTATCGCCGGCCAGCAGTTCGGTGGCTTTTTCCAGACGCACTTTGTGGATCATCTGCCGCGGGGTGAGATGAAAGATCCGCTTGCAGTAGCGCTCGATCTGCGCAATCGACATCCCGCTTAGGGCGGTCAACTCTTCCATGGCGATCGGCCGGTGATAGTGGCGGCGGATATGATCGTCGACGATCGCCAGCCGCTGCCACGCCGGATGGCGGGCGTGGGCCTCCTGCAGATCGTGAGAGATCCCGGCCATGCCGATCACCTGACCGCGGACATCGCGCAGCGCCAGCTTCTGCGTCAGGCACCAGCCTCGTTCCCGGCCATTGTAGAGATGCATTTCCAGCTGGTCGCGCAGGGTCACGCCCTCCCGTAATACCCGAAGATCCTGTTCGGTGTACCCCTGCCCCAGCGTGGAAGGAAAGACGTCGGCGGAGGTTTTCCCCAGCAGCGAGGAGACGGTTTTGAAACCGCAGCGGCGGGCCAGCGTCAGGTTCGCCAGCAGATAACGCGCCTCGCGGTCTTTGATAAAAAAGACCACGTTGGGGATGGCATTGAGCAGGGGGGCGATCAGCGCCAGGGCATTGAGCAGCGCCGGCATATTCTCCGGCCGCTGGCGCGCCAGCCCTTCGCAGATCTGGCTCAGCTCATCGACCGCCAGCTCCGGTTGATTAACAGCGCGCGGCGGCGCCGCTTCAGAAACACCGATCATAGGGCTTCCTCATGGTAAGTGACCGAAGGATATTTATTCACTTCCTGTTAACACCTCAAGCGGTAACCGCCGGTTTTGCGATCCTGGATCCGCTTTACGCCTTCCCCTGGTTTATCCACTGGCGCAATCGCCACTTTCGGTTTACCACGCCATTAACCAAATGATTAATAAGAAATAACTATGCAACGTATGCACATCATCCCGGCACGATTATGCCGATTTCGTCATTATCTCTGCCGAAAGCGCTCAAGCCGCCCGCCCCGGGTTGCGCCAGCATGATGAAACATGTTGTTAACTTTCGGAGAGCAGAATGACCGCGCCACGCCCCCCTATTACGCTGAGAGCCATTGATTCACACACCGGCGGCGAACCCACCCGCCTGATCGTTGACGGCTTCCCCGACCTCGGCGGCGGCAGCATGGCGCAGCGCCGCGACCGTTTCGCCCGTGACTTCGATCGCTGGCGTCAGGCGGTGATTCTCGAACCGCGCGGCAACGATGTGCTGGTCGGCGCGCTGCTGTGCCAGCCGGTCTCGGCGGCGGCCACCGCTGGCGTCATTTTCTTCAACAACGCCGGTTTTCTGAATATGTGCGGCCACGGCACCATCGGGCTTATCGCCTCGCTGGCGTGGCTTGGCCGTATCCAGCCAGGCGTACATCTGATTGAAACCCCGGTCGGCGACGTAAGCGCCACGTTACACGACGATGGCAGCGTATCGGTGCAAAACGTCCCGGCCCGCCGCTGGAAAAAGCAGGTCCGCGTGGAGACCGCACTCGGCCCCGTCGTCGGCGATATTGCCTGGGGCGGCAACTGGTTTTTCCTGATCAACGATCACCCGTTCGCTATTAGCCCGGCGCACATCCCACAGCTCACCGACTACGCCTGGGCGGTGCGCGAGGGGCTGGAAGCCGCGGGGATCCGCGGCGACGACGGCGGCGTTATCGATCATATCGAGCTGTTCGCCGATGACGATGCCGCCGACAGCCGCAGCTTCGTACTCTGTCCGGGAAAGGCCTGGGATCGTTCGCCGTGCGGCACCGGCACCAGCGCCAAGCTGGCCTGCCTGGCGCAGGATGGCAAACTGCAGCCGGGAGCGATCTGGCGCCAGGCCAGCATCATCGGCAGCCAGTTTACCGCCAGCTACCAGCGCGCCGCCGCAGGCATCATCCCCACGATCCGCGGCGAAGCCTGGGTGTGCGGCGATAATCAGTTGATCCTCAACCCGGACGATCCCTTTTGCTGGGGGATCGCCCCGTGAAGTCGTGCGATGTCATCGTGATCGGCGCCGGGATCATCGGCGCCGCTTGCGCGTGGCAGCTGGCGAAGCGGGGGCAGAGCGTGACGCTTATCGACAACGGTCAGCCCGGCGCGACAGCGGCCGGTATGGGCCATCTGGTGTGCATGGATGACGACCCCGCCGAACTGGCGCTGTCGGCGTGGTCGCTGGCGCGCTGGCGCGCCATCACGCCGCGGATGCCCGACGCTTGCGCCTGGCGCGGCTGCGGCACGCTGTGGCTGGCGGAAAGCGAAGAAGAGATGGCCGTCGCGGGCGAAAAACAGCGGCGGCTGGCAGGCTATCAGGTCCACAGCGAACTGCAGACCCCACAGCAGATCGCCGGGCGCGAGCCGCTGCTGCGCAGCGGGCTGGCCGGCGGGCTATGGGTGCCCGGCGATGGTATCGTCTACGCGCCGAACGTCGCCCGCTGGCTGGTGGCCGATGCCGGAGACCATCTCACCTGCCTGCACGACAGCGCGCAGGCGATTACCGAACCACAGGTACAGCTCGCCAGCGGCAAACGGCTACAGGCGCGGGCCATCGTGGTGGCCTGCGGACTTGAAGCCAACGCGCTGTTAGCGGAAAACTGGCTGCGGCCGAAAAAAGGCCAACTGGCGATAACCGATCGCTACGGGCCGCGGGTGCATCACCAGCTGGTTGAACTGGGTTACGGCGCCAGCGCCCACGGCGGCGGCACCTCGGTGGCCTTTAACCTGCAGCCGCGGCCCACCGGCCAGCTGCTGATTGGCTCGTCGCGCCAGTTTGATAACCGCGAGCGCCAGCTGGATCTCCCCTTGCTGGGGCTGATGCTCGATCGCGCCCGCCATTTTGTGCCGGCGCTGGCGACGCTGAATATCATCCGCTGCTGGAGCGGCCTGCGCGCCGCCTCACAGGATGGCAATCCGCTGATTGGCCCGCATCCCACGCGCCGCGGTGTATGGCTGGCGCTGGGCCATGAAGGGCTGGGCGTCACCACTGCCCCGGCGACGGCTGAGCTGCTGGCGGCGCAGATCCTCGGTGAACGCTGCCCGCTGGCGCCTGAGGCCTGGCTCCCGACCCGTCTGTATCATCAGGAGGCGATCGCATGAATAACACGCTCACTATCACCGTCGATGGCGAAGCGCTGACGGTGCCGGAAGGGATCAGCGTGGCGGCGGCGCTGGCGTTGACCGGCGATCCCACCACCCGCCAGGCGGTTAACGGCGACCCCCGCGCGCCGTTTTGCGGCATGGGGATCTGCCAGGAGTGCCGGATCACCGTCGACGGCCGGCGGGTGCTGGCCTGCCAGACCCTGTGCCGGGCCGGCATGCAAATAGAAAGGAGCCGCTATGCACACGCTGCGCTGTGACATTTTAATCCTCGGCGCCGGCCCCGCCGGCATGGCGGCCGCGCTCTCTGCCGCCGCCTGCAATAAGCAGGTCATTATTCTCGACGATAACCCCGCACCCGGCGGGCAAATCTGGCGCGCCGGCCCGCAGACGACGCTGCCCGCCCTGGCCCGGCGCTACCGCGACGCCATCGCCGCGTCTGCCGCCATCCGGATGGTGAACGGCGCGCGGCTGATTGCCCGCCCCTCCGCGCGCAGCGTGCTGTTTGAAACCGCCGACGGCGGGGGCGTGGTTGACTGGCAGAAACTGATCCTCTGCTGCGGTGCGCGCGAGCTGTCGCTGCCCTTTCCCGGCTGGACCTTACCCGGCGTGACCGGCGCGGGCGGCCTGCAGGCGCAGATCAAACAGGGCCTGTCGCTGAAAGGAGAAAAGGTGGTGATTGCCGGCAGCGGCCCGCTGCTGCTGGCGGTGGCGGATACGGTGAATAAGGCCGGAGGCCAGGTAACGAATATCATTGAGCAAGCGGCGCTCCCGGCGCTGCTGCGCTTCGCCAGCGGGCTGTGGCGCTGGCCGCAGAAGCTGCGCCAGTTAGCGACGCTGGCCCCGAAAGGCTATCTTAGCGGCGCCCAGGCGATCCGCGCCCACGGCACAACGCGGCTGGAGGCCGTGACATTGCGCCAGCACGGGGTCGAGCGGACTATCGCCTGCGATCGGCTGGCCATCGGCTACGGACTGGTGCCCAATATCGAGACGGGGCTGCTGTTCGGTTGCGCCACGGCGCAGGAGGCGATCCAGGTTAACCGCTGGCAGGAGACCAGCATCGCGGATGTCTACGCCGCCGGGGAGTGCACCGGTTTCGGCGGGAGCGAGCTGGCGCTGGTGGAGGGCGAAATCGCCGGGTATGCCGCCGCCGGTGCCAGCCAGCAGGCCCAGGCGCGATTTGCCCGTCGCGCCCGCTGGCAGCGCTTCGCCGCGGCTATCAACCGCACCTTCCAGCTGGCGGAGTCGTTGAAAAACGCGGCGACGCCGGAGAGCCTGCTGTGCCGTTGCGAAGATGTGCGCTGCGGCGACGTGGCTGCCGCCGACGACTGGCTGCAGGCCAAACTGACCCAGCGCTGCGGAATGGGCGCCTGTCAGGGGCGCACCTGCGCCGCCAGCGCCCGCTGGCTGTATGGCTGGCCGCTGCCGCAGCCGAGAGAGCCGCTGTCCCCCGCCCGCGCGGAAACGCTTATTACCCTCGCCAGACTGAATGCCGAGCCGTAACCGCTACTCTTCTTCATCACCGCGCCCGGCAGGGACGCCAAGCGCAATAAACTCCTCCAGCAGCGAGGTCAGTTGCTGCAGCTTTTCCGTGGTGAACTGAGCCTCCAGCAGGCGATAGGTTTCTTCCACCTCCGCCTGGGCGCTTTCGTACAGCGCGGTTCCGGCAGGCGTCAGCGAGACGTATAGCTTGCGCTGATCGTTAACCGGCTTCAGGCGCAGCACCAGTCCATCCCGCTCCATACGCGTCAAAATACCGGTCAGACTGGGGCGCAGGATACAGGCGCGAAAAGCCAGATCGTGAAAGTCCATCGACGGACGTTCGGCGAGGATCCGCACGATCCGCCACTGCTGTTCGGTGAGATTGTGTCGTTTAACGATCGGTCGAAAGTAGGCCATCGCCGCTTCACGCGCCTGCAACAAGGCAATGGTTAATGAATCATGCATAGTTTCCCCTCAACGGCCTCATCTAAAACTTATTAACAAATTAATAATTAGCGTTAATCCTGCCATGTACAACCGGTTTCTGCACCTGAAAAGTACCAGTCTTTCCCTGAAAAATATTCAACTCGTTGATTAATAATAAATAAGTTACTGATGTGTAAATATTGTGTTAATCAGATCACAAAACATTCACTTCCAGTTGCTAAACCTCAGCGCAAAGCATAAAAGATGATCATTAATATATTAACGAAATCCCTTTGAACCGAAATCAGTCCCAGAGGAGTGGTGAATGAAAGGTACCATCTTCGCCGTTGCGCTCAATCATCGCAGCCAGCTCGACGCCTGGCGCGAGGCGTTTCAACAGGCCCCCTACAAGACGCCGCCGAAGACCGCGGTCTGGTTTATCAAGCCGCGCAATACCGTGATTGGCGATGGCGAGGCGATCCCCTATCCGCCGGGTGAAACCGTGCAAAGCGGCGCCACCGTGGCGCTGATTGTCGGCAAAACCGCGCGCAAGGTGGCGGAAGAAGAGGCGGCGAACTATATCGCCGGCTACGCGCTGGCTAACGACGTCAGCCTGCCGGAAGAGAGTTTTTATCGCCCGGCGATCAAGGCCAAGTGCCGCGATGGCTTCTGCCCCCTCGGCGCGCTGTCGCCGGTGCGCAACGTCGATAACCTGACCATCATCACCGAAATCAACGGCCGCGAAGCGGACAGCTGGCATACCGGCGATCTGCAGCGTAACGCCGCGCAGCTGCTGAGCGCCTTGAGCGAGTTCGCCACCCTCAATCCCGGCGACGCGATCCTCATCGGTACGCCCCACTCCCGCGTCACGCTGCGCTCCGGCGACCGGGTACGTATCCTCGCCGACGGTTTCCCGACGCTGGAAAACCCGGTTGTCGCAGAAGGAGAGCTGGCATGAAACAGGCACGCATTGAATGGCAGGGACAGGTACGCGACGTGCTGGTCGATGAACGCGACCAGGTGCGCCTGGACGATGGCACGGTATTAAAAGAAGGTGAATTCCGTTGGCTGCCGCCCGCCGACGGCACGCTGTTCGCGCTGGGGCTGAATTACGCCGACCACGCCAGCGAGCTGGAGTTTAAACCGCCAACCGAGCCGTTGGTGTTCATCAAAGCGCCAAACACCTTTACTGGCCACCAGCAGCAGTCGGTACGCCCGGATAACGTCGAATACATGCACTACGAAGCCGAGCTGGTGGTGGTGATCGGTAAAACCGCGCGCCGCGTCAGCGAAGCCGAGGCCATGGACTATGTCGCCGGCTATACCGTGTGCAACGACTACGCGATCCGCGACTATCTGGAAAACTACTATCGGCCGAACCTGCGGGTGAAAAGCCGCGACACCCTGACGCCGATCGGCCCGTGGATCGTCGGCAAAGAGGCGATCCCGGATCCGCATAATCTGGCGCTGCGCACCTGGGTCAACGGCGAGCTGCGCCAGCAGGGCACCACCGCCGATCTGATCTTCAGCATCCCGTTCCTCATCGCTTATTTAAGCGAATTTATGACCCTGCAACCGGGCGACATGATCGCCACCGGCACGCCGAAAGGGCTATCCGACGTGGTGCCCGGCGATGAGGTGATCGTTGAAGTCGAGGGCGTGGGCCGCCTGGTCAACCATATCATCAGCCAGCAAGCGTATGAGGAGACACTGTCATGAAAAAGATTAACCATTGGATCAACGGTAAAAACGTTGCCGGCGCAGACTATTTTCATACCACCAACCCGGCCACCGGCGAGGTACTGGCTGAAGTCGCCTCCGGCGGCGAAGCCGAAATCAACCAGGCGGTAGCGGCGGCGAAAGAGGCCTTCCCGAAGTGGGCTAACCTGCCGATGAAAGAGCGCGCGCGCCTGATGCGCCGCCTGGGGGATCTGATCGATCAGAACGTCCCGGAGATCGCAGCGATGGAAACCGCCGATACCGGCCTGCCTATCCACCAGACCAAAAACGTGTTGATCCCGCGGGCGTCGCATAACTTCGAATTTTTCGCCGAAGTGTGCCAGCAGATGAACGGCAAGACCTATCCGGTCGACGACAAGATGCTCAACTACACCCTCGTGCAGCCGGTTGGCGTCTGCGCGCTGGTGTCGCCGTGGAACGTGCCGTTTATGACCGCCACCTGGAAGGTGGCGCCGTGCCTGGCCTTAGGCAATACCGCAGTGCTGAAAATGTCCGAGCTATCTCCGCTGACCGCCGATCGTCTGGGCGAGCTGGCGCTGGAGGCCGGGATCCCGGCCGGCGTGCTGAACGTGGTGCAGGGCTACGGCGCCACCGCCGGCGACGCGCTGGTGCGCCATCATGATGTGCGCGCCGTCTCCTTCACCGGCGGCACCGCCACCGGGCGCAACATCATGAAAAACGCCGGGCTGAAAAAGTACTCCATGGAGCTGGGCGGCAAATCGCCGGTGCTGATTTTTGAAGACGCCGATATCGAGCGCGCGCTCGACGCCGCGCTGTTCACCATCTTCTCGATCAACGGCGAACGCTGCACCGCCGGCTCGCGCATCTTTATTCAGCAGAGTATTTATCCGGAGTTCGTCAAGCGCTTCGCCGAGCGCGCCAACCGCCTGCGCGTGGGCGATCCGACCGATCCGAATACCCAGGTCGGCGCGCTGATTAGCCAACAGCACTGGGAGAAAGTGTCCGGTTACATTCGCCTCGGCATCGAAGAGGGGGCCACCCTGCTGGCCGGCGGCGCGGATAAGCCGTCCGACCTGCCGGCGCATCTGAAAGCCGGCAACTTCCTGCGCCCGACGGTGCTGGCGGATGTCGACAACCGCATGCGCGTCGCGCAGGAAGAGATTTTTGGCCCGGTCGCCTGCCTGCTGCCGTTCAAAGACGAAGCGGAAGGGCTGCGCCTGGCTAACGATGTGGAATACGGCCTGGCGTCGTATATCTGGACCCAGGACGTCAGCAAAGTGCTGCGTCTGGCGCGCGGTATTGAAGCCGGGATGGTGTTCGTCAACACCCAGAACGTGCGCGACCTGCGTCAGCCGTTCGGCGGCGTGAAGGCCTCCGGCACCGGCCGCGAAGGCGGCGAGTACAGCTTTGAAGTGTTCGCCGAAATGAAAAACGTCTGCATCTCGATGGGCGACCATCCGATCCCGAAATGGGGAGTCTGATATGGGTAAGTTAGCGTTAGCAGCAAAAATCACTCACGTGCCGTCGATGTACCTGTCGGAGCTGCCCGGGAAAAACCACGGCTGCCGCCAGGGCGCTATCGACGGACATAAAGAAATTGGCAAGCGCTGCCGTGAAATGGGCGTCGATACCTTCATCGTGTTCGACACCCACTGGCTGGTCAACAGCGCCTACCACATCAACTGCGCCGACCATTTTCAGGGCGTCTACACCAGTAACGAACTGCCGCATTTTATTCGCGACATGACCTACGACTACGACGGCAACCCGGAGCTGGGCCAGCTTATCGCCGACGAGGCCGTAAAGCTCGGCGTACGCGCCAAAGCGCACAATATTCCCAGCCTGAAGCTGGAGTACGGCACCCTGGTGCCAATGCGCTACATGAACAGCGATAAGCATTTCAAAGTGGTGTCCATTTCCGCCTTCTGTACCGTTCACGACTTTGCCGACAGCCGCAGGCTGGGCGAAGCGATCCTCAAAGCCATTGAGAAATATGACGGCACCGTGGCGGTGCTGGCCAGCGGCTCGCTGTCGCACCGATTTATCGACGATCAACGCGCCGAAGAGGGGATGAACAGCTACACCCGCGAGTTCGATCATCAGATGGATGAGCGGGTGGTGAAGCTGTGGCGCGAGGGCAAATTTAAAGAGTTCTGCACCATGCTGCCGGAGTACGCCGACTACTGCTACGGCGAAGGCAACATGCACGACACGGTGATGCTGCTCGGCCTGCTGGGCTGGGATAAATATGACGGCAAGGTGGAGTTTATCACCGAGCTGTTCGCCAGCTCCGGCACCGGCCAGGTTAACGCCGTGTTCCCGCTGCCGGCGCAGGCGTAAGGGGGCCCCATGCCGCATTTTATCGCCGAATGTACCGACAACATCCGCGAGCAGGCCGATCTGCCCGGGCTGTTCGCCAAAGTCAACGAGGCGCTGGCCGCCACCGGCATCTTTCCGATCGGCGGGATCCGCAGCCGCGCCCACTGGCTCGATACCTGGCAGATGGCCGACGGTAAGCAGGATTACGCCTTTGTCCATATGACGCTGAAGATCGGCTCCGGGCGCAGCCTGGAGAGCCGTCAGGACGTGGGAGATATGCTGTTCGCGCTGATCAAATCCCACTTTGCCGCGCTGATGGAGAGTCGCTACCTGGCGCTGTCGTTCGCCATGGAAGAGCTCGACCCGACGCTGAACTACAAACAGAACAACGTGCACGCGTTATTTAAATAATGTGCAAATTGCCCGGTGGCGCTGCGCTTACCGGGCCTACAACGGCCATGAATTTGTAGGCCGGATAAGCGAAGCGCCATCCGGCAATACAATGCCACAGGAATCTCTATGCTCGATAAACAGACCCGAACCCTGATTGCCCAGCGGCTGAATCAGGCCGAAAAACAGCGTGAACAGATCCGCGCGATCTCGCTGGATTATCCGTCGATCACCATTGAGGACGCTTACGCCGTCCAGCGCGAGTGGGTCGAGATGAAGATCGCCGAAGGCCGCGTACTCAAAGGCCACAAGATCGGCCTGACCTCAAAAGCCATGCAGGCCAGCTCGCAGATCAGCGAGCCGGACTACGGCGCGCTGCTTGACGATATGTTCTTCCACGACGGCAGCGATATCCCCACCGACCGCTTTATCGTTCCGCGTATCGAAGTCGAGCTGGCCTTCGTGCTGGCCAAACCGCTGCGCGGCCCGAACTGCACGCTGTTTGATGTCTACAACGCCACCGACTTCGTTATTCCGGCGCTGGAGCTTATTGACGCCCGCTGCCACAACATCGATCCGGAAACCCAGCGCCCGCGCAAAGTGTTCGACACCATTTCCGATAACGCCGCCAACGCCGGGGTGATCCTCGGCGGCCGCCCGATTAAACCCGACGAGCTGGATCTGCGCTGGATCTCCGCCCTGCTGTACCGCAACGGCGTGATTGAGGAGACCGGCGTCGCCGCCGGGGTGCTCAATCACCCGGCCAACGGCGTGGCCTGGCTGGCCAACAAGCTGGCGCCGTACGATGTTCAGCTCGAAGCCGGGCAGATTATTCTCGGCGGCTCCTTTACCCGTCCGGTACCGGCACGCAAGGGCGATACCTTCCATGTCGACTACGGCAACATGGGCGCCATCAGCTGCCGCTTTGTCTGAGGAGAGCAACATGAACAACGCTTTTAAAGCGGCGCTCAAGGCCGGGCGTCCGCAAATCGGCCTGTGGCTTGGGCTGTGCAGTAGCTACAGCGCCGAACTGCTGGCCGGCGCCGGCTTCGACTGGCTGCTGATCGACGGCGAACACGCGCCCAACAATGTACAAACGGTGCTAACCCAGCTTCAGGCCATCGCGCCCTACCCTAGCCAGCCGGTGGTGCGTCCGTCGTGGAACGATCCGGTACAAATTAAACAACTGCTGGATGTCGGCGCGCAAACCCTGCTGGTGCCGATGGTGCAGAACGCCGACGAAGCGCGGCTGGCGGTCAGAGCCACCCGCTACCCGCCCGCCGGCATGCGCGGCGTCGGCAGCGCGCTGGCCCGCGCCTCGCGCTGGAACCGCGTGCCGGATTATCTCCACCAGGCCAACGACGCCATGTGCGTCCTGGTACAGATTGAGACCCGTGAAGCGCTGAAAAATCTGCCGCAGATCCTCGATGTCGACGGGGTGGACGGGGTGTTTATCGGCCCGGCGGACCTCAGCGCCGATATGGGTCACGGCGGCAATCCGCAGCACCCGGAAGTACAGGCCGCCATTGAAGATGCCATCCAGCAAATCCGTCAGGCCGGTAAAGCGCCGGGGATCCTGATGGCCAATGAACAGCTGGCGAAGCGCTATCTCGAACTGGGCGCGCTGTTCGTCGCCGTCGGCGTCGATACCACCCTGCTGGCCCGCGGCGCAGAAGCGCTGGCGGCCCGGTTTACCCACACCGCAACGACCACAACCGATAACAATAAATCCGTCTATTGAACGGATAATGTGGAGCGCAACATGACTACCTCTACCCTGCAACACAATGATAATAAAGCCGTTGAAGTAGAAAACCGGGTGATCAAAAAGCTGTTCCGCCGCCTGATCACCTTCCTGTTCGTTCTCTTTGTTTTCTCATTTTTGGACCGCATTAATATCGGCTTCGCCGGCCTGACGATGGGCAAAGACCTCGGTCTGACCTCCACCATGTTCGGCCTGGCGGCGACGCTGTTCTACGTCACCTACGTACTGTGCGGGATCCCCAGCAATATCATGCTGGCGAAAGTTGGCGCGCGCCGTTGGATCGCCGGGATCATGGTGGTCTGGGGGATCGCCTCGACCTGTACCATGTTCGCCACCAGCCCGCATACGCTGTACATCCTGCGCATGCTGGTCGGCATCGCCGAGGCTGGTTTCCTACCAGGGATCCTCGTCTATCTGACCTGGTGGTTCCCGGCCTACCATCGCGCCCGCGCCAACGCCCTGTTTATGATCGCCATGCCGGTGACCATGATGCTCGGCTCGATACTTTCCGGCTATATTCTGGCGCTCGACGGCCTGTGGAACCTGAAGGGCTGGCAGTGGCTGTTTCTGCTGGAAGGCCTGCCATCGGTGGTGCTTGGCGTCGTCACCTGGTTCTTCCTCAACGACACGCCGGATAAAGCCAACTGGCTGGATAACGAAGAGAAACAGGCGCTGAAGGCGATGATCGATCGCGAACGGGAACATGCGGCGATCGTCCCGGCTTCGCCGCGTTCCACGCTGCGCGAAGTCCTGACGCCAGCGGTGCTGATGTATACCCTGGCCTACTTCTGCCTGACCAATACCCTCAGCGCCATTAATATCTGGACGCCGCAGATCCTGCAGAGCTTCAACACCGGCAGTAGCAACATCATGATTGGCCTGCTGGCGGCGATCCCGCAGTTCTGCACCATTTTCGGCATGATCTGTTGGAGTCGCCGCTCCGACCGGCGCAAAGAGCGCAAGATGCATACCATCCTGCCCTACCTGTTCGCCGCGGCGGGTTGGCTGCTGGCTTCGGCAACGCACCACAGCCTGATCCAGCTGATCGGCATTATTATGGCTTCGGTGGGATCCTTTACCGCGATGGCCATTTTCTGGACCACCCCTGATCGGGTGATCAGCCTGCAGTCGCGCGCGGTGGCGCTGGCGGTGATCAACGCCATCGGCAACGTCGGCTCTGCCGTCAGCCCGCTGTTGATCGGCATTTTGCGTGATACCACCGGCAGCTTTAGCTCCGGGCTGTGGTTTGTCGCCGGGCTGCTGATCGTCGGCGCGCTGGTGCTCACCCGCATTCCAATGAGCCAGCGTGAGGACGCCGCCGCCGCGCCGGGCTTAGCGGCGCAAAAAGGCCACTAAGGAGCGGGTATGTGCCAGCATTCCATCGCCAACATCGACATCAATAAAGATTACGACGAGAGTCTGGGTACCGAAGAGGTGCACTATCAGTCGTTTGCCCGTATGGCGGCCTTTTTTGGCCGCGACATGCAGGCGCATCGCCACGACCGCTATTTTCAGATGCACTTTCTTGATACCGGGCAGATTGAGCTGCAGCTTGATGACCATCGCTACTCGGTGCAGGCGCCGCTGTTTGTGATAACGCCGCCTTCGGTGCCGCACGCCTTTATTACCGAGTCCGATAGCGATGGTCACGTGTTGACGGTGCACGAAGAACTCATCTGGCCGCTGCTGGAGGTGCTTTATCCCGGCACGCGGGAGACCTTCGGCCTGCCGGGGATCTGCCTGTCGCTGGCGGATAAACCCGACGAGCTGGCGGCGCTGGCGCACTACTGGCAGCTGATTCGCCGGGAATCTACCGCCCAGTTGCCGGGGCGCGAGCATACCCTGGCGCTGCTGGCGCAGGCGGTCTTTACCCTGCTATTGCGTAACGCAAAGCTCGACGATCACGCTGCCAGCGGCATGCGCGGCGAGCTGAAGCTATTCCAGCGCTTTAACCAGATGATCGACAGCCACTACCATCAGCACTGGACGGTACCGGATTACGCCAGGGAACTGCACCTGACCGAATCGCGGCTGACCGATATCTGTCGCCGCTTTGCCAACCGTTCGCCGAAGCGGCTGATATTCGACCGCCAGCTACGCGAGGCGAAGCGGCTGCTGCTGTTTTCCGATAGCGCGGTTAATGAGATAGCCTGGCAGCTGGGGTTTAAAGATCCCGCTTATTTTGCGCGCTTTTTTAGCCGCCAGGTCGGCTGCTCGCCCAGCAGCTACCGGGCGCAAAAAGTACCGGTATCGTAAGTCCCCGCTGGCGCTGCGCCTGCCGAACGATGGCCCACAGGTCGGGTCAGCGCCGCGCCAGCCGGCAAAAGCTGCAGAGATCACAAAATTCACTCCCGCCTGAAAAGTACCCGTCGTTGTCGCAAACGTCCCTTCACGACAAGCGCAATAACCGCTTCAATTAAACAACAAAAACAAAACATATATTTAACATTATTTTCCGATAAATACTGAAGAGGCCCCTATGAAACCTGAAGATTTCCGCGCCGACGCGAAACGCCCGTTAACTGGCGAAGAATATTTAAAAAGCCTGCAGGATGGCCGCGAAATTTATATCTACGGCGAGCGCGTGAAGGATGTCACCACCCACCCGGCCTTTCGTAACGCCGCGGCTTCTGTCGCGCAACTGTACGATGCGCTGCACAAACCGGAGATGCAGGATTCCCTGTGCTGGGGCACCGATACCGGCAACGGCGGCTACACCCATAAATTCTTCCGCGTGGCGAAAAGCGCCGACGATCTGCGCCAGCAGCGCGACGCCATCGCCGAGTGGTCACGCCTAAGCTACGGCTGGATGGGCCGCACCCCGGACTATAAAGCCGCCTTCGGCTGCGCGCTGGGCGCCAACCCGGCGTTTTACGGCCAGTTCGAGCAGAACGCCCGCAACTGGTACACCCGCATTCAGGAAACCGGCCTGTACTTTAACCATGCGATCGTCAACCCGCCAATCGACCGCCACAAGCCGGCTGATGAAGTGAAGGATGTCTACATCAAGCTGGAAAAAGAGACCGATGCCGGGATCATCGTCAGCGGCGCGAAAGTAGTCGCCACCAACTCGGCGCTGACCCACTACAACATGATCGGCTTCGGCTCCGCACAGGTGATGGGCGAGAACCCGGACTTCGCGCTGATGTTCGTCGCGCCGATGGATGCCGAAGGGGTGAAGCTTATCTCCCGCGCCTCCTATGAGATGGTCGCCGGCGCGACCGGGTCCCCGTACGACTATCCGCTCTCCAGCCGTTTCGACGAGAACGACGCGATTCTGGTCATGGATAAAGTGCTGATCCCCTGGGAGAACGTGCTGATTTACCGCGACTTTGACCGCTGCCGGCGCTGGACCATGGAGGGCGGTTTCGCCCGCATGTATCCGCTGCAGGCCTGCGTGCGCCTGGCGGTGAAACTGGACTTTATCACCGCCCTGCTGAAGCGTTCTCTGGAATGTACCGGTACCCTCGAATTCCGCGGCGTGCAGGCCGACCTTGGTGAAGTTGTGGCGTGGCGCAACATGTTCTGGGCGTTAAGCGATTCCATGTGCTCGGAAGCGACGCCGTGGGTCAACGGCGCATGGCTGCCGGATCACGCCGCGCTGCAGACCTATCGCGTGATGGCCCCGATGGCCTACGCCAAGATCAAAAACATCATCGAGCGCAACGTCACCAGCGGCCTGATTTATCTGCCGTCCAGCGCCCGCGATCTGAACAACCCGCAGATCGACCAGTATCTGGCGAAGTACGTGCGCGGCTCCAACGGTATGGATCACGTTGAACGTATCAAGATCCTCAAACTGATGTGGGATGCGATCGGCAGCGAATTCGGCGGCCGCCACGAGCTGTATGAAATCAACTACTCCGGTAGCCAGGATGAGATTCGCTTGCAGTGTCTGCGCCAGGCGCAGAGCTCCGGCAATATGGACAAGATGATGGCGATGGTCGACCGCTGCCTGTCCGAGTACGACCAGAACGGCTGGACGGTGCCGCATCTGCACAATAACGCTGATATCAACATGTTGGATAAGCTGCTGAAGTAATTCGCAGCGGGAGGTCATAATGCAATTAGATGAACAACGCCTGCGTTTTCGCGATGCCATGGCCAGCCTGTCGGCGGCGGTGAATGTGGTCACTACCGCAGGCGAAGCCGGCCGCTGCGGGATTACCGCCACGGCGGTGTGCTCGGTGACGGATACGCCGCCATCGGTGATGGTGTGTATCAACGCCAACAGCGCGATGAACCCGGTGTTTCAGGGCAACGGCAAGTTGTGCATCAACGTGCTGAACCACGAACAGGAAATCATGGCCCGTCATTTCGCCGGGATGACCGGGGTGACGATGGAAGAGCGGTTTGCCCTCAGCGGCTGGCAGCACGGCGCGCTCGGGCAGCCGGTGCTGAAGGGCTCGCTGGCCAGTCTCGAAGGCGAGATTAGCCAGGTGCAAACCATCGGTACCCACCTGGTATATCTGGTGGAGATCCGCAATATTACCCTGAGCCCGCAAGGCCACGGCCTGATTTACTTTAAACGCCGTTTCCATCCGGTGATGATGGACATGGAAGTCGCGGTGTAATGGCCTCGCCTGCTCCTCCCCGGTTGGGGAGGAGCGTTAACCAACAGAGTCGCAGGCCACAATCTCCTGTGATCACAATCACATAATCCAGCCCTGTTCACTTCGTAGCCAACCGCTTACCCCCTCCAGTAACCGCTTAACCCCCTATACAACCACTCACCGATTTACCCAACTTTACGCGCGCGTAGTTCTGGCAAGATCGAAGCCAGCCTAGCTAATCAATACCTCCATTAACCCTTACTTAAAACCAGACGGCTTCGGCCAATTATTCATCTAATTAACGCCAGGTTTTACTATGGATACCAAAAAACTACTCAAGCACATACCCTGGGTGATTCTCGGAATCATCGGGGCATTTTGCCTCTCAGTCGTCGCCCTGCGCCGCGGTGAGCACGTCAGTGCCCTGTGGATCGTCGTGGCGTCGGTTTCCGTGTACCTCGTCGCCTACCGGTATTACAGCCTGTATATCGCGCAGAAGGTGATGAAGCTTGACCCGACGCGCTCGACGCCGGCGGTCATTAATAACGATGGCCTGAACTATGTGCCGACCAACCGCTACGTGCTGTTTGGCCACCACTTCGCCGCCATTGCCGGCGCCGGCCCGCTGGTGGGCCCGGTGCTTGCCGCGCAGATGGGCTATCTGCCTGGCACCCTCTGGCTGCTGGCCGGCGTGGTGCTGGCGGGGGCAGTACAGGACTTTATGGTGCTGTTTATCTCCTCGCGGCGTAACGGCGCCTCGCTGGGCGAGATGATCAAGCAGGAGATGGGGCCGGTTCCGGGCTCTATCGCCCTGTTTGGCTGCTTCCTGATTATGATCATCATCCTCGCGGTACTGGCGCTGATCGTAGTGAAAGCGCTGGCGGAGAGCCCGTGGGGCGTCTTTACCGTCTGCTCGACGGTGCCTATCGCCCTGTTCATGGGTATCTACATGCGCTTCCTGCGCCCGGGCCGCGTGGGTGAAGTGTCGGTTATCGGTATCGTGCTGCTGGTGGCCTCCATCTGGTTCGGCGGCATTATTGCTCACGACCCCTACTGGGGCCCGGCGCTGACCTTTAAAGACACCACCATCACCTTTACCCTGATTGGCTACGCGTTTATCTCCGCCCTGCTGCCGGTATGGCTGATTCTGGCGCCGCGTGACTATCTGGCTACTTTCCTGAAAATCGGCGTTATCGTCGGCCTGGCGCTGGGGATCGTTATCCTCAACCCGGACCTGAAAATGCCGGCAGTGACCCAGTACATTGATGGCACCGGCCCGCTGTGGAAAGGTGCCCTGTTCCCGTTCCTGTTTATCACTATCGCCTGCGGCGCGGTCTCCGGCTTCCACGCGCTGATCGCCTCCGGCACCACGCCGAAGCTGCTGGCCAACGAAACCGATGCCCGCTTTATCGGCTATGGCGCGATGCTGATGGAATCTTTCGTGGCCATCATGGCGCTGGTCGCGGCATCGATTATCGAACCGGGTCTCTACTTCGCGATGAACACCCCGCCGGCGGGCCTTGGCATCGTCATGCCGAACCTGCACGAAATGGGCGGTGAAAACGCGGCGATGATCGCCGCTCAGCTGAAAGAAGTGACCGTCCACGCGGCGGCGACCGTCAGCTCCTGGGGCTTCGTGATTTCACCTGAGCAGATCCTGCAGACGGCGAAAGATATCGGCGAACCTTCGGTACTGAACCGCGCCGGCGGCGCGCCGACGCTGGCCGTCGGTATCGCCCACGTGTTCCATAAAATCATCCCGATGGCGGATATGGGCTTCTGGTACCACTTTGGTATCCTGTTTGAAGCGCTGTTTATCCTCACCGCGCTGGATGCCGGTACCCGCGCAGGCCGCTTTATGCTGCAGGATCTGCTGGGTAACTTCGTGCCGTTCCTGAAAAAAACCGACTCGCTGGTCGCCGGGATTATCGGTACCGCCGGCTGCGTCGGGCTGTGGGGCTACCTGCTGTATCAGGGCGTGGTCGACCCGCTGGGCGGCGTGAAGAGCTTGTGGCCGCTGTTCGGTATCTCTAACCAGATGCTGGCCGCCGTGGCGCTGGTGCTTGGCACCGTGGTGCTGGTCAAAATGCAGCGCACCAAATATATTTGGGTCACCGTGATCCCGGCTGCGTGGCTGCTGCTGTGCACCACCTGGGCGCTGGGCCTGAAGCTGTTCAGCACCAACCCGCAGATGGAAGGCTTCTTCTTTATGGCTCAGCAGTATAAAGAGAAGATCGCCGCCGGCGGCGAGCTGACCGCGCAGCAGATTGCCAACATGAATCATATCGTGGTCAACAACTACACCAACGCCGGGCTGAGTATCCTGTTCCTGGTGGTGGTGTACAGCATCATCTTCTACGGCATCAAAACCTGGCTCAACGTGCGCAACAATAAGGTGCGCACCGACAAAGAGACCCCGTACGTGCCGGTACCGGAAGGCGGTGTGAAGACCTCGTCACATCATTAACTCTGATGCCGGATAGCGCTACGTTTATCCGGCCTACAAACAAGCGCATTAACGTAGGCCGGATAAGGCGCGAGTCGCCATCCGGCTTTATTCGTTATCTGGAACTTACAATGTTTGGTAACTTAGGTCAGGCTAAAAAATATCTCGGTCAGGCGGCGAAAATGCTGATTGGCATTCCGGATTACGACAACTACGTCACCCATATGCAAACCAACCATCCGGATCAGCCGTACATGACTTATGAAGAATTCTTCCGCGAACGCCAGCAGGCCCGCTACGGCGGCGACGGCAAAGGCGGCGTACGCTGCTGTTAATGGAGGCAATAATGGCACCGATTGCAGTCACCCTACTCACCGGTTTTCTCGGCGCAGGAAAAACCACCCTCCTGCGCCATATCCTGAATGAGCAGCACGGTTTCAAAATCGCCGTGATTGAAAATGAATTTGGCGAAGTCTCCGTTGACGATCAGCTGATCGGCGACCGCGCCACGCAGATCAAAACCCTGACCAACGGCTGCATCTGCTGTACGCGCTCCAACGAACTGGAAGACGCCCTGCTCGATCTCCTCGACAGCCGCGATCGCGGGGAAATCGAGTTTGACCGGCTGGTGATTGAGTGCACCGGCATGGCCGACCCGGGGCCGATTATCCAAACCTTTTTCTCCCATGAGGTGCTTTGCGAGCGCTATCTGCTGGATGGCGTGATCGCCCTGGTGGATGCGGTCCATGCCGACCAGCAGATGGATCAGTTCACCATCGCCCAGTCGCAGGTGGGCTACGCGGACCGCATTTTGCTGACCAAAACTGATGTAGCCGGCGATACCGAAAAGCTGCGCGAACGCCTGGCGCGCATCAATGCCCGGGCGCCGATTTATACCGTCATTCATGGCGATATCGATCTAAGCCAGCTGTTTAACACCAGCGGCTTTATGCTGGAAGAGAAGGTCGTTAACAGCACACCGCGTTTCCACTTTATGGCCGAGAAGCAAAACGACGTGTCATCAATCGTGGTTGAGATGGATTACCCGGTGGATATCAGCGAGGTATCACGGGTAATGGAAAACCTGCTGCTCTCCTTCGCCGATCAATTGATGCGCTATAAAGGGATGCTGTGGATCGACGGCGAGCCGAATCGGCTACTGTTCCAGGGCGTGCAGCGCCTCTACAGCGCCGACTGGGATCGCCCGTGGGGCGATGAAACGCCGCACAGCACGCTGGTGTTTATCGGCATTCAGTTGCCGGAAGAGGAAATTCGCGCGGCGTTTGCCGGGTTACGACGCTAACCTACCCGCCTACCCGCCTGCGCGCTAAGGCGCAGGCCCCCTTCTCTCACCGCACATCGTCAAAGACAGGAACAAAACGTCGTCATCGCGTCGAAAAATGTAAATCAACGTTTTTATAAGTAACAGTAGAAACACTTTTGGAAATAATAAGAAACTAAATGAATAGGATCCTTAATAATTAATGCCCGCCCTGTTCAGTTTCTGTTTAGCTCACCCATTAAACCTCTGCTAAACAGACCAAATTTCATGATTGACCTCGCCGTAACCCAACGTCTTTACAACATTATCAAAACACACCGCTGACAAAACCAGCATAAAAAATCGACGTAAGTCACATTTGCAGAGGTAAACATCGATTGTTAAGGTGCCCTCAGACAAATTTAATGACGAGGAGCAAACCATGAAAAAGCTTAACATCCTTATTGTTGCTGCCCTGACTGCGGTCTCTGGTTCCGCCATGGCAATGGGGTTTACCGTTGAACAAGGTAAGAATTTTACCAACCTGAATATGGAAATGGGTAAATCCTCTTCCGGCCTGTATGCCGAAAGCCACTGGCTGAAGAATACCGATGACGGTAGCCAGACCGGCGGCGTTGGCGCGGGTTACAATCTGGAAGTGGGCCCGGTGATGCTCAACGCTGGCGCGAAAGCTATCTATCTGGGACCGAAAAAAGGCGATAACGGCGTCGCGTTTCCGGTCGGCGGCGGGGTGAACGTGGCCCTGACCGACAGCATCCACGTATTTGGCGAAGGGTATGTCGCGCCCGACGGCCTGAACAACAGCGTGAAAAACTATGTTGAAGCGAACGGCGGCGTGAGCTGGTCCCCGGTTGGTCCATTGACCCTGAAGGTGGGTTACCGTCACGTGAGCGTTGACGGCAAAGAGGGCCGCCCAAACCACACCCTGATTGACGGCGCCTACGTAGGCGGCGGGGTTACCTTCTGATGAAATCACGTCTCGCCGCGCTCTCTGCGCTGAGCCTGGCGTTGCTGCTGACCGGCTGCACTCAGTATACCTGGGTGAAGCCGGGTTTAAGCGATGCCGAGATGCATAAAAAGCTCACCGAATGTGAAGCGCAGGCCCTGGTCGATCTCCCGCCGGATAACGTGGTGACCGGGTCCAGTTCAGAAAAAACGGACAAAAAGCAAAAGAAACAGGATGTTGAAACAAGTTATACGGTAGAAGACGCGAATGAATATCAGCGGGAGACCTTAGTCGACAGCTGTATGTTCAAAAGCGGCTGGGATAAAGTCGAAGTGCAATAAATCTATTATAAAAAACCTGCCGGATGGCAGGTTTTTTTATGGCCGGCCTAGCGGCGCACCACCACCAGCTTCTGGTTCACGAACTCTTTGATCCCGAGATCGGAGAGCTCCCGGCCATAACCGGAACGCTTCACGCCGCCAAACGGCAGTTCGGGCGCGGTATCGGTCAGCCAGTTGATATAGACCATCCCGGTTTCAATGGCGGATGCCATCCGTTTGGCGCGTTCGATGTCCTGACTGAACACCGCGCCGCCCAGGCCATAGTGAGAATCATTGGCAAGCGCAATCGCCTCCTCATCGTTTTTCACCACGTAGATTTGCGCCACCGGGCCAAAGAACTCTTCGAAGTACGCCGGGTTGTCACGGGTGATACCGGTCAGGATAGTGGGTTCAAAGAAGTTGCCTTCCCGCGCCACCGCTTTGCCGCCCAGATGCAGCGTGGCGCCGTTTTTGACCGCCTCGTCCACCTGCTTGCTCAAGGTTTCCAGCGCATCTTTAGAGGAGAGCGGCCCCAGCGTGGTGCTTTCATCCAGCGGATCGCCTATTTTTACCTGGCGAAACGCCTCGCTAAATTTCGTCAGAAACGACTCAGCGATGCTCTCATGCAGAATAAACCGCTTGGCGGCAGTACACACCTGGCCGGCGTTATTCAGCCGCGCCTGGACGCCGATTTTCACCGCGCGATCGAGGTCGGCATCGTCGAGCACCACAAACACATCGTTGCCGCCGAGTTCCAGGGTCGATTTCTTAATATGCTTCGCCGCCTGCGCCGCCACCACGCTGCCAGCTTTTTCCGACCCGGTCAGCGCCGCGCCCTGCACACGGTCGTCGGCGATAATCTTCGCCACCTGATCCTGAGAGATAAACAGATTGGTCCACGCCCCTTCCGGTGCGCCGGCCTCGCGCACCAGATGGGCAAAGGTCTCCGCGCAGTGCGGCACGATGCTGGCGTGTTTGGCGATAACCGGGTTCCCGGCCGCCAGGTTTGGCGCCAGGACGCGCATCAGCTGGTAATAGGGGAAGTTCCACGGCTCCACCGCCAGTAAGACGCCAATGGGGTGGTGCTCAACCCAGGCTTCACCCAGTTCGGAGGGATACTTCACCGGCGCCAGCATCGATTTGGCGTTATCGGCGTAATAGCGGGCGATTTGCGCGCACAGTTTCACTTCGCCGCGGCTCTGCTTAATGAGTTTCCCCATCTCCTGGCTGGCGATTTTCGCCAGATCTTCCACCCGGCTGTCGATCAGATCCGCCAGCTTATGCAGCACCGCCAGGCGCGGTTCAATATCGCCTTTCGCCCAAGCCGAATGATAGAGCGCATCCGCCTGCCGCAGCGCCGCCTCCACGTCCGCATCGCTGTGCGCCGGGTACGTTTTAATAAGCTGATTGTTCGCAGGATTCACCGTCTGATAGGCCATATCGCATGTCTCCTTGTTATCGCTATAAAGGCAGTCAAAAATGCCGTTAAGGATATTAAGGGTAGTCGAGATGGCTGGCGATGCGGGTAAAGTTAGGTATATCCGGAATATTCCATAACGATGGCTAACCGGGGCGACCGTCAGGCCGCCCCGGCGTTATCAATGCGCCAGCGCGGCGACCTCATCGGCGGTCAGGCCGGTGATTTTCACCACCGTCTCGCGGGCAATGCCGTCGGCCAGCATCCTCTGGGCAATGCGCAGCGCTTCAGCATGCTGTCCCTCCTGCCGGCCTTCCCGTTTGCCTTTTCTGCGGCCCACTTCCTGTATTCGTTCGGCGATGGTCATCAATCTCTCCCTGTGCTGAGGAACCCGTTGTGCCACTTTGTGGATAAACCGGCCAAAGCGGCGCGCGTTGCCAGTGTGCAGCAGATAATTAAACAGCGTTTTTATCTGCCTGTCATTAGCGTCACCGCTAAGTAAAATCGTCGTCAGTTGCTCAACAATCCCCATTAAATCGCGCTGGCGAATATGCTTCTGTATCAGCTCGAGTAATGCCACGCGCCGGTGACGAACGATCTCATCGTCGGGGATCACCGTGATATCCACCAGCGGAAAGGGCGAGGCATAAAGCTCCCACGCCAGCGGTGGATCGGCAAAGCAGTCCAGCCAGTTGAGCGACCACGGGTATGGCGTGGTCGCTCCGTGATAGAACAACATCGGCACCACCAGCGGCAGTCTGGTATGACCGCTATCCAGATGGCGCTGCATCGCGGCGATGGCGTAGCGCATCAGGCGGAAGGCCATCTGCGCATCCGGCGAGCTCTGATGTTCGATAACCACATAAATGTAGCCCTCGCCAGACGCGGTTTTGAGTGACCACAGCACATCGGAGTACCAGGCCCGCAGGCTCTCCTCGATAAAGCTTGCCGACTCCAGCTGTAAGGTATCGAGGTCGCAGCGCTGACACAGCGCAGGCGGTAGATGGATCGCCAGGAAATCACGCGCGATGTCGGCCTGAGTGAGAAACTGTTTAAACACCGCATCATGCGGCGTCGAGGTGGTGCCCTTTGCCATCGGCTCATCCCTGCCTGCTTATCCTGCAGGGACTCTACCTCCCATGAATGTCTCTGGCACCCCGGAAACCGGGATTTTACATTCCGCGACGAAAACATATTTCCCCGGACTGCAAGCGCGACATCCTTTTTCGACGCGGTACGCAAATCCCGGCGGGCGACAGCCTCGGCGCAGCATGCTATAAACGATTTATCCCCTCAGCAAAGGTCGATGCGGTGAACCATACCCGAGATATTCCCCAAACCTTCTGGCGAGACGATCGCCTGCCGTGGCTGGAGCTGCGCAGCACCTGGCGCAGCCGTCAGGCCTATAAGCGCCACAGCCACCCGCAGCTCTCGGTGGGGGCGATTATCGACGGTGAAACGCGCTGCCTGTGCAATGGACAGGAATATCTCCTGCAGCCCGGGGATCTGATCGTGATCCCGCCTCACGCGCCGCATAGCTGTAATCCGCTGCGTGACCGGCCGCGCAGCTATCATATGCTGTACCTGGAGGCGGCATGGTGCCATGCGCAGCGTCCGGATATTCCCCCTACCGTCAGCATGGCTTCGCCGCAGCCGCTGCTACGCGACAGCCCTCTCTTTGCCTGCTTCCAGCAGATTGTCGCCCTGATGAGCCGCGGCTGCATTGAGCGACTGCCAGCCCGGGTGGCGCAGCTCCTGCACGCGCTGCCGCTGTGCGCCGCCGCGCCGCAGGCGCCACATCACGTCAGCGCCCTGCTGTTTCAGCGCCTGGCGACAGATCTGCCGGCGCCGCCATCGCTGGATAAGCTGGCCCACGATAGCGCGCTACGTAAAGAGACCGTTATCCGCGCCGTGAAACAGGATACCGGCCTGACGCCCGCCAGTTTGATCAATATGGCGCGCATCGAATATGCGAAAACGCGCTTACGCGCCGGGGACCCTATCGCCGACGTCGGCTATCAGGCCGGCTTTGCCGATCAGAGCCATTTCCATAAAACCTTCGTCAGCTATACCGCCGCCACGCCGCGGCAGTATGCGCACAGCAGATCAATTTCCGACAATAAGTAATTTTCCATCTGGCGTAGGGTGGCCTCAGCACCATTATCGAGGCCACTATGCATACCTTATCGACTCTCTTCCCCGCCGCCTTCCCGGCGTTAGCCCTGTCCCACTTTGTCGCCCTGCTCAGCCCGGGCCCCGATTTTTTTCTGCTGGTCGGTTACGCTGTACGCTACCGGATCCGCGGCAGCCTCGGACTGTGTCTCGGCATCGCCGCCGGCAATGCGCTGTATATTGTTCTGGCCATCGTTGGCTGGGGACTTCTGCGCCAGGCGCCGCTGCTGTTTTTACTCATCGAGCTGTTGGGCGCGGGCTACTTACTGTGGATTGGCAGCCTGCTGATTCGCAGCCGTCCCGCGGCGATGGCGGTAGAGAGCGTTTGCGCATCGCGTCCGGGGTTCGGCAAGCAGCTACTGCTGGGGCTGGGGTCATCGCTGCTCAACCCGAAGAATGCGCTGTTTTATCTGGCGCTGATGACCTCCCTGCTGGGGCCGGCGGTCACCCTGCTGCAGCAAACGGTGAGCGGGCTGTGGATGGTCAGCGTGGTGTTCTTCTGGGATTTACTGCTGGTGAGCGCGATTGCGCTGCCGCAGGTACAGCGCCGCCTGAGCGCCATCGTCTGGCGGGTCGAGCGGGCGGCGGGGGCGATCCTGATGATGTTCGGTCTGTGGATTATCTGGCGATTTTTGCACGACCTCGACGTCAGGTTATATGCTTAAGTTTATGGAAAAACTCGCTGAACTGAAACGCGCCAAACTGCTGGCGCTGTCGCTGCTGCTGATCGCCGCCGCGCTATTTATTACCACCCTGCTGCTGCCGCCGACGCCGTGGGTCAGCGCGCTGAAGGCCATTTCCGAAGCGGCGATGGTCGGGGCGCTGGCCGACTGGTTTGCGGTGGTGGCCCTGTTTCGCCGTATTCCGCTGCCCTTTGTCGCCCGCCATACCGCGATTATCCCGCGCAACAAAGATCGCATCGCCGACAACCTCGGCCGCTTCGTTGAGGAGAAATTCCTCGATACCCCGTCGCTGGTGGCGCTGATCCGCCGCTATCAACCAGCGCTGATGCTCGGCAACTGGTTCAGCCAGCCTGAGAACGCCCGGCGGGTTGGCCAACACCTGCTGCAGGTGATGAGCGGTTTTCTCGAACTGACCGATGACGCCCGCATTCAGCGCCTGCTGCGGCGCGCGGTGCATAAGGCGATCGATAAGGTCGACCTGACGCAGACCAGCGCCATGATGCTGGAGGGGCTGACCCGCGACAACCGCCATCAAAAGCTGCTGGATTCGCTGATAAATCAGCTGATCGCCCTGCTGCAGCGCGACAGCTCCCGCGCTTTTATCGCCCGCGGCATCGTACACTGGCTGGAGACCGAACATCCGCTGAAGGCCAGGCTGTTACCCACCGAGTGGCTCGGCGAGCACAGCGCCGAGATGGTCACCGACGCCGTGAATACCCTATTGGACGAAGTCACCCACGATCGCACCCACCAGATCCGCCAGACCTTTGACCGCGCGACGCAAAAGCTAATCGATAACCTGAAATCCGACCCGGAACTGGCGCAGAAGGCCGATAACATCAAAGCCTGGTTGAAAAATGATGAGACCTTCAACCGCTATCTTGGCGAAGTGTGGGGAGACCTGCGCGGCTGGGTAAAAAACGATATCAGCAGCGACGACTCGCGTATCAAGCAGCGCATCGCCGAGGCCGGCCAGTGGTTCGGTGAAACCTTACTCCGCGACGACGCGCTGCGCGAATCGCTCAACGAACACCTGGAGCAGGCGGCGCATCGGGTGGCGCCGGAGTTCGCCGCCTTCCTCACTCGACATATCAGCGACACGGTGAAGAGCTGGGACGCCCGCGATATGTCGCGGCAGATCGAGCTCAACATCGGTAAAGATCTGCAGTTCATCCGCATCAACGGCACCCTGGTGGGTGGAACTATCGGTCTGTTGTTGTGGCTGCTCTCGCAGATCCCCTCGCTGCTGCATCTGCATATTGGTTAGCAATGATACTATCTGAACAATAGCGCTGATAAATATTCCACAGGGAGGGCGAGATAATGCACCGGATGACCCACTGGCTAACCCGGCACGCCGCCGCGCTGTTCTTCCCGGCGGCGCTCATTCTGTATGATTTTTCCGCCTATCTCACCACCGACCTGATCCAGCCGGGGATCCTCCACGTGGTGCGGGATTTTAACGCCGATGTGGCGCTGGCCCCAGCCTCGGTAAGCCTGTATATGGCCGGCGGCATGGCGCTGCAGTGGCTGCTGGGGCCGCTCTCTGACCGAATCGGACGGCGTCCGGTACTGCTCACCGGCGCGCTCATTTTCACCCTCGCCTGCCTGGCGACGCTGTTCACCACCTCCATGACCCAGTTCCTGATTGCCCGCTTCGTGCAGGGCACCAGCATCTGCTTTATCGCCACCGTCGGCTACGTCACCGTGCAGGAAGCCTTTGAGGAAAAAAGGTCGATCAGGCTGATGGCGGTGATCACCTCCGTCGTGCTGGTGGCGCCGATCGTCGGCCCGCTTTCCGGCGCGGCGCTGATGCATTTTATCCACTGGAAAGCGCTGTTCGGCATTATCGCCGCCATGGGGCTGGTGGCCTGGCTGGGGCTGCTGTTGACCATGCCGGAGACGGTGCGCCGGGGCGATGTGCCGTTCAGCCCCCTGGGCGTGCTGCGCGATTTTCGCAACGTCTTTCGCAACCGCATCTTTTTGCTCGGCGCCGCCACGCTGTCGCTGAGCTATATTCCGCTGATGAGCTGGGTGGCGGTATCGCCGGTGATTTTAATGGACGCCGGCGGGCTGACCACCAGCGAGTTCGCCTGGAGCCAGGTGCCGGTCTTCAGCGCCGTCATCATCGCCAACCTGTCGGTGGCGCGCTGGGTAAAAGATCCCACCCGCCCGCGCTTTATCCTCAGCGCGGTGCCGGTACAGATGCTCGGCCTGGCCATCCTGATCGTTGGGAATCTGGTATGGCCGCACGTCTGGCTGTGGTCGGTGCTCGGCACCTGCTTCTACGCCTTCGGCATCGGGCTAATTTTCCCGACGCTGTTCCGCTTTACCCTCTTTTCTAACGACCTGCCGAAAGGCACGGTCTCCGCCTCGCTGAATATCGTGATCCTCAGCGTCAGCGCCTTATCGATTGAAGGCGCGCGCTGGCTGTGGTTCCATGGCGGGAGACTGCCCTTCCACCTGTTGGCGGTGGCCGCCGGGCTCATCGCCGCCTGCTGCCTCGCCGGACTCTTACGCCACCAGCGTCAGTGTGCGCAAGCGGTCATTGAAGCCCGGCAGTCGTGACCCCTTTTACGGAGAAAGCCCCATCATGAGTGAGATTGAACTCAGCCCGGCGCAGCGTGACCTGCTGCGCGACAGGCTCAGCAAGTACTGCGAAGAGACGTTTAACCTCGAGCTGGAGCAGTTTGACGCTGAATTTTTTGTCGACTTTATCGCCCAGGAGCTGGGGCCGCTGTTCTACAACGCCGGTATCGAAGAGGCCATCCGCACTCATCTGGCGTGGAGCGAGCGGATCCAGGAAGAGATGGATTTAAAGAAGGTCTATTAACGCCGCGCGCAGACGCAGGAGATCAATAAAAGCATACAAACAACAGGGTTATAATGGCGGCTCTTTCAGCATCTCCCGTGTACGGGGAAGGAAAACCATGTCGCTTATCACCGATCTACCCGCCATTTTTGACCAGTTCTCGGAAGCTCGCCAGAAGGGCTTTCTCACCGTCATGGATCTTAAAGAGCAGAACGTGCCGCTGGTGGGCACCTACTGCACCTTTATGCCTCAGGAGATCGCTATGGCGGCGGGGGCCGTGGTGGTCTCGCTGTGCTCTACCTCCGATGAAACCATCGAGGAAGCGGAAAAAGATCTGCCGCGCAATCTCTGTCCGTTAATCAAAAGCAGCTACGGCTTCGGCAAAACCGATAAATGCCCCTACTTCTATTTCTCTGACCTGGTGGTCGGGGAAACCACCTGCGACGGCAAAAAGAAAATGTACGAGTATATGGCCGAGTTCAAGGCGGTCCACGTGATGCAGCTGCCGAACAGCGCCAGCGACGCGGCCTCCCGCGCGCTGTGGAAAGCGGAGATCCTGCGCCTGCAGCAGGTGATTGAGGCGCGGTTTGGCGCGCCGATTAGCGAGGCGGCGCTGCGTGAAGCCATCGTGCTGAAAAACCGTGAACGCCGGGCGCTGGCCCACTTTTATCGTCTCGGGCAGCTCAATCCGCCGGCGCTCAGCGGCGGCGACATCCTGAAAGTGGTGTACGGCGCCACCTTCCGCTTCGACAAAACCGCGCTGATTGACGAGCTCAACGCCATGGCGGAGCGCATCCGTCAGGAGTGGCGGCAGGGTAAACGACTGGCATCCCGCCCGCGCATTCTGATCACCGGCTGCCCGATCGGCGGCGCGGCGGAGAAAGTGGTTCGCGCCATCGAAGAAAACGGCGGCTGGGTGGTAGGCTATGAAAACTGCACCGGCGCGAAGGCCACCGAGCGCTGCGTGGCGGAAGAGGGCGACGTCTACGACGCCTTAACCGACAAATATCTCGCCATCGGCTGCTCCTGTATTTCCCCTAACCATCAGCGCCTGCAGCTGCTGAGCCAGATGGTGGAGGAGTACCAGGCCGACGGGGTGATCGACGTCATTCTGCAGGCCTGCCATACCTATGCCGTGGAATCGCTGGCCATCAAACGCCATCTGCGCCAGCAGCACGACCTTCCTTATATGGCGATAGAAACCGACTATTCGACAGCGGACCTCGGCCAGCTCAGCACCCGCGTCGCCGCCTTTATCGAAATGCTGTAAGGAGCACGCGTGATCTACACGGTTGGTATTGATTCCGGCTCCACTGCCACGAAAGGCATCCTGCTGGCGGACGGGGTGGTTACGCGTCGTTTCCTCTGCCCGACCCCCTTTCGCCCCGCCGACGCCATCCATGAGGCCTGGGAGACGCTGCGCGCTGGCCTCGCGGAAACGCCCTTTTTAACCCTCACCGGCTATGGCCGCCAGCTGGTGGATTTCGCCAATAAACAGGTGACGGAGATTTCCTGTCATGGTCTCGGCGCCCGCCTGCTGGCGCCGGACACCCGCACGGTGATTGATATCGGCGGCCAGGACAGCAAGGTTATCCAGCTGGATGCCGGGGGCAACCTCAGCGACTTTCTGATGAATGACAAATGCGCCGCCGGCACCGGCCGCTTTCTGGAGGTCATTTCACGCACCCTCGGCGCCAGCGTCGAACAGCTGGACGCCATTACCGACGGCGTCGAACCGCACGCCATCACCAGCATGTGTACGGTATTCGCCGAATCGGAAGTCATCAGCCTGCGGTCGGCGGGGGTCGCGCCGGAGGCGATTCTGGCGGGGGTGATTAACGCCATGGCCCGGCGCAGCGCGAACTTTATCGGCCGCTTATCAGCGCAGGGGCCGCTGCTGTTTACCGGCGGCGTCAGCCACTGCGCCGCCTTTGCCCGCATGCTGGAAAGCCATGTCGGCATGGCGGTGACAACCCATCCCGACGCCCAGTTCGCCGGGGCGATCGGCGCGGCGCTGATCGGCCAGCGCCAGCGGAGGCGCGGATGACAACGTTTCTGTTTTTATTTCATTCCACGGTGGGAGTGGTGCGAACGCGCAAAGCCCTGCAGGCGGCGGGAATGACCTTCGAGGTCAAAGATATTCCCCGCCAGCTGCGCAGCGGCTGCGGGCTGTGCATCCTGCTTGAGGGGACGGAAGCCGACGCGCGAGCCTGGATCGTCCCGGAACAGACGGCGGCGTTGTATCAGCAGGACGGGGAAGCGTGGCGCTGTCTCGCCACCTTCCCACCGGCAGGTTAATCGCTTACTACAAAGCGCGTCGCCGCAAAGCAGTTCAGCAGACGGTGCATAAGAAAAACCAGGGTCAGCGTGACCACCAGCGAGACCGTCACCGAGGTGATGCGGTACAGATCGCTGAACACCAGATCCTGATAGGGATGCAGGTTCTGGCCAAACATAATGCCGATGGTGGTAATGCTGGCGAAGCCCACCCCGGCGCCCACTTTCTCCATCACGTGCAGGCGGGCGCTAAAGGCCAGCCCGAGGCCAATCAGCGGCATCATCAGGATCATGTGATTGCTGAAGTCATAGATAATCAGCTGCACCACCAGAATATAGAGACAGGCCAGCACCACCCCCGCCACGCGCCAGATCGAGCTGATCACCGCCCCGCGATAGTGCATCGGGAACAGGATCAGGATCCCGGCCATCAGCGCCGACAGCGAGTCGCTGAGATCGCAGATCTGAAACACCACGAAGATGATCGTCGCCACCGTGCCGGAGAGCAGCGACTCGTGGCGGATGCGGGCGGCGTCTTTTTCAATGCGCGGCGGCGGCTTGCGCGGTTCGACGTCCGGGATCAGGTAATGCAGCAGCGCGCTCAGCGCCACCGCCAGCACGCACGCTTCCATGTTGGAGAACATCAGGGTGTGCCAGTTGCTGGTCGGGTAGCTCATAAAGTTGAGCATCGTGCTCTGACACACCACCCCCATCGACCCCAGCAGAAACAGCGGCCCCTGGCTCATAAAGCGAAAACGCATCACGTACAGGGCAAACACCACCAGCGTCATGATCACCGGCCATTGCGACAAATAACCGACAATCAGCACCATTTCGACGCAGTTCACCGCCGCGCTGAACACAAACTGGCGGGCGACGTGGCGGTTGAACACCGGCACCAGCGACATCAGCATCAGCGGATACACCACAAAAAATACGCCGTACTGCACGTCGTAGAAGGTGGAGATGCTGAGCGCAATGGTCCCGGCCACGGCGATACGCACCGTCTGGCGAAAATCATTCGCCGTGTAGACGATATTGCCGTGCGGGGTAAAGACGTGCGCCAGGGTATTAATAGACATAGTGCAACCAGCTCACCAGATGGATCTGCAGGCCGGCGAAGGTGCGGGCGAAAGGTCCCTCGCTATTGTACAGCTGCACCGTGGCGCGGGCGCCGGTCGGCAGCGGTTTCGCCAGCGGCTGATCCAGCGCGACGTGAATGCGCATTCGCTGGGCATCACGCACCCAGCGGGTGGACTGTTCCGGCTGCGACAGCTGCCCGTTAACCGCCTCTTGCCCCGCCAGAATCCCGGCATCGCTGCTGGTCACGTGCGCCGGGAAAACTTCCCCCGGCAGGGCGTCAAAAACCACCGCCGCATCGGTGTTTACCGCGGTGTGGCGCAGGCTCTTCTCACGGAAGTCAGCGACGATATCGGTATTGTTGTTGACCAGCGCCAGCACGGCCGTCGCCGCGGTGGCGTAGATCCCCGGGTTAAGCTGCAGGTTGCTGACCATGCCGTCAGTTTCCGCACGCACTTTGGTCCAGGCCAGGTTCAGCTGCGCCTCCTCCAGCGCGTTGCGGTATTTCTGCAGGGTGACGTTGCGCTTATCGTCGCGCTCGCCGCGCTGGATCAGCAGGTTCTGGATCTGCGCGTTCAGCGCCGAGACCGACTGCTCGCTGGTCTGCCAGGTGGTCCGCACTTTGTCGAGATCGGACTGCGAGACGTTCTGCATGGTGCTCAGGCGCTGATAGCGATCGAGCGTGACCTTATCGTTACGGGCGGTGTACTGCGCGGTGCGCAGGTTGGCGCGGGCGGCGGCGATTTGCGCGTCCAGCTGCTGGTTGCTCAGCTTCGCCTGTTCAAGGGCGATCTGTGCCGCTTCAACTTTATTAATGAATGGCGTCGGGTCGAGCTCATACAGCAGGTCGCCCTTTTTCACCTGGCTATTGTTATGCACGTAGACGTGCGAGACATAGCCGGAGACCCGCGACGAAACCGGGGTCACCACGCGCATGACGGTGGAGTCCGGCGTCAGCGGGATCCAGATATCGGCAACGATAAACCAGGCGAATATTCCCAGAAAAGCGGCAATACTCACCCGTACCCAGCGGGCAAATTTTTGTTCAGGCGTCATCATAGTGTGTTAGATCTTGTTATCTTCTTCGCGGATATTCCGCAAACGGCAGGCGATTTGATTTAACGTGGCGCTGAAGGTGACGAGGTCGGCCTCCGGGATGGTCTGGGTTACGCGCTCCTGATAGGTCTCGATCACGCGGCTCAGTTTTTCCAGAATAGCCCGCCCCTCGGCGGTCAGCGTCAGCAGGCGAATGCGTTTGTCATATGGCGATGTGGAACGCAACAGATAGCCCTGCTTTTCCAGTAATGAGAGGGTGCGCGTCAGCGGCGGCAGTTCAATCCCCTGCACCTCCGCCAGTTCGCTGACCGAGACGTTGTCCCCCAACTGATGCAGCTGCATCAGCACCGTCCAGCTGGACTGGGTGAGTCCCGTATCGGTGATAGCGGAGTCAATAATCGCGCGCCACTGGCGCACCACCATGGCCATCCGCATCCCCAGCGGGCGGCGGGCAAACAGTTCGTCTTCAGTCACAGCTTTTCCTCTCATTGTTGAGAAGAAAATAATACTTATCAGGGTAAGTATCAAGAAACGGAAGGTCGCGTCGCATCAATTGATAAATTTCGTGAATGTTTCCCCGGCGTCGCCAGCGCTTACCGGGGCAAAGAAGAAGTGATGCCTGAAAAAAACCGCACTTTTTAATTGATCTGATCCCGACGCAGGCCGATATCTTTCAGCTGTTCGTCGCTCATTTTCTGCAAAGCTCTGCGCGTTTGCTCCTGAAGCCACCATTTTTTGACAAACCGTGCCAGCAATACGAAACCGATAAATGGCTGTCTTGCCCTGTTCTCATGAAATTCCATCCTCTACCTCCTCACCTTGCCAGAGACTTTATCTTCACGGATTTGGGGGGGAGGAATACAGATTCACAAAACACTTTTCTTTAACATACAGATTGGCTAAAACGTACAGCAGACCGCAATTTTTCCGGCCATCTGTACTGGTTATTCCATCTGTATGGCGACAATTAAGGATACAGCATGACCCGCTATCAACATCTTGCGACGCTGCTGGCCGAACGCATTGAACAGGGCCTGTATCGCCACGGCGAAAAGCTGCCGTCGGTGCGCAGCCTGAGCCAGGAGCACGGCGTCAGCATCAGCACCGTCCAGCAGGCCTATCAGCTGCTTGAGCAGCAGCAGATGATTGTGCCGCAGCCGCGATCGGGCTATTTCGTCGCCCCCCGCAAGGCCCAGCCGCCGGTGCCGCCGATGTCGCGTCCGGTGCAGCGTCCGGTGGAGATCACCCAGTGGGATCAGGTGCTGACCATGCTCGACGCCCGCTACGATAAAACGATCATCCCCTTCGGCGGCGGCTCGCCGGACGTGACGCAGCCAAGCCTGAAGCCCATCTGGCGCGAACTGAGCCGGGCGATCCAGCACAACCTCACTGAGGTGTTGAACTATGACGAACTGGCCGGGCGCCGCGAGCTGCGGGAGCAGATCGCCCGCCTGATGCTCGACGGCGGATCGGTGGTGACTGCCGACGATCTGGTGCTCACCAGCGGTTGCCACAGCGCGCTGTCGCTGGCCCTGCTGTCGGTGTGCCAGCCAGGGGACATCATCGCCGTGGAATCCCCCTGCTACTACGGCACCATGCAGATGCTGCGCGGACTGGGATTAAAAACGATTGAGATCCCCACCGATCCGGAAACCGGGATCAGCATCGAGGCCCTGGAGTTGGCGCTGGATCAGTGGCCGATCAAAGGGGTGATCCTGGTGCCGAACTGCAACAACCCGCTGGGATTTATCATGCCGGACGCCCGCAAGCGCGCGGTGCTGAACCTGGCCCAGCGCCACGATATCGTTATTTTCGAGGATGATATCTACGGCGAGCTGGCTACCGAATATCCGCGCCCGCGCACGATTCACTCCTGGGATATCGACGGCCGGGTGATGCTCTGCAGCTCCTTTACCAAAACCATCGCCCCCGGCCTGCGCATCGGTTGGATAGCGCCCGGGCGCTACTACGACAAGCTGCTACAGATGAAGTACGCCGCCAGCGGTACTAACGTCCCTTCAACACAGCTGGCGGCCTTTAACTTTATTCGCGAAGGCCATTATCACCGCCACGTGCGGCGGATGCGGCAGATCTATCAGCGCAATATCGAGATCTATACCTGCTGGCTGCGGGAGTTTTTCCCCTGCGGGATCTGCGTCACCCGGCCGAAGGGCGGTTTTATGCTGTGGGTGGAGCTCCCGGAGCAGGTGGATATGGTCTGCGTCGCCAAACAGCTGTGCCGGCTGAAGATCCAGGTCGCGCCGGGGTCGCTGTTTTCCGCGGCGGGCAAGTATCGCAACTGCGTCAGGATCAACTGCGCCCTGCCGCCGACCGAGAAACATAAAGCGGTGATGGTGAAGCTGGGAGAAGCGGTGAAGGTGGCGATGGAGTGAAGCTGCGGCATTCCCACAATCTGCGAGCCGGTAACCCGGAAAAGGCGCGGTAAGCGCGCCTCCGGGCAAGATATACGCTCTTTAAACATTCTAAAATCACTCTTACAAATACGAAAAACAAAACAATTCATATAAACAATATTTCATTATTATTGAATAACAATTTTTGTGGTGCAAAACCATAAATACCAATATATATTGGCCCATTCACAAATACATGGTGGCATTTTAAGTAATGCCGTTAAAAAGCATGACTATTAACTTTTAAAGTATAAGCGTAGTCATACAGTTAGCTGAGAGCAAAATGGCAACGATCATCCCAACCATCGGAAGCTGCGGTAACAAGATTACTGCCGGAGAAAAGCGTCTTGCGAGAATTTTTGAAAGCAATCTGAGTAGCGATTGTACTTGTTGGTATGACATTCCTACTGGTGAAAAACAAACACATCCTGATTTCATCATTCTGGATCCTCAGCGAGGGCTGCTTTTTATTGAAGTGAAGGACTGGTATATTTCAAAAATAAAATCCGCTAATAAAACACATGTGATATATGAAACATCAGATGGTGACATTTCTCTAACCCATCCCATAGAACAGGTCAGACAATATTCTTACGGCGCAATTAACTATCTAAAGCGGGACCCACAACTTCTTCAGGACAACGAAAAATATAAAGGACAATTTTGCGCCCCCTACGGTCATGGAGTCTACCTCAGTAATATTACACGTAAGCAGTTAAATAAATACTTTTCCAATAGTGATATTTTTCCTTCTGATATCGTGATTTGTAAAGATGAAATCACCGAGTTTATGTCATCTGAAGAAATATCTTTACGCCTATTTTCTTTGGTCAAACATACATTTTCTAAAGAGATAAGTAATAAGCAAGTAGATCGTATACGTTGGCATTTATACCCTGAGATTCGCATCACCCACGCTCTCGATAAACCAGAGAGTTCTGCCAACCCAATATCTGTACTCCGAACGCCGAATATTATAAAAATAATGGATACTCAGCAAGAATTACTCGCCAGAAGCCTTGGTGAGGGGCATCGGATAATTCACGGCGTCGCCGGCTCAGGTAAAACCTTAATTCTCCTTTATCGTTGCCTACACCTGGCGAAAGATAATAATTTAAAGAAACCTATTCTTGTCGTGTGTTATAATATAATGCTGGCCCAAAAATTAAAATCTCTAATAAAAAGCCATCAACTTACGGTTCCGGTTGAAATTACCAACTTCCATGCATGGTGTTATAAGCAAGCAAAAATTAAAAATATTCTCCCTAACTCAAAGCAAAATTTTATAGAAAACCTTGAGCAAGCTGTTATTACTGGTTTTCAAAATAAAACAATAGCAGCAGAACAATATAGTGCGGTATTAATTGATGAGGGGCATGATTTTAAACAGGATTGGCTAAAAATACTTTCTGGAATGGTTGATAGCGAAACTAACTATCTATTATTTCTATATGACGATGCGCAATCAATTTATCAGAAAAAAAGCTCACTTGATTTTACGCTTTCCAGCGTTGGTATCAAAGCTCAAGGGCGTACAACTATTCTTGACATCAATTATCGAAATACACAGCAGATTCTCCACTTTGCTACCAGCATTGCATTTGATTATTTAAATGATCATATTGAGGATAACTTTAAATATCATAAACCAGATGCTGGTGGACTTCAAGGCCAGGATCCAAACATGCTTATTTTTGATAACCACCAACAAGAAATCATCCATATAATTAAATGGCTAAAGCAACAACATCATACTGGTGTTAGCTGGAATGACATGGCTATATTATGTCCCTCGACCGCACATCTTTCTGCAATATTAGTAAAAGAGTTAAGGGATTCAAAAATCCCGCACTATTTTATAGCAAGCTCGGAAGATAAAAAACGCTACTCACCACAAAGCGATTTTTTGTCTATTATACCTTTGCCTAGTAGCAAAGGTCTCGAGTTTCATTCAGTCGCAGTGATAGATAGTTCAAACATAATGGGTAATAGCGATGATCTCAGCGACGAGATCAAGCGACTATATGTTGGTTTCACTCGGGCAACCAATAATTTGCTTGTGACTTTACATCAAAAAAATGTGCTCAGCAGACATTTAACCTCAACTTATAATCAAATCTATAACAATGCATAGTAGCCCCCTGTCACTCATCAAAAAACACCATCCCCTTATACGGCTGTTCGCGGCAGGCGGCCAGGCGCTGGGCGAGACTGCCGACGTGCAGCTCCAGCTTGTGGCCATCGGGATCGAGGAAGTAGTGCGAAGCGCCTTCGCTACGGTTCAGCTTCCAGACCGCCACGCCGGCAACCTCAAGGCGAGCGGCGAAGCGGGCGAAATCCGCTTCGCTGATGGTAAACGCATAATGGGTGTAGTCGCTCTCCTCCGGCGGAGTGACACGCCGCTGCGGATCCAGCGACAGGCACAGCCACAGATCGCCGCAGGAGAGATAGGCGCCGCTGTCCCAGCGGGCGTGCAGCGTCATGCCCAACAGCTGCTGATAAAACGCCACGCTCGGCGCCAGCTGGCTGACCGCCAGGGTCAGGTGATTCAGTCCGCTCAGCATGTCTGTTCCTCCAGTGAATTCACAATGAACTGGCGCAGCCATTGATGCGCCGGGTCGCGGTGCCAGCGCTCGTGCCACAGCATCAGCATCTCAAAGCCGGCGACCGCCAGCGGCGGCTCGATGACCACCAGCCCGCTCTGCCCGCGCACCAGCCGCTCCGGCAGGACCGCCACCAGATCGCTATTGCGCAGGGTCTCCAGCATAAACAGGAAATGTGGCACGGAAAGGACAACCCGCCGCGTCAGGCCAAGGTTCGCCAGCGCGGTATCGGTCGCCGCGCTGAAGCCGCCTCCGTCCGGGGAGACGATCGCTTGCTCCAGCTGACAGAACGTTTCCAGGCTCAACCCTTGCCGCAGCACCGGATGCCCGGCCCGGCCCGCCAGCACGTAGCGCTCGCGAAACAGCAGGCGCTGATGCAGCCCCGGCGGCGCGCCCTCGCGGGTATGGAAAAAGAGATCCACTTCATCGCTGGCCGCCTGCTGCTCCAGCCGCGCCGGCTGGAGTTCGAATACCGCCAGCCGACTGCCGGGAGAGGCCAGGCGTAGCCTGCCCAGCATCGGCATGAGGGTCGCCGAAGCCATATAGTCCGTCGCCGCCACCCGCCAGGTCTCCGCCGCCGCGGCCGGATTAAAAGGCGCTACCGGCGCCACCGCCTGCTCCAGCGCGGCTAACGCAGCGCGCAGCGGCTGGCGAAGCTCATCGGCGCGGGCGGTGGGCTGCATGCCGCGCGGGCCCGGCATCAGCAGCGGGTCGGCAAACATCTCCCGCAGCCTGGCGAGTTGAATACTCACCGACGGCTGCGACAGATTCAGCCGCTGCGCCGCCCGGGTAACGTTATTTTCACTGAGCAGCACGTCGAGCGTGCGCAGCAGATTGAGATCCAGACGATGTAAATTAATCACAGCTATACCTGGGATTTAAGTAATTAATTTCTACTATAGCGCCAGCTTTCCTACTCTGCAGCTCTTCCCACTTCAGAGGTGATGTTATGAAAGTACTGCTGATTTACGCCCATCCGGAACCGCGCTCCCTCAATGGCGGTTTAAAAAATTTCGCCATCCGTCATCTGCTGCAGGCCGGTCATGAAGTCCAAGTCTCCGATCTCTACGCCATGCGCTGGAAGGCCGGGTATGACGCCGACGACAGCGGCGCGCCGCCGGTCGGCGAGTTCTGGCGTCCTACCCTGGACTCCAGACAGGCCTTTGCCCAAGGTACTCAAAGCGCGGATATCGCCGCCGAGCAGGAAAAGCTGCTGTGGGCCGATACGGTGATTTTTCAGTTTCCGCTGTGGTGGTTCTCGATGCCCGCGATCATGAAAGGCTGGATCGACCGGGTGTACGCCTGGGGCTTTGCCTATGGTGTCGGCGAGCACAGCGACCGCCACTGGGGCGATCGCTATGGGGAAGGCACCTTCGTCGGCAAGCGGGCGATGCTGATCGTCACCGCCGGCGGCTGGGCGGAACACTATTCACCGCGCGGGATCAATGGCCCCATCGACGACATCCTGTTCCCCATTCAGCACGGTATGCTGTTCTATCCCGGCTTCGAGGTGCTTCCGCCGCTGGTGTTTTACCGCACGGACAAAACCGATGCCGCGCAGTTCGCCGACCAGTGCGCCACGCTGGCCGAGCGGCTGGACACGCTGTGGCAAACCGAGCCCATTCCATTCCGCCGGCAAAATCATGGCGACTACCTGATCCCATCGCTAACGCTGCGTCCGGAGCTGGCGCCGGGGCAAAGCGGCCTGGCGGTGCACCTGGCAACGAAATAAACCTCAACGCGATAGCCCTTCCGGGTTATCGCTTTCATTAATATGACAATTTGTGAGCCTCCACGCATTAACGGCATCGCATCGCGCGAAGCCGCCTCTCATATTGATAGCGATCAAAAATAATCATACCGTCTGGTCGGTATGATTCCGGCCATGAACATGGAAGCCCAGCATCGTAAAAAAGATCCCGTCCGTCTCCACCGTCAGCTGCTTGAATCGGCGGCGATGATTGCCGGCCGGGACGGTATCGCCGCCCTGTCGCTGAACGCTGTCGCCCGCGAGGCTGGGGTCAGCAAAGGCGGCCTCCTGCACCATTTTCCCAATAAGCAGGCGCTGATTTTCGCTCTGTTCGCCAGGCTGCTGGCGATTATGGAAAAGGCGATTAGCGAACTGATGGCCGCCGATAACATCGCTTACGGACGCTTTACCCGCGCCTATTTGCGCTATCTGTCCAACCCGCAACTGACGGACACGCACGAAAGCCGTCAGCTGATGGTGCTGTCGCTGGCGATGCCGGACGAACCGGTGCTGCGAAAATGCTGGCGAGACTGGATGCTGGATCATCTGGCGCAGGGCGATGCGCTGGATAACGGCCCAACCGGTACCCTGGTACGCTACGCCGCCGACGGTATCTGGTTATCGGAGCTGACCGAGGGGCGCACCATGAGCAGCGAACATCGCCAGTCGCTGGTGAACGATCTGACCAAAATGACGCTTCCCGCATGAAGCGAATAGAGTGAGGCCGCGATGCGCTACAACATCAATGCCCGTCTCATTTATGATGCAACAGACGGCACGCTAACCCTGCCCGGCAACGATGAACCAGATAGCCAGCTATCCATCACCGCCAGCGCGCTGCTCTATTTTTTTCTCCGCCATACCGGCGTGGTCAGTCGCGATGAAGTGTTGAAAAAAGTCTGGGACGATAACGGCTTAACTTCTTCCAATAGCAACCTCAACCAGTATCTGAGCATGCTGCGCAAAACTTTCCGCCACTACGATATCGATAACATTATCGTCACCGTGTCGCGCGGCATGCTGCAGCTGAATCAGGATCTCAGCATCGAACTGCTCGACGCCGGGCCGGCGCTGGCCGATGTCGCCAGCCCGGCCGCGCCGCCTGGCGAACCCGCCGGGGCAGGAAGGGAAACCACACCTCCTGCCGCTTCACCACATGCGCGCGGAATGTGCTGGTATCTGGCCGGCGGCTGCCTGCTGGTCATCGCCCTGCTTCTGGTGGCATTCACGTTTGCCGGAACCCACGTCGCCCGGCCAATTAATCTGACGCTGATGAACCACCGCCAGTGCGAACTGCTCGCCAGCGATGAAATGCTGCGTTCGGTCTCGGCGACGGCCTACAGTAAGAATTTTGATGAGGTGCGTCAGCGGCTGAAGCTCAGCTGCAAGCCGGGGGAGCGTTTTGTTTTCTTCTATGGCGACCGGCTGGAGACCAACGGCCTGGGCCGGGTATTTCTCGCCCACTGCGCGATGCACGAAGACAACCCGTTTAGCTATTGCGATAACTACTTTTACTACTCCTGGAAGCCGCAATGAGACTCGCGCCCCGCACCTTTTTCGCCCTCTCTGCCCTCGCGTTTATCGCCGCCGCCGGGTTTAGCGCCTGGCGCCTGCTGCCGGATGCCAACGACGGCGTGATGAGCTGCTCCACCAAAGCGATCATGCGTTTTGAAAACATGGAAAAAGAGAATGTGAACGGCAATATCCATTTTAATTTTGCCGCCAATGGCAACGGGTCGATGGTAGTGGAAGGCTATACCGATTCTGCCGCCGGCTGGCTCTACCTGCAGCGTTACGTCAAATTCAGCTACACCAGCCAGCGCATCTCGGCGACCGAGCGCCACTACCGCATCAAGAAATGGGAATCCAGCGCCTCGTCCATCGATGAATCGCCGGATGTCATCTTCGACTATTTCATGCGCGAGATGTCCGACAGCCACGACGGCCTGTTCCTCAATGCGCAAAAGCTTAACGACAAAGCTATCCTGCTGAGCTCTATCAACTCACCGCTCTACATCTGCACGCTGAAGTCCGGCAGCACGCTTAATTAACCCGTCCCCCCTGTACCACTGCGAGGAAAATGCGCCCTCGCTCACGCTCCATTATTGCCCCCTCTTTCCACGATGCTAAAAGCGCACGTTTTGCGTTTAGCTTCGACGCGAGAACTTGAGCATACCCACAATTATAACGTGGCTATATTACCGATTGCTGGCAAGTAATTATCATCTTATTAACATTCATCTCCCGCCGATAAATAGCTTAAAAAAACGCCATATCATCATGAAAATCTTCACGCATGAAACAGGATTAAGAGATAAAAAGAAGCCTAAATAAGGCTAAATAGCAGAGTAAAAACCTAAAATATTCATCTACACGGATTTAAATTTCACTTCTCTCCCCATTCCCTATAGTGACCCCCGAACGCCGCTTCCGCGTGTTGATGCCGTTACGCGGACGGTTTTCCCGAATCACAAAACCTGTTCTGGAGGAGATCACGATGGGTGATGCATTGGGGCTTATCGAAACCAAAGGTCTGGTGGCCTGTATTGAAGCAGCGGACTCGATGTGTAAAGCCGCCAACGTCGAACTGATCGGCTATGAAAACGTCGGCTCCGGCCTGGTCACCGTGATGGTGAAGGGCGACGTCGGCGCGGTAAAAGCGGCGGTGGATTCCGGTGTGGAATCGGCGCAGCGCATCGGCGAAGTGGTGACCTCGCTGGTCATCGCGCGTCCGCATAACGACATCAACAAAATCGTCATTAAACACAAGGCCTGAAGGCCAGGAGAACGCAAATGGGTGATGCATTAGGTCTGATTGAAACCAAAGGTCTGGTGGCCTGCATTGAAGCAGCGGATGCGATGTGTAAAGCCGCCAACGTCGAACTGATCGGCTATGAAAACGTCGGTTCCGGCCTCGTCACCGCGATGGTGAAAGGGGATGTCGGCGCGGTGAAAGCGGCGGTGGATTCCGGCGTCGAATCGGCCCAGCGCATTGGCGAAGTGGTGACCTCGCTGGTCATCGCCCGTCCGCATAACGACATCAACAAAATCGTCTCGCATTACAAAATTGCGGACTAACGGAGAAACCTGATGAAAGAAGCGCTTGGTCTTATCGAAACCAAAGGTCTGGTGGCCTGTATTGAAGCCGCGGACGCGATGTGCAAAGCCGCCAACGTCGAACTGATCGGCTATGAAAACGTCGGCTCCGGCCTCGTCACCGCGATGGTGAAAGGCGACGTCGGCGCGGTCAACGCGGCGGTCGACTCCGGCGTGGAAGCGGCGAAACGCATTGGCGAAGTCGTCAGCTCTCGCGTCATCGCGCGTCCCCATAACGACATCGAAAAAATCGCGGCGCAGCACAAAGCATGACCTGACAGGGCACGCCCCGTCCCCACTCTTTTCGTCTGATGAAGGATAGACTCATGATTGAACTGGATAACGATTTGCAGTCCCGGCAGAACGCCCGGGAACTGGTGCGCAACGCCAAAAAAGCGCAGGCAATGCTGGCCACCTTTTCGCAGCAGCAAATCGACGCCATCGTGAAAAACGTGGCCCAGGAAGCAGCGCACCACGCCGAAGCGCTGGCGAAAATGGCCGCGGAAGAGACCGGTTTTGGCAACTGGCAGGACAAAGTGCTGAAAAACCGCTTCGCCTCGCTGCGCGTCTACGACGCCATCAAAGATATGAAGACCGTTGGCATCATTCATGACGACCCGGTAAAAAAAGTGATGGACGTGGGCGTGCCGCTGGGCGTGATTTGCGCGCTGGTCCCCTCAACTAACCCAACCTCTACGGTTATCTATAAAGCGCTGATCGCCCTCAAGGCGGGCAACGCCATTATCTTCTCCCCGCATCCGGGCGCACGTCAGTGCAGCTGGAAGGCGATTGAGATCGTCAAACGCGCGGCAGAAGCGGCCGGCGCGCCGGAGGGCAGCGTCGACGGCATCACCCAGCTGACCCTCGAAGCCACCTCAGAGCTGATGCACAGCAAAGACGTTTCGCTGATCCTCGCCACCGGCGGCGAAGGCATGGTGCGCGCGGCCTACGCGTCCGGCACCCCGACCATCAGCGGCGGTCCGGGCAACGGCCCGGCATTTATCGAACGCAGCGCCGATATCCACCACGCGGTGAAAGATATCATCACCAGCAAAACCTTCGATAATGGCGTGATCTGCGCCTCCGAGCAGTCGATCATCGTCGAAGGCTGCATTTACGATGAGGTTCACCGCGAGCTGGAAGCGCAGGGCGCTTACTTCATGAATGAAGATGAAGCGGCGAAAATGGCGGCGCTGCTGCTGCGCCCGAACGGCACCATCAACCCGAAGGTGGTTGGCAAAACCGCACTGTACCTCAGCCAGATGGCCGGCTTCTGCGTCCCGGCCAGCACCAAAGTGCTGATCGCCGAACAGACCATCGTCTCACCGAAAAACCCCTACTCGCGCGAAAAACTGTGCCCGGTACTCGGTCTGTACGTGGCTGAGGACTGGAAAGCCGCCTGCCACCGCGTGGTAGAGCTGCTGACTAATGAAGGGCTCGGCCATACGCTGGTGATCCACACCCGCAACCAGGACGTCATCCGCCAGTTCAGCCTCGAAAAACCGGTCAACCGCATCCTGATCAACACCCCGGCGGCGCTCGGCGGCATCGGCGCCACCACCAATATCTCTCCGGCGCTGACCCTCGGCTGCGGCGCGGTCGGCGGCGGCTCCAGCTCCGACAACGTCGGCCCGATGAACCTGCTCAATATCCGCAAAGTCGGCTATGGCGTGCGGTCGATTGACGAGCTTCGCGCGCCGGGCAGCCGCCCTGAGCCACAGCCGACCATCGTCACGCCGGCGAGCGATCCGCAGCGCAGCATTCTTGATGACGTGCGTTTCAACGCTCCGGCCAGCGCTGCGCCAGCACACGCGGCAGGCAGCGATGACCGCTTCGCCAGCCCAGGCGCCGCAGCGAACGCGGAAGGCGCAATCAACGAACAAAACGTGGAACGCGTTATCCGCCAGGTGCTGGAGCGCCTTGCTAAGTAACGCACTGATATAAGGCGATATAACGATGATTCTCGCAAAGGTGACCGGCCATGTTGTCGCCACGCAAAAATGCGATGAGCTGCGCGGCAGCAACCTGCTGTTGATCACCCGCTTAGATGACAAACAGCAGCCGATGAAGGACCAGACCTGGGTCGCCGTCGATAACGTCGGCGCCGGTATGCACGACATCGTGCTGGCGGAAGAGTACTTCGCGCTCAATAAAGACCGCTACAAAGCGATGTCGGTGGTCGCCATTGTTGAGAAGGTGTTTCGGGACGCCGAACAGGAGTGAATAGCCCAATGAGTGAATTTTTACTGAAACCACGGATTTGCTTCGGTCAGGACGCCCTCTCGGTGCTGAACGAAATTTCCGCCCGCAGCGTGCTGCTGGTGACCGATCAAGCGATGGTGAAATTTGGCCTCGCCGAGCGCGTCACCGCCCTGCTGCGCCAGCGCGGGATCGCCTGGCAGGTGTGGGACGACGTGGTGGCGGATCCGGATATCGCCACCGTGGTGCGCGGTATGAAGCTGATGGATAACCACTACCCGGATCTGGTTATCGCGCTCGGCGGCGGTTCGGTAATCGATGCCGCCAAAGCGGTTATTTTCTCCCTGGCGCAAACCCGTCCGCTGGCCGACCGTCCCCGACCGTGCTTCGTCGCCATCCCGACCACCAGCGGTACCGGTTCGGAAGTCACCGCCTTTTCGGTGGTGAAAGCCAACGCGGAAAAGCTGGTGCTGGTGGATGCGTCATTGCTGCCGGATATCGCCATTCTGGACCCGGCGCTGGTGGCTTCGGTGCCGCCGGCAATTACCGCCGACACCGGCATGGACGTGCTGTGTCACGCCCTTGAGGCCTACGTCTCCCGCGCCGCCAGCGACTTTTCCGACGCCCTGGCGGAGAAAGTGGTGCAGCAGGTATTTCGCTATCTGCCGACCTGCTGGCGCAGCGGCGACAACCTGCAGGCGCGCGAAAAGATGCACAACGCCTCCTGCATGGCGGGGATGGCCTTCACCAACGCGTCGCTGGGGATAACCCACAGCCTGGCCCACGCCCTCGGCGGCGTCTTCCGCGTGCCCCATGGCCGCGCCAACGCCCTGCTGATGGCGCACGTCGTCGCCTGGAACGCTGATTATCACGGGCTGTGCGATACCGATGCCGCCCGCAAATATGCCCGACTAGCCCATCTGCTGGATCTACCTGCGGCCACTACCCGCCAGGGCGTCACCAGCCTGCTGGTCGCCATTCAGGCGCTTAAAGACGAATGAGCATGCCGGCCGGCATCCGCGATACCGGCGTCCTTGCAGACGAGTTTGACCAACGGCTGGCGGAGATGATCGGCCAGGCGTTACGCGACAGCTGTACTCCGACGAACCCACGCGCGCCGGATGCTCACGCACTGACCGAACTCTATCGCCGGGCATGGACCGGCAACGCCGCTCAGGGCCACTGATAACAAGATTTGGAGAACCTTACCCATGGCACACTACAGCTTAACGCCGCGCGTCAAAGTGCTGGCAGACCGTTTACTCGCCCAGAAAAGCACGCTGTGCACCGAACATGCCACCACGCTGAACGCCCTGGATGGCGATATCGCGGGCGTTCCCGCCGCCGTTAAACCGGCGCGCCGTTTCTATGAACTGATGCGCCAGCTGCCGCTGACCATCAGCCCCGATGAACTCATTGTCGGCAACCAGAGCCGTAAACCGCACGGGGCGATTTTCCATGACGAAAACGCGACCCGTCGCCCATCGGCTTTCCAGTTCCTCAACCTCAATAGCGATCTGGATTCGCCGGACTACAGGCTGGTGGTCGAAAAAGGGGTGCTGGCGATTAAGCACCAGCTGGAAGAGAAAACCCGCGCACTCGGCAGCGCGGTCAGCCGCAGCGGTATGGATGAAGTCAACGGCTGCCGCGCCGCCATCTACGCCTGCGACGCCCTGCTGGCGCTGGCGCAAAATCTGGCCAACAGCGCCGAGCAGCTGGCGGCGGCGGAGACCAATGCTTATCGCAAAGCCGAGCTGCTCGATAGCGCAGCCATTCTCCACCACGTGCCGGCCCATCCAGCGCGTAATTTCAAAGAAGCCTGCCAGGCGTTCTATCTGTTCCAGCTGGCGCTCCAGCTGGATAACGGCAGCTATGCAGTCAACCCGGAAGGGGCGGACAAGGCGCTGCTGCCTTACTTCCAGCGCGATATCAACAGCGGCGCGCTGAATACCCAGCAGGCGTATGAGCTCGTGGAGTGCCTGTGGTTCAAGCTGGCGGAACTGAGCGAAGTCCGCGCCGCCTGCGCCATTGACGGCTATCCGATGCTCGACGCCATGTTGCATGGCGCCGCTTTTGACCATGCCGAGGTGAACGAACTCTCGGCGATGTTCATCAGCGCCCAGCGCAATCTCAGCGCGTTGAATCTGCCGGTGCGTCTGTTTAGCGGCGCACAACAGGTCAGCCATGCGCCGTTCGCCGCCTGCGCCGACACGCCGGTGATGGAAGGGTTAACCCCGCGTATGCAGCGTCTGCGTAACCACTATCTGACGGTACGCCCGAGCGTCTCTATCTATCGCGCGCTGGCCTTTACCGAAGTGGTGAAAGCTAACCCAGGCATGCCGACCATTCTGCTGCGAGCGAAAGCCTTCCGCCACGCCTGCGAAACCGCGCCGATTCTGATTCAGGACGATGAGCTGATCGTCGGCCATCCGTGCGGCAAGCCGCGCGCGGGCGCCTTCTCGCCGGATATCGCCTGGCGCTGGGTGCGCGACGAGCTCGACACCATGAGCACCCGCCCGCAGGATCCGTTTGAGATCAGCGAAGCGGATAAAAAAACCATTCGCGAAGAGATCGTCCCATTCTGGGAAGGCCGTTCGCTGGATGAGATTTGCGAAGCGCAATACCGTGAGGCTGGCGTCTGGGCCTTCAGCGGCGAGACCTTCGTCAGCGACCTCTCCTATCACCAGATTAACGGCGGCGGCGATACCTGCCCGGGCTACGACGTGCTGCTGTTCACCAAAGGGATGAACGGCATTAAAGCCGATGCCGAGGCGCATCTGGCCAGCCTGAGCATGGAAAATCCGGAAGATATCGACCGCATTTACTACTACAAAGCGGCGATTGAAACCTGCGAAGGGGTGGTCAACTACGCCCGCCGCATCGCCGCCCATGCCCGCGAACTGGCGGCTAAAGAGCAAAACGCCCAGCGCCGCGCCGAGCTGCTGACCATCGCCGACGTCAACGAAAACGTGCCGGCCAATCCGCCGAAGACCTTGCAGGAAGCGCTGCAGAGTATCTGGACCGTCGAATCACTGTTTGAAATCGAAGAGAACCAGACCGGGCTGTCGCTGGGGCGCGTCGACCAGTACTGCTATCCGATGTTCGAAGCCGATATCCGCGAAGGCCGCTTGACCCACGACACCGCACTGGAGCTGCTGCAGGCGTTTATCATCAAATGTGCCGAACTGATGTGGATGTCGAGCGAACTGGGAGCGAAATATTTCGCGGGTTATCAGCCGTTTATCAACCTCACCGTTGGCGGCCAGAAACGTAGCGGCGGCGATGCCTGTAACGATCTGACCTATCTGATTATGGACGCCGTGCGCTTCGTGAAGGTTTACCAGCCGTCGCTGGCCTGCCGTATCCACAACCAGTCGCCGCAGAAATACATGGAAAAAATCGTCGACGTGGTGAAAGCGGGAATGGGCTTCCCGGCCTGCCACTTCGATGACTCCCACATCAAGATGATGCTGCGCAAAGGCTTCGATTTTGAAGACGCCCGCGATTACTGCCTGATGGGCTGCGTTGAACCGCAGAAATCCGGGCGCATCTACCAGTGGACCTCCACCGGCTACACCCAGTGGCCTATCGCTATCGAGTTCGTGCTTAACCGCGGGCGGATGGTGCTGTTCGATAGCTATCAGGGGCTGGACACCGGCGACCTGCGCGACCTGCGCACCTTCGAAGCATTCGACGCGGCGGTAAAACAGCAGATCGCCCATATCGTGCGCCTGTCGGCTATCGGCACCGTCATCAGCCAGCGCGTCCACCGCGATGTGGCGCCGAAGCCGCTGATGTCGCTGCTGGTCGAAGGCTGCATGGAGAGCGGCAAAGATGTCGCCGCCGGCGGCGCGATGGTCAACCACGGTCCGGGGCTGATTTTCTCCGGTCTGGCGACCTACGTCGACTCGATGGCGGCGATCCGCAAGCTGGTGTTCGAAGAGAAGAAATACACCCTTGAGCAGATCCGCGATGCGCTGCTGGCCAACTTTGAAGGTTACGAAGCGCTGCGCCGCGACTGCCTGAACGCGCCGAAATACGGTAACGACGATAACTATGTCGACCAGTACGCGCTGGATATTACCGAATGGACCGAGAAAGAGTGCCGTAAGTACAAGATGCTCTACTCGACCCTCAGCCACGGCACCCTGTCTATCTCCAACAACACGCCCATCGGCGAGCTAACCAACGCCACGCCGAACGGCCGCCTGGCGTGGATGCCGCTCTCCGATGGCATCAGCCCGACCCAGGGCGCGGATAAGCAAGGCCCAACGGCGATTATCAAGTCGGTCAGCAAGATGAACGTGGAAACCATGAACATCGGCATGGTGCACAACTTCAAATTCCTCAAAGGGCTGCTGGATACCCCGGAAGGTCGCCATGGTCTGATTACCTTGCTGCGTACCGCCTCGATTCTCGGCAATGGCCAGATGCAGTTCAGCTATGTCGATAACGAAGTGCTGAAGAAGGCGCAGCAGGAGCCGGAAAAATACCGTGACCTGATCGTCCGCGTCGCCGGCTACAGCGCCTACTTCGTTGAGCTGTGCAAAGAGGTCCAGGACGAGATCATCAGCCGTACGGTGATTGAGAAGTTTTAGTTCTCTTAAAGAGAATTAAATGAGCTGTATTTGAGAAATAACCGGAAGTTCTCCGTCCCGTAACGGGACGGAGCGGGAGGCAAGCGTGATCGCAAAACAAGAATTAACGGGCCGCATTTTCAATATCCAGAAATATTCGATCTATGACGGCGATGGCATTCGCACGCTGGTGTTTTTTAAGGGCTGCAACATTCGCTGCCCGTGGTGCGCCAACCCGGAAGGGCTGAGCAGCCAGTTCCAGGTGATGTTCTCGCACGACAAATGCATTAACTGCGGCGACTGCGTCAGCGTCTGTCCGGCGGGTATTCATTATCGGGCGGAAGAGAATGGCGAAATGAAGCACTTCGTCGATCGCCATAAAGACTGCATCGGCTGCCGCAAATGTGAAGAGATTTGCACCCAGAACGCGCTGGACATCATGGGCAAGGACGTCACCGTCAGCGAGCTGATGGAGATCATCATGCAGGACTACGACTTCTATATCTCCTCCGGCGGCGGCGTGACCATCGGCGGCGGCGAGATGAGCCTGCAAACTGATTTTGCCGTCGCCTTATTTCGCGAATGCAAAAAGATGATGATTAACACCGCCGTCGAAACCCAGGGCACCACACCGCTTGCCAACTACCAGAAGCTGGCGCCGGTCACCGACACCTTCTTATTCGACATTAAGCAGATTAACAGCGAACACCACAAGGCGATGCTCGGCATCGGCAACGAAGGGATCCGCCGCAATCTCGAATGGCTGGTGGATTCCGGCGCCAACGTCATTGTGCGTATGCCGCTCATTCGCGGCTACAACGACTCATTCGACGCCATTACCGGCGCCATTGATTACGTACAGAAGCTGGCGAAGCGCGGGAATATCCGCCGTATCGACATGCTGCCGTACCACCAGCTGGGACGCAAAAAGTACGAACGCCTGGATATGCCCTACCCGATTAGCCAGGACCCGTCTTATTCGCCGGATGAACTGGACCGGCTGGAAGCCTTCTTCCGGCAATTTGATTTTGATATTCGCTTAGTCCGCCATTAACAGGAGCCGACCATGAAAAGTTTAGGCGTAATTGAAACGCGAGGATGGGTCGCCGCCATTCAGGCCGTCGACGCCGCCTGTAAAGCCGCCGGAGTGACCTGTATTGGCTATCGCAAACCAGGCTCCGGGCTGGTGAGCGTCTGCTTTGAAGGGGAAATCAGCGCCATCCACACCGCTATCGAACGCGGCGTGGCGGTTGCCGGCGCCGAGCACACCGTGAAGTCGCTGGTCATTGCCCGTCCGGAGCGCTGCGTGGTTGAAGCCTTAAGCAACCTCAAAGGCAACCCTCCGCGCGAGGAAAAAACGGACGAACCGGTGGTTATCACCGCCCCGGAACCCTTCGTTCCGCCCGCTATCCCGAACGAAGCGGAAGATAAGCACCCTGCGCTGAAGAAAGGGAAGAAGTCATGATCGACACTTTGCTTCGCGAAAAAATCGCCGCCCGCCTGAGCGCAACGGCGCCGGCGATCCCGGTGGGGATCTCCAACCGCCACGTCCATCTCGCGCAACAGGACGTCGAGGCATTGTTCGGTAAAGGCTACAGCCTGACGCCGTTCAAACCGCTGCGCCAGCCGGGGCAGTTTGCCGCCCAGGAGTGCGTAACCGCCGTCGGGCCGAAGGGCTCGCTGACCAACGTTCGCGTCCTCGGCCCGACCCGCCCGCTATCGCAACTGGAAGTGTCGCGCGCCGACTGCTTCACGCTCGGCATTCAAGCGCCAGTTCGTGAGTCCGGGCAACTGGAGAATGCCGGTAGCGCGCTGCTGATTGGCCCCGCCGGTCACGTTGAGCTCCATTCTCAGGTGATCTGCGCCTGGCGGCATATTCATATGTCGCCGCAGGACGCGCGCCAGCTCAACGTCAGCAATGGCCAGAAGGTCAGCGTGCGCAGCAACGGCGAGCGCCAGCTGACTTTCGATGAAGTGGTGGTGCGGGTGCGCGATGACTTCGCGCTGGAATTTCACATCGACACCGAAGAAGCCAATGCCGCCGGGTTAAAAAACGGCGCGCAGGTGACGCTCATCGGCTAACGGAGGCTCGCCATGACCGACGAACAGATTGAAGGTGTAGTTGCGCGGATTTTGCAGCGCCTGCGGCCGCCGGTACTGGTGATGGTGACCGCCGCTGACGGCTACCGCGCAGCTATCCGCCAGCGCCTGGCGGGAAGCGGCTATCCGCTGCGCCTCGCGCTGGAGGAGGGTCTCGCCGACGCCGCCGCCTGGCGAGAGGTGGGCGAGATTATCCCGTCATCGGCCTGGCAGGATGCCCTGCCGTCAGCGCCATGGCGGGCGGTACTGCTGCCTTTTCTCGATTATCCGCAAGCCTCGGATCTGCTGAACGGCACCCTGCGCAATCCGGTTTCCCGCTGCGCGCACGAGGCGCTGCTGGCGGGTATTCCAGTTCTGGCCCTGCGCTACCACTGCGATCCGCACAGCGAGCTCAACCAGCTGCGCGGCGCGCAGGCCGGCAGCGCCTATGCCGGGCATCTGCAGGCCACGCTGGCTCGTCTGGAAGCCTGCGGCGTCTTCCTCGGCACCATGAATGAGCTGCTGGCGAAGCTGGACGCACCCACCGCGCCGGCCGCCGCCAGCAGCGAACCGCGCCGTTATCTTACCGTCACAGACGTGGTGAATAATCCGGCGCTGGCGGCGGCCCCGCGCGCTCAGCTGACCGATGCGGCCATTGATTACTTAAAAAACAGAAAGATATGACCTTACCCAACGAAAAACCTGGAGCTTAACGATGTCTTCGAAAACAAAATGCTGGTTATGGATGCTGCTGGTTATCCTCTCCGAAACCTCGGCAACCTCGACGTTAAAAATGTTCGGTAGCAGCGAAGGCGGCAGCAAAATGCTGCTGCTCGGGCTGCTGATTGCGCTTTACTGCACCTGCTATTACTCGCTCTCAAGGGCGGTGAAAGATATCCCGGTCGGTCTGGCGTACGCCACCTGGTCCGGCACCGGCATTCTGGTGGTCTCGACGCTGGGAATGGCATTCTACGGCCAGCACCCGGATACCGCCGCCATCATCGGCATGGCGGTGATCGCCAGCGGCATCATTATCATGAACCTGTTTTCGAAAATGGGTTCCGAAGCGAGCGAAGAGGCGGCGCCCGCCGCGCCAGCCGCCGCCATGGATAAGAACATCGCTAACTAACAGGAAAGGAATACCCCCTATGTTTAATCTCGGATTTTTATGGCTGGCGCTGTCTATCGGCTCCGAAATCACCGGCACCTCGATGATCAAAAAGACCAACGGTTTCAGCAAACTGGCCCCTTCGGTGCTGGTGGTCTGCGCCTACGGCCTCTGCTACTTCGCCCTCACCCGCGCAATGAGCACCATCCCGGTGGGCGTGGCCTACTCGCTGTGGTGCGGCTTTGGTATCGTCGGCGTCACCATCTGCTCCATGATCCTCTATAAGCAGAAACCGGACCTGGCGGCCATTATCGCCATGGCGCTGATTATCTCCGGCGGCGTGATCATGAACGTCTTCTCGACCATGTAACAGCGGTCGTTTTATCCTGTTACCCGGCCTGTACGGGCAGTCAGTAGGCCCGCGCCAGCGCAGCGCCGCCGGGCACTTTACCAAACGGGGTTTACCCCACTATGGTTTCGTGGCAGGATAAAAAGATGAACAGAAACGCGATCGTGACCTTTCCCCGCCGTTGGTGGCTGCCTGCATAACAGGCGGCACGATATACGTTTCCATTTTCAAAGCCGCCGGAAGGCGGCTTTGGTGTTTTCAGGACGTCTTTCGGCTGAACAGTCTGATAAGGAGTTCCTGATGAACCACCCGCAAACCATTCTCACCGGCGACCGCCCCACCGGCCAACTACATCTTGGCCATTACGTCGGCTCGCTGCGCCAGCGCGTCGCGCTGCAGCACGACCACCAGCAGTTTATCCTGATCGCCGACCTGCAAGGGCTCACTGACAACGGCAGCAATCCGCAAAAAGTTAGCCACCATATCCTCGAAGTGATGGCCGATTATCTGGCCGTCGGCATTGACCCCAGGCTCACCACGATCTGCCTGCAGTCCGCCCTGCCCGCGCTGGCGGAGCTCAGCGCGCTGTATATGAATATCGTCACCGTCGCCCGCGTGGAACGTAATCCGACGGTCAAGAATGAGATTGCCCAGAAAGGATTCGCCCGTTCGCTGCCGGTGGGCTTTCTTGCCTATCCGATTAGCCAGGCCGCCGATATCACCGCCTTCAAGGCCGAGCTGGTGCCAGTGGGCGACGATCAGCTACCGATGATTGAGCAGACCAACGAGATCGTCCATAAGATGAATAGCCTCACCGGCGCGCCAGTGCTGCGCCACTGCAAGGCGCTCCTCAGCGAAGTGAGCCGCCTGCCGGGCGTCGACGGCAACGCCAAAATGTCGAAATCGCTGGGCAATACGCTGACGTTATCGGCCAGTGAAGAGGAGATTCACCGCGCGGTCAGCGCGATGTATACCGACCCGACACACCTGAGAGTCAGCGATCCGGGGCATGTCGACGGCAACGTGGTGTTCACCTATCTCGACGCTTTCCATAGCGATAAGGCACTGGTGGCTGAGATGAAAGCCCACTATCAGCGCGGCGGGCTGGGCGATCGCCAGTGTAAAAATGAACTGGAGACCTGCCTGCAGGCGCTACTGGCGCCGATCCGCGAACGGCGAGCCACCTTTATTCAGGATAAAGGGATGCTGCTGGATCTGCTGCGCCAGGGCAGCGAGCGCGCCCACCAGCTGACGCAGCAGACGCTGCATGAGGTGAAACGTGGTCTGGGGCTACCGGTGCTGTTCTGAGGTGATGAAATGTTGCCGGTAGTGGATATTTTGTTAACACGTCGACAAGACCCTGCCTTTCGTATGGACAAGCCCGCCGCGGATGTTACTATCGCGTTAACGGTAGCTCTCACTATGCGTGTTTCATTAAGGCCAGGATCGCTGATGATGACCACATAAGTAGTACAGCGTTCGGCTGCGCATCGACGCGGTAGAGCTCTGCGTCAGCGGCCCTTCCCCCCTTTATTCGTCCTTCGCAAGAAGGACGCTCCGCCCGCCGGAGGAGACACGCGTATCACTCAGCACAGGGAATCAAGCGAGTCGCGTATGGACAAAATAAAGAAACGTTGGACAGGGTATTTTGTCGGCTTACTGGTGGTACTCGCCGCCGCGGCATGGTGGCTGCTGCGCCCGCCGGGCCTTCCGGAGGGTTTCGCCAGTAGCAACGGACGAATAGAAGCCACCGAAGTGGATATTGCCAGCAAAATCGCCGGACGTATCGACACCATTCTGGTCAAAGAGGGTCAGTTCGTGCGCCAGGGAGAGGTACTGGCGAGAATGGATATCCGTGTACTGAACGAGCAGCGTCTTGAAGCCGCCGCGCAAATCAAGGAAGCGGAAAGCGCGGTCCTGGCCGCCAGAGCCTTGCTCGATCAGCGGCAAAGTGAAATGCGCGCCAGCGAAGCGGTTGTGAAGCAGCGTCAGGCGGAGCTCGACTCCACAGCGAAACGTCACGTCCGCTCGAATGCCCTGTCGCAGCGCGGCGCCGTCTCCGCCCAGCAGCTGGATGACGATCGCGCCGCGGCAGAGAGCGCCCGCGCGGCGCTGGAGTCGGCGAAAGCCCAGGTCTCCGCCGCCCGCGCCGCCATCGAGGTCGCCCGCACCAGCATTATTCAGGCGCAAACCCGCGTCGAAGCGGCCCAGGCGACCGAGCGGCGGATCCTTGCCGATATTGACGATAGCGAGCTGAAGGCGCCCCGCGACGGCCGTATTCAGTATCGCGTCGCCGAGCCGGGGGAAGTGCTGGCCGCCGGTGGTCGGGTGCTGAACATGGTCGATCTCGCCGACGTCTATATGACTTTCTTTCTGCCCACCGAACAGGCGGGCCTGCTGGCGCTTGGCAGCGAAGCGCGGCTGATCCTTGATGCCGCCCCTGATCTGGTGATCCCGGCCAATATCAGCTTTGTCGCCAGCGTCGCGCAGTTTACGCCGAAAACGGTGGAGACCCGCGACGAGCGTCTCAAACTGATGTTCCGCGTCAAAGCGCGCATCCCGCCGGAGCTGCTGGCGCAGCACCTGGAGTATGTCAAAACCGGCCTGCCCGGCATGGCTTACGTGCGGCTGGATAACCAACACTCCTGGCCTGAAGACCTGACGGTGAGGTTGCCGCAATGATAATGACGCCACTGGATACCTCGCCCCCCATTGCCCGGCTGGACAACGTTGGCCAGCGCTTCGGCGCCACCGTGGCGCTGCGGGATATCAGCCTGGCGATCCCGGCGCGGCGCATGGTCGGCCTGATTGGCCCGGACGGCGTCGGCAAATCGAGCCTGCTCTCTCTCATCGCCGGGGCGCGGGCCATTGAGCAGGGTAACGTGATGGTGCTCGGCGGCGATATGCGCGACGTTCATCATCGCCACGAGGTGTGCCCGAAGATTGCCTGGATGCCGCAGGGACTGGGGAAAAACCTCTATCACACCCTCTCGGTGTATGAAAACGTCGACTTCTTCGCCCGCCTGTTTGGCCATGATAAAGCCGAACGCGAATCACGTATCCACGAGCTGCTGCAGAGCACCGGGCTGGCGCCGTTTCGCGATCGCCCGGCGGGTAAGCTCTCCGGCGGGATGAAGCAAAAGCTGGGTTTATGTTGCGCCCTTATCCACGACCCGCAGCTGCTGATCCTCGATGAACCTACCACCGGCGTCGACCCGCTTTCCCGGGCGCAGTTCTGGGAGCTTATCGACAGCATTCGTCAGCGCCAGCCGGAGATGAGCGTGCTGGTGGCCACCGCCTATATGGAAGAGGCTGAGCGCTTTGACTGGCTGGTAGCGATGAACGCCGGCGAGGTGCTGGCGACCGGTACCGCTGCGGAGCTGAAAGTGCAGACCGGCAGCCAGACGCTGGAGCAGGCGTTTATCGCCCTGCTGCCGGAAGCGCAGCGCCAGGCGCATAAGGCGGTGGTAATCCCGCCGCGCGACGACCGCGAGGAAGAGATCGCCATCGAAGCCCGTGGGCTGACCATGCGCTTTGGCGACTTCGTCGCCGTCGACCACGTTAACTTCCGCATCGCGCGCGGTGAAATCTTCGGCTTCCTCGGCTCCAACGGCTGCGGCAAATCCACCACCATGAAGATGCTCACCGGCCTGCTGCCCGCCAGCGAAGGCGAAGCCTGGTTGTTCGGCCAGCCGGTCGATCCGAAGGATATCGCCACCCGCCAGCGGGTGGGCTATATGTCGCAGGCCTTCTCGCTCTATAGCGAACTGACCGTCCGGCAAAACCTCGAACTGCACGCCCGCCTGTTTCATATTCCGGACGGCGAAATCCCCGGTCGGGTGGCGGAAATGAGCGAGCGCTTCATGCTCAGCGAGGTGGAAGACGCCCTGCCCGCCGCCCTGCCGTTGGGCATCCGTCAGCGTCTGTCGCTGGCGGTGGCGGTCATCCATCGCCCGGAAATGCTGATCCTCGACGAACCCACCTCCGGGGTCGATCCAGTGGCACGGGATATGTTCTGGCAGCTGATGGTCGACCTCGCGCGTCAGGATCGGGTGACCATTTTTATCTCCACCCACTTTATGAATGAGGCGGAACGCTGCGACCGCATCTCGCTGATGCACGCCGGCAAGGTACTGGCCAGCGATACGCCGCAGGCGCTGGTCGAACAGCGCGGTGCCGCCAGCCTCGAAGAGGCGTTTATCGCCTGGCTCCAGGAGGCGCAGCCAACCGCCGCAGTTCCTGAGGAACTTGCGCCTGCTGCAGCATCCCATCCAGAACGCGCGGCCCCGCGCCAGGCCTTCAGTCTGCAACGGCTGTTCAGCTACAGCCGCCGCGAAGCGCTGGAGCTGCGCCGCGATCCTGTACGTTCGACGCTGGCGCTGCTGGGAACGGTGATCCTGATGTTTATCATGGGCTATGGGATCAGCATGGACGTCGAGGATCTGCGCTTTGCGGTACTCGATCGCGATCAAACCCTCAGCAGTCAGGGCTGGTCGCAGAATATCGCCGGCTCACGCTACTTCATCGAACAGGCGCCGCTGCGCAGTTACGATGAGCTCGACCGGCGGATGCGCGACGGCGAACTGGCGGTGGCGATAGAGATCCCGCCGAACTTTGGCCGCGATATCGCCCGCGGCACGCCGGTCCAAATCGGCGTCTGGGTGGATGGCGCAATGCCAAACCGCGCGGAGACGGTGCGCGGCTACGTGCAGGCCATGCATCTCGCCTGGCTGCAGGAGATGGCCGGGCAGCAAAGTAGCCCGAATCGTGAGACCTCGCTCATCTCCATCGAGACCCGCTATCGCTATAACCCGGACGTGAAGAGCCTCCCGGCCATCGTCCCGGCGGTGATCCCGCTGCTGCTGATGATGATCCCGGCGATGCTCAGCGCCCTGAGCGTGGTACGTGAGAAGGAGCTCGGGTCGATCATCAACCTGTACGTGACGCCGACCACCCGCAGCGAATTCCTGCTCGGCAAGCAGGTGCCTTACATCATGCTGGGAATGTTTAACTTTTTTCTGCTGTGTGCGCTGTCGGTCTTCGTCTTTGGCGTATCACATAAGGGCAGCTTCCTGACGCTAAGCCTGGCGGCGCTGCTGTACGTCACCATTGCCACCGGACTGGGACTACTGATCTCAACCTTTATGAAGAGCCAAATCGCCGCTATTTTCGGCACCGCCATCATTACGCTAATCCCGGCGACCCAGTTCTCCGGGATGATCGATCCGGTAGCGTCGCTGGAAGGCCCCGGGCGCTGGATTGGGCAAATCTACCCGACCAGCCACTTCCTGACTATCGCCCGCGGCACCTTCTCCAAAGCGCTGAATCTCAGCGATTTGTGGGGCTCCTTTATTCCACTACTGATTGCAGTGCCGCTGGTGCTCGGGCTGAGCGTGCTGCTGCTGAAGAAACAGGAGGGGTGATGCGCGGATTACGCAATATTTATAATCTTGGCGTCAAAGAGCTGCGTAGCCTGCTGGGTGATAAAGCGATGCTGGCGTTGATCGTGTTTGCTTTTACGGTGTCGGTGTACTCCTCAGCCACGGTGATGCCCGGCTCGCTACACCTGGCGCCGATTGCGGTTGCCGATATGGATAAGTCGCAGCTCTCTTCACGCATTATTAACGCATTCTACCGCCCCTGGTTTCTCGAACCGGAGCTGATTACCGCCGATGAGATGGACGCCGGCCTGGATGCCGGGCGCTACACTTTCGCCATCAATATTCCGCCTAACTTCCAGCGCGATGTGCTGGCCGGCCGCCAGCCGGAAGTGCAGGTCAACGTCGACGCCACGCGCATGAGCCAGGCCTTTACCGGCAACGGCTATATCCAGAATATTATTAGCGGCGAAGTAAACAGCTTCATTGCCCGCTATCGGGACAACAGCGTGCTGCCGGTAGAGCTGGCGATAAGAATGCGCTTTAACCCTAACCTGGAACAGGAGCGCTTTGGCGCGGTGATGGCGATCATCAACAACATCACCATGCTGGCCATTGTCCTCACCGGCTCGGCGCTGATCCGCGAGCGCGAGCACGGTACCATCGAGCATCTGCTGGTGATGCCGGTCACGCCGTTTGAGATCATGATGGCCAAGATCTGGTCGATGGGGCTGGTGGTGCTAGTGGTCTCCGGTTTGTCGCTGGTGCTGATGGTACAGGGGATGTTGCAGGTGCCCATTGAGGGGTCGATTCTACTGTTTATGCTGGGGGTGGCGCTCAGCCTGTTCGCCACAACCTCGATCGGCATTTTTATGGGCACCCTCGCCCGCTCGATGCCGCAGCTGGGGCTGCTGATGATCCTGGTGCTGCTGCCGCTGCAGATGCTCTCCGGCGGCTCCACGCCGCGGGAAAGTATGCCGCAGCTGGTTCAGGATATCATGTTGACCATGCCGACCACCCACTTCGTCAGTCTGGCGCAGGCGATTTTGTACCGCGGCGCCAGCTTCAGTATCGTCTGGCCGCAGTTCTTAACCTTGTTGGTTATCGGAGCGGTGTTCTTTACTATCGCCCTGCTGCGTTTTCGCAAAACGATTGGTCAAATGGCATAAGGACTTAAGAAGGGCCGTCGACTCCCGGCGGCCCGAATGGTTTATTTGTGGCGGTTCATAAAGTGGCGCAGACCCCAGGTGAAGGCCATCGCCATGCTGAAGAGAATGAACAGCAACACCACCCAGCTGATGGAGATGCGCAGCAGCGTGCCGGGGGTCATAAACGGCTGCAGATAGACGGTGAAGGACTGGGCGGGTGATTTCCCCAGCAGTTCATACAGGTTATCCGTAAGCCATACGCCGACCCGGCAGAACAGCCAGATTATCGCTGGCCAGCAGAGCAGCACCAGAAAGGTAAAGCGCTCCTGAAGGTAAGTGAAGAGCCGGCGCAACGGCGACCAGTTAAGCAGGATTTTCATTTCTATTCTCATATTGCCAGCCGATAACCAAAGCAGATGACGCAAGGTACGTCGGACAGCATCCATACAGGCAATCATCCCTCTTTGTATATCAAATTTGCTGTCATATAAACCAGATCAAGTTAACAAAGTGTTAATGATATCGCTCATTAAACCAAAAAACCGGCGAGAAGCATACCCATTGTCGCCATAAATGGGAGTAATGTATTCAGCGGTGGGAATAATTTCGTAATTTCGCTAACGCGTTAATATATATGAAGAAGATGCAGCGCCATTATTTAGCAGAACACAATATAATAGCGCTGAAATAGAGAGGTATTTAATCGTAGCTGCTGATAATTATTTTTCGACTCGTATCATTGGATAAATTCACTGTACGAGTGACCACACCACGCGCGTGATTCTCTATATTTTTCGAGGCAATGTGGTAGGTATTTTTTCCGCAGCGCTGCAGAGGTTGTTTATTCACAATATCAGTATTGCAGGTTTCTGACACGACCCGCCCGGAGAGCATTAGGTTGGCGGTTTCGGCAGCAAACAGAGGTGAGCTTAATCCATAAGCGAAAATCAGAATCCCAATTAGCGGTTTTTTCATTTAATGTTTAACCAGTTAACAGGATGAGAGATAAGCGATTGCTTAATTTATCTCCGTCAGGAGAGCGATGCATTGGTACAATGCGCAGAGAAGATAAACCATAGTATTACTAAGGGCAATGTAAAGATAACCTATTAATGTGATAATTATTGCTGATAGTAGCGAACTGGCATAGTGGTCTGCCTGGAGACGGTGCTGCGCACCAGGTTTTGTGGCTCAGGATCCGTAGCCCCGGTAAGCGCAGCGCCACCGGGGAGGCATACCCCACACAGCAAAAAACCCCGCATCTTTCGGGACGGGGTTCTTGTTAAAACGCAAAAACAAAAGGCCCAGTCTTTCGACTGAGCCTTTCGTTTTATTTGATGCCTGGCAGTTCCCTACTCTCACATGGGGAGACCCCACACTACCATCGGCGCTACGGCGTTTCACTTCTGAGTTCGGCATGGGGTCAGGTGGGACCACCGCGCTAGTGCCGCCAGGCAAATTCTGTTTTATCAACACGTCCTGCGGACGCATCGATTAATCTGTATCAGCTGAAAATCTTCTCA